>NZ_SMKM01000151.1 GCF_004348665.1 Actinomadura sp. GC306 | reverse complement strand
GCCCGGGGCCGGGCGGGGCGAACGCGGGCGGGCCGGCCGCGGCTCCGTGCGCGACCCGGCGCAGCAGGCGCTCGGCCTCGGCGGACCCCATGCGCTGCTCCGGGTCCTTGCGGAGGAGGCCCTGGAGCACCGGGGTCAGCGGCCCGGCGCGCTCGATCGGGTCCGGTTCGTCGGACAGGACGGCGGCCATCACGCCCCACACGTCGGGCCGCCTGTACGGGGGGCGGCCCTCCACCGCCGCGTACAGGGTGGCGCCCAGCGACCACAGGTCCGACGCCGGGGTGGCCCTCTGGTGGCGCGCCTGCTCGGGCGCCAGGTACGCGGGCGACCCGACGATCGCCCCGGCCTGCGTGAGCGTCTCGTCGCCCGCCACGGTCGCGATGCCGAAGTCGGTGAGGACGGCGCGGCCGGGCGGCAGCAGCACGTTCCCCGGCTTGACGTCGCGGTGCACGACCCCGGCGGCGTGCGCGGCGTTCAGCGCGTCCAGGAGGTCGAGGCCGATCGCCGCCGCCCGGTCCGGCGCCAGCGGCCCCTCCCGCGCGATGACCCGGTCGAGGGAGTCGGCCCGGACGAGGCTCATCACGATCCAGGGCCGGCCGTCCTCCTCCACCACGTCGTGGACGGTCACGATGCCGGGATGGTCGAGCCGCGCCGCGGACCGCGCCTCGCGGAACGTCCGCGCGTACGTCCGCTCGACCTGCGCGTCGTCGAGGCCCTGCGGCAGGGACACCTCCTTGACCGCGACCTCCCGGCCGAGCGTGCGGTCGCGGGCCCGCCACACGGCCCCCATGCCGCCGCGGCCGAGCACCTCCACGAGTTCGTAGCGCCCCGCCACAACCTGGACCATGGGGCTAGACGATACCGACGCGAAGCCCGGAGATTCCGGGCTATTCGGCCTCTCCCTCGCGGCTGGCGAGCAGCCGCCGCAGCGAGTCCAGGCGGGCCCGGCTGGCGTGCCCGCCGGCCACCCAGCCGTCCAGCCCGCAGCTCTCCTGCAGGTGGTCGCAGTGCGGCGGGCAGCGCTCGGCGGCGCCCTCGGCCAGGTCCTCGAACGCGTTGATCACGTTGGCGGGTTCGACGTGCGCGAGGCCGAAGCTCCGCACGCCGGGGGTGTCGATGATCCAGCCGTCGCCGCCGGGCAGCTCCAGCGCGATCGCCGACGACGAGGTGTGCCGGCCGCGGCCGGTGACCGCGTTGACGTGGCTGACCGCCCGTTCGGCGTCCGGGACGAGCGCGTTCACCAGTGTCGACTTGCCGACGCCCGAATGCCCGACGAGCACGCTCGTGCGCCCGGCGAGGTGGCCGCGCAGTTCGTCCAGGCCGCCGCGCAGGCCGCCCCGCTCGTCGCGGCGCGTCACGATGTAGGGCACGCCGAGCGGCGCGTACTCGGCGACCAGCTCGGCGGCGTCGGCGAGGTCGGCCTTGGTGAGGCAGAGCAGCGGGTCCATCCCGGCGTCGTAGGCGGCGACGAGCTGCCGGTCGATCATGCGGGGCCGCGGCTCGGGGTCTGCGAGCGCGGTCACGATCACGAGCTGGCCGGCGTTCGCGACGATGATCCGCTCGAACGGGTCGGTGTCGTCGGCGGTGCGGCGCAGCGACGACGTCCGCGGCTCGACGCGGACGATGCGGGCCAGCGTGTCGGGCTCCCCGGACACGTCGCCGACGAGGGCCACCCGGTCGCCCACGACGACGCCCTTGCGGCCGAGCTCCCGGGCGCGCATCGCGGTGACGCCGCGCTCGTCGCCGGTGCCGGGGTCGACCAGGCAGCGGTACCGGCCCCGGTCGACCGCGATCACGAACCCGGGGGAGGCGTCCTCGTGCGCGGGACGGCGGCGGGTGCGCGGACGCGACCCGCGGCGGCCGGGCCGTACCCGGACGTCGTCCTCGTCGTAGTCGTGCGTTCGTCTGGCCAGTGGTCCGTCCCTGCCGTCAGGCGGGCGCCAGCATGGACGCCCACGACTCCGTGAAGTTCGGAAGAGTTTTGCCCACGGTGCCCGGATTCTCTACCTCTATACCGGGAACGGCCAGGCCCAGCACGGCCGCCGCCATCACCATCCGGTGGTCGTCGTAGGTGTGGAAGACACCGCCGTGCAGCGGCCGCGGCCGGATCTCCAGCCCGTCCGGCAGCTCCCGGACGTCGCCGCCCAGCCCGTTGAGCTCGGTGGCCAGGGCGGCGAGCCGGTCGGTCTCGTGGCCGCGCAGGTGCGCGATGCCCGTCAGCCGGGACGGGGAGTCGGCGAGCGCGGCGACGGCCGCCAGCACCGGCGTCAGCTCGCCGACCTCGTGCAGGTCGGCGTCCAGCCCCGCGTGCCCGCCCGAGCCGCGGACGGTCAGCCCGTCCGGGCCGTGCGACACCTCGGCGCCCATCGCGGTGAGCAGCCCGCGCAGCGCGTCACCCGGCTGGATCGTCTCGGCCGGCCAGTCCCGCACGGTGACGCGGCCGCCGGTGACCAGCGCCGCGCCGAGGAACTGCGCCGCGTTCGACAGGTCGGGCTCGATCGCCCACTCGCCGCCGCGCAGCGGGCCGGGCGCGACCCGCCACACGTCCGGCTCCGTCTCGACCGCCGCGCCCGCCTCCCGCAGCATGTGCACCGTCATCGCCAGGTGCGGCGCCGACGGGACGGGCGGGCCCTCGTGCCTGACCTCGACGCCCTTCTCGAAGCGCGGCGCGGCCAGCAGCAGGCCCGACACGAGCTGCGACGACCCGGACGCGTCGATCACGACCCGCCCGCCGTTGACCGAGCCCGTCCCGTGCACGGTGAACGGGAGCGCGCCCCGCCCGCCGTCGTCGACGCGGGCGCCGAGGGCCTGCAGCGCGGTGATGATCGGGCCCATCGGCCGCTCCCGCGCCCGCGGGTCGCCGTCGATGGCCACCTCGCCGGACGCCAGGGCCGCGACGGGCGGCAGGAACCGCATCACCGTCCCGGCGAGGCCCACGTCCGCCCGCGCCGGCCCGCGCAGCTCGCCCGGCCGGACCTCCCAGCCCGCGGCGTCCTCGGTGATCCCGGTGCCGAGCGCGCGGAGGGCGTCGGCCATCAGCACCGTGTCGCGGCTGTGCAGCGGACGCGTAATGCGCGCGGGCGCACCGGCGAGCGCCGCGAGGACCAGCGCGCGGTTCGTCATCGACTTCGAACCGGGCAGCGACACGGTCGCGTCCACGGGGGCAGGGGCGACCGGGGCGGACCAATGCGGAGTGGGCATGACCCAAGGCTATCGGGCCGGGAGCGGCCCGGCGGATCGCTCAGCGGGAGGTCACAGCGGAATGGTCAGCAGCGTGCCGCCGGTTTCCAGCCGCACCTCGAACCGGGCGATCTCCTGCCGGGTGAGGCCCGTCCCGCCCTGCATCACCAGCGGGTCGGGCTGCTCCGGCACCCCGTAGCCCTTCTCGGGGACGCGCCAGCCCGCCACGACGCTGCGCTCACCGGTCGCGGACACCGCCTCCAAGTGGCACCTCAGCGGCCCCTTGATGCCGCGGAGCTCCAGGCTGACCTGCGTGCCCCAGCCCTTGTCGACGAGCCCGACCGTGCCGGACGCGCCCGTGCCCGCGTCCGTCGCCTGGAACCGCTCACCGGTGATCGCCGCGGGCGGCGGCTGCCGCCGGACGGCCTCGCCGTCGTCGCCGAGCACCGTCCCGACGCCGATCCCGACGGCCAGCATGGCGGCCGCCGCCGCGCCGCCGACGGTGTAGGCGCCGCGCCGGAACCGGCGTTCCTCCTTGCGGCGGCGCCGCATCATGTCGATCACCGGCGCCGGCTGCGGCTGCGCCGGGCCGGGACCGGCCACCGGCGCCGGACCCGCCGGGGCCTCGCCGAGCGCGGACAGGACGCTCGCCGTCCCCGACATCTCGGTCAGCTCCGCCTGGCACCTGCCGCACGCGCGGAGGTGCGCCTCGAAGGCGCGCCGGTCGCCCTCTTCGAGGAGGCCGAGTGCGTACGCGCCGACGTCGGTGTGCTCGACCGGCGAACTCATGAGGTCACCCCCCTCTCCTCCAAGGCGACGCGCAGGGCGCGCAACGCGTAGTAGACGCGGGACTTGACCGTCCCCACCGGGATGCCGAGGTACTCGGCCGCCTGGTTCACCGTACGGTCGCGCAGCACCGTCTCCGTCAGCGCCTGCCGGTGCGCGGGGGAGAGCGACTCCAGCGCCTCCGCCACCACGACCTTGCGCAGTAAGCCGTCCATCTCGTCCGCCATCGGGAGGTTCTCCAGGGGGCCGTCGCCGACCTCGGGCGGCCGGACCTCGCGCTGCCGCCGATTGTCGATCACGATACGCCTGGAGACCGTGGCCAGCCACGGCATCAGCGAGGACGTGCGGTCGTCGAGGCGGTCCGCACTGCGCCACGCCCGGATCATCGTCTCCTGGACGACGTCCTCGGCCCATTGGCGGTCGCCGCCGGTGAGCCGCAGGACGAAGGCGAGGAGCGGCCGGTGGTACTCGCGGTAGAGCTCGGCGACGATCTCGTCGTCGCGGCCGGCCCCGCCGGGGCGCGGGGCCGGTCCTGCTCCGCCGGGACGGCGGAGCAGGCTCCGCAACCCGCCGGTCTGGCGACCGGTCGATCCGGGAACTGCCATGGCCGGGGGGTCTCCGTGGTGGTGGGGGGACGGGCTGGAAGACCGTAGTCAACTGGCAGTACGGGACCGCCCCGGCTCTCGGTTCAACGGATTTGAGCCTCTTTTAAGGTTCTCTTCGGGAAGTCAGCTCCGGACGGCCTGCTTGACCCTGCCCGCCTGCGCCGCCGTCCCGGCCTTGACGTTCTTGCCCGCCTTCACGGCCTTCGCCGCCTGCGTGGCCGTCCCCGCCTTGACGGTCTGCCCGGCCCGCGCGGCGCGTCCCGGCTTGGACGCCCGGCCCAGCTTGAACGCGGCCCCGGCCCTGGCGCCACCGGCCTTGAGGCTCTGCAGCGGACCGCCCCGCTTGCGGCCCTTGCCCGTGAGCCCGCCCGGCTTGGCGATCTTCACCGTGACCGACTTCGCCGGCGCGGCGGACTTGGCGGCCTTCGCGACCTTGGCCGCCTTCGCGGTCTGCTTCGCGCCCTTCTTCGCGGCCTTGCGCCCGCTCGCGGCACGGGCGGTGCGCACCTGGTGGGCCGCCTCGCGGCGCGCGTCGCGCAGCGTGGCCGCGGCCTCCCGGCGCAGCGCCTTGGCCTCGGCGCCGCCCTTGATCTGCGTCTCCCGCGCGATCCGCCGCAGTTCCGCCGTCCGCGGGGGGCGGCGCGGCTCGGTCGCGGCCATGAGCAGCGCGCCGAACAGGCCGGCGTTCTTCAGCAGGTGGGACCGCTCGTTGGCGCGGCGCTCGGGGTCGTCCTCGGTCCAGAAGCGGTGCTCGGTCGCCAGCGCGGGGACGAGCTGCGCGGCCAGCAGGAGGGTGGTCAGCCGCCGGAACTTCCCGGTCAGCAGCAGGGCACCGGTGCCGAGGCTGAGGGCACCCTCCATGCGGACGAGCGTCTCGGGGTCCTTCGGCAGCCATTCGATCCGGTCGGCCACCGGCTTCAGCGCGGGGCCCACCTGCTCGGCGCGCTCGCGCGGCTCCCGGACGGCCTCCAGGCCGGTCATGATGTAGGGCGCCGCCACGAACGGGCGCGCCAGCGTCGTGAAGGGTCGCATGACCCGCTACATGCCCATCGCTTCGCACCTCAAGCACGGCAGGATGGGACCCATGTGCGGACGCTATGCCACGACCCGGGCGCGGCAGGAGCTCCTGGACGAGTTCCAGGTGCAGCTCGACGCCGTCGAAGAGGACCTCCAGCCCGACTACAACGTCGCCCCGACGAAGCAGGTGCCGGTCGTCCTGAACCGGCGCCCGAAGGACGCCCCCGAGGAGGAGGCGGCCGTCCGGCAGCTGCGGACGGTGCGCTGGGGGCTCGTCCCGTCGTGGGCCAAGGACCTGTCCATCGGCTCCCGCATGATCAACGCGCGGTTCGAGACGGTGCACGAGAAGCCGTCCTACCGCCGGGCGTTCGCGCGGCGCCGCTGCCTGCTCCCGGCCGACGGGTACTTCGAGTGGTACGCCCTGCGGGACCAGGACGGCGCGCCCGATCCGGCCGAGGGGGAGAAGAGGGCCAAGAAGCGCAAGCCGCAGAAGCAGCCGTACTTCATCCGCCCCAACGACGGCGCCGGCATGGCGATGGCCGGGCTGTACGAGCTGTGGCGGGCGCCCGAGGACGGCCCCGAGCAGCCCGGCGGGATCGCGCCGGGCGAGTGGGTCTGGACCTGCACGGTGATCACCACCGACGCGCCGGACGACCTCGGCCGCATCCACGACCGGATGCCGATGATCGTCGAACCGGACCGCTGGGACGCCTGGCTCGACCCCGCGCTGACCGAGACCGAGCAGGTCCGGAGCCTGCTGGTGCCGGCGATGGCCGGGACAATGGACGCCTACCCGGTGTCGAAAGCGGTCAACAACGTGCGAAACAACGGACCGGAGCTCATAGAACCGGCGCTTTCCGGGGATGGTACAGGCAGCAATTCCGACGGTTTGTTCTGACCGGCGCCGGGAACGCGGTACCGGCCGGAACCGCCCGGAACCGGAGCGCATTACCCGGGTCCCCCTGCCGGGAGGAGTTCGCAGCGTCGTGGACACCGCCGTAGCCCGTTCCCGCCTTGAGGCCCTGCTCGAGGATCTGGACCGGTCCATCGCCATTCTCCGGGGAGAAAGCCCCGAGCGTGACAATTCCGCCGCGGACGCCGGGGCCGGCCTCACCGCCGTCGAGCGGGTGGAGGCCGCCCTGCACGCGCTGGAGCGGCACCGCGCCGGTGTGCTGGCCGCGCTGGAGCGCATCGGCGCCGGGACGTACGGCCGCTGCGTCGCGTGCGGCGAGCCCGTCCCCGATGGGCGCCTGGAGGCCCGTCCGGACGCCGCGCGCTGCGTGACCTGCCAGGCCCGCTACGACCGGCGGCGCTAGCCCGGCCCGGCCGGCTCACTTCCTCCTGGCGCTCGCCAGGAGGTGCACGCCGAGCGACTCGTCCGGTTCCGTGGCGGTCAGCTCGGTGCGGACCAGGCGGGAGAGGGCGCGGGGCGACTCGGCGAGGACGTGCTCGACGGTCGACGGGGACAGCACCGTGCGCGGCCGGATCCACTCCACTTCGAGGCCGGCGTCGCCGAGCAGCTCGCGGAGCTGGTGGGACGAGAACGAGCGGGTGATCCGCCCGTCCGGCCAGGGGATGAGCACGACCTCGGCGCTCGGGACGTCCGACAGGTGCGCCCAGTAGTTCCGCTCGGCGAGCAGCGCCATCCCGAGGGTCAGCGAGTCGACGCAGAGCAGGACGCGGCCGCCGGGGCGCAGCACGCGGGCGATCTCGGCGACCGTGGCCTCGGTGGCGAGGTGCCGGGACAGCACCCGGTTCTCGGCGATCACGGCGTCCACGGAGCCGCCGGCGAGGAAGGTGAGGCTGCCGGTGTCGCCGATGATCGGGATGGTGCCGCCCTCGGCGCGGGGCGCCCCGTCCGGTACCGGCACGTCCGCTACCGGCCCGTCCGGTACCGGCCGCGCGTCGGGGGTGCGGCGCCCGTCGCCCCTGGCCGGGTCGATGACCTCCAGGACGGTGTGCCGCGCGGCGGCGGCCTGGGCGGCGGAGCGCCCGCCCGAGATGTCCAGCACGCGCGACGGCCGCCGCGGCAGCCACCGGGTCAGCTGGGCGGCGGCGACCGCCCAGTAGAACGTCCAGTAGCGCGCCAGCGCGCCGCCCGTCCCTTCCCCGGAGATGTCGCGCAGGCTCGCGATGGTGGGCTCGGACGTTCGCGCCGACAGCACCGGGTGCACGTTTGCTCCTGTTCTTGCGGTGTATGTCACTCTTTCCCCGTTATGTCAGGCGTCACCCTCCGTACAGAACGGGCCCTGCAGGACGAGCGCGGCGGCCCGTGTCCGCCGCGTCACCCCCCGTCCCGGGGAATCGGCGGCGCCCCTTCGGTGTTGCACCGTCTCACAGGCCGAAACCGGAGGTGCACACCCATGACCACAGCCGTTGCCGACCAGCGGCGGAGCCCGGGAACCGCGGCCCCGCGCGGCGACGCGCGCCCACCCGTCCGCGTGGGAGGGCCGCGCGGACCGCTATCGTCTGGGGGGTACGACGTCACCGGCCTAGCCGAGGCCGGCGGCGCCACAGCCGAGGGGGTGGGTCAGGTACAGGGCACCACGGAGACCGTGGAGCAGCGCCGCGACCGGTTCCAGCGCGACGTGCTCCCGTTCTTGGACCAGCTGTATTCTGCCGCGCTGCGCATGACGCGCAACCCGGCCGACGCCGAGGACCTCGTCCAGGAGACCTTCGCCAAGGCGTTCGCGTCCTTCCACCAGTTCAAGGAAGGCACCAACCTCAAGGCGTGGCTCTACCGCATCCTGACCAACACGTTCATCAACTCCTACCGCAAGAAGCAGCGCCAGCCGCAGCAGGCCGCCACCGAGGACATCGAGGACTGGCAGATCGCGCGCGCCGCGTCGCACACGTCCACCGGCCTGAAGTCCGCCGAGACCGAGGCCCTGGAGCACCTGCCCGACACCGACGTGAAGCGGGCGCTGCAGGAGCTCCCGGAGGAGTTCCGCATCGCGGTCTACCTCGCCGACGTCGAGGGCTTCGCGTACAAGGAGATCGCCGAGATCATGGGCACGCCCATCGGCACGGTGATGTCCCGCCTGCACCGCGGCCGGCGCCAGCTGCGGGGCATGCTGGAGGACTACGCCGAGGAGCGCGGTCTCACCCGGACGGGCGGAGGCGCCGAGTGAGCGGGCAAGTGAGCGGGAAACGCGCCTGCCGCGTACCGCACAGCGAGATGCCGGACACCGAGATGCCGGACACCGCGCCGTGCCGCGGCGCGGTGAACGAGAAGGGTGAGTGAGCCATGAGCTGTGGCGACCACCACGAGACCCCCTGCGACGAGGTCCTGGCGCGGGTCTACACCTATCTCGACGGCGAGCTCGACCAGGGCGGCTGCGGCGAGGTGCAGCAGCATCTGGACGAGTGCGGCCCGTGCCTGCGCGAGTACGGCCTCGAAGAGGCCGTCAAGAAGCTGGTGAACAAGTCCTGCGGCTGCGAGCAGGCCCCGACCGACCTGCGCGCGAAGGTGCTCGGCCGCATCGAGGAGATCTGCGGGGACATCAAGGCGTCCGGTGACGCCGAGAAGACCGGCAGCGGCTGAGCGTCGTATCGTTCTCGGGTGCTCGCACTCGTCACCGGCGCGGCCGGTTTCATCGGATCCCACCTGGTCGACCGGCTCCTCGCCGACGGCCACGAGGTCATCGGCGTGGACGACCTGTCCTCGGGCGGCACCGTCCGCCCCGGGCTGGAACTGTGGGAGATGGACGTCGGCGACCCGGCGCTCGCCGAGCGGGCGGCGGCCCGCCGCCCCGAGGTGGTCTGCCACCTCGCCGCGCAGGTGAGCGTGCGCGCCAGCGTCGCCGATCCGGCGGCCGACGCGCGCACGAACGTGCTGGGCACGGTGAACGTCCTGGAGGCGGCCCGCGCGGCCGATGCCCGCAAGGTCGTGTTCACGTCGAGCTGCGCGGTGTACGGCGTGCCGGACGCGCTGCCCGTCCCGCCGGACGCCGAACTGCGGCCCGCGTCCCCGTACGCGGCGTCCAAGGTCTCCGGCGAGGTGTACGCGGCCACCTACAAGGCGCTGTACGGCATCGACTACACGACGCTGACGCTGGCGAACGTCTACGGGCCGCGGCAGACCCCCGAAGGCGAGGCCGGCGTCATCTCCATCTTCACGGACGCGCTGCTGGCGGGCCGTCCCACCAGGGTCTACGGCGACGGCTCGCACACCCGCGACTACGTCTACGTGCTGGACGTGGTGGACGCCTTCGCCCGCGCGGCGGGGGAGGGCGGCGGCGGGCTGCGGCTCAACGTGGGCACCGGTGTGCAGACGACCGACCGGGAGCTGCACACGCTGGTCGCCGAGGCGGCGGGCGCGCCGGACGACCCGGAGTTCGCGCCGCCGCGGCTGGGCGACCTGCCGGCGATGTCGGTCGATCCGCGGGCGACCCGGGAGGCCCTCGGCTGGGCGCCGGGGACGGGCCTGCGCGAGGGGCTGGCGGAGACCGTGGCATGGGCGCGGGAACGGATGGCCCCGGCCTGACGTGAAAAGCCGGAAGTCGGTCCATTCTGGGCCTTTCCTGGGGATAATTAGGCGCGTCCGGTAATGCACGTGCATTGTGACGTGCATCCACGCTGTGCAATTACCGTCGGTGCATTCTCCCGGCGCATTTGATCACTTAAGGTGACGGTCGCTTCACAGTTGGCTTTCGTTTCTCCGCATGCCTGTGTGACCTGGGCGGTTCGCGTTAGGCTTGGGCCGGAAACAGCGACGGGAGCACGTGCCCGCCCGTGAATTCGGGGGTCGAGTGCTCACCCGGGTGAGAACCGGGGCCGAGGAGGTCCCGGTGGCCGGCCGCGAGGCCGGCCGGCCCGGTTCGCGGGGGGAGGCAAGGAGCCATGCTCGAGCGTGTGCGGCCGGCGGGTCACGTCCGGCGCGAGAGCCCTTCGGCGGCGTCGCTGACGATGCCCGAGGGCGTGTCCTGGGTGTAGTGCCGGAAGGCACCTGAACCCGGCGGCGGCCCGCCAGTCGAACCGAACACTCGCCATCCCCGGGAGGCCCCGCGCGGGCCTGCGCCGCCGCGGACGGGCCCGGGTGTTCACTCCCCGAGGGGGCGGCAATGCGTGGACTCCCACTCCCCGCCTGGGCGTACGTGTGCGGGGTGGTGGCCCTCGCGGCCGGCCTCATCGCGACGTCGTCCTTCGCGGAGATCGACTGGGGCACGCTCGCCGTGCTGGCGCTGCTGTTCCTCGTCTGCGACTCGGCGCCCGCGCGGCTGAACCTCGCCCGCGCCCGGGTGTCGCTGAGCTTCGCCGCGAGCCTGGCGTCGGTGGTCCTGCTCGGCCCGGCCGGCGCGGCGCTCGTCGGCTTCTGCGCCGTGATCACCGGCCAGCGGATCATCGCCCCCGTCAAGCGGCTCTTCAACGGCGCGCAGTTCGCGCTCAGCGGCTTCATCGCCGGGACGGTCTTCCAGTTCCTCGGCGGCGACGGCTTCCACCCCGAGCAGGCCCGCTGGGTGGAGAACGTCATCGGGCCGTTCCTCGGCGCCCTGGTCGCCTTCGTGCTGGTCAACCTGGCGCTGATGGGCGGGGTGCTGCTGCTCAGCCGGCAGGCCGCCCCGCGCGAGTTCCTGGACGAGTGCGGCCAGCTCGCCGTCGGCTGCCTCGGCTACGGCATGGTCGGCCTGCTGATCGCCGGGCTGTGGCCGCGGATCGGGCCGTTCGCCGCCGTGCTGGTGCTGCTGCCGCTGCTCATCGCCCGCTGGGCGATGGACCAGGCGTACGTCCAGCAGCAGGCGCACGCCGCCACGCTCGCCGCGCTGTGCCAGGCCGTCGAGACCAAGGACTTCTACACCCGAGGGCACTCCGAGCGGGTGTCCCGCGGCTCGGTGATGATCGCGGAGGAGATCGGGATGCGGCCCGACCGAGTGGAGGCGATCCGGTACGCCGGGATGCTGCACGACGTCGGCAAGCTCGGCGTCCCCACCAAGGTCCTGCAGAAGAACGGCCCGATGACCGAGGAGGAGTTCGCCGCGATCCAGCTGCACCCGATGCGCGGGCTGGAGATCGTCCGCGAGATCGGGTTCCTGGACGAGGCGCTCGCAGGCATCATGCACCACCACGAGAAGATGAACGGCCGCGGCTACCCGATGGGCCTGGCCGGCGACGAGATCCCCGAGTTCGCCCGGGTCATCGCGGTCGCCGACGCGTTCGACTCGATGACCTCCACCCGCTCCTACCGGGCGGCCCGCAGCGTCGAGGAGGCGGTGGCGGAGCTGCGCCGCTGCATGGGCGACCACTTCGACCCGGTGATCGTGGAGGCGTTCCTGCGGGCGCTGGAGCGCACCCCGTGGCAGCCGCCCGGCCCGGTCGTCCTGCCCGACGACGACGTGGTGGAGACCACCCAGCAGGACCACGACGACCCGAGCACGCCGCTGCGGGTCGCCGGCGACGAGGTGCGGCGGTGACGGGACGCCCATGAGCACCCAGACGGCCCGGGAGCGGGCCGCGTGGCAGAGCATCGACGCCGGCCAGCTGCTGCTGGTCGCGACCGCCGGGCTGTTCGTGGTCGTCGCGGTCACGCAGGTCGCGGCGGTCGGCCTCCGGCAGCCCGACGTCGCCGTCATCTTCGGCGTGCTGATCGCGCTGGGCGAGCTGTTCCGGATGGTGATGCCGGGCAACCGGGAGGTCGCGCCGGTCGCCGGCGCCGGCGCGATCGGCTACGCGCTGCTGGTCGGCGTCGGCCCCGAGGGCGCCGGGCCGGACGCGCCGCTCGGCGTCGTCGCCGCCGAGCACTCGGCGCTGCAGGTCGTCGCGGTCACCGCGGCGGGGATGCTCGTCGGGTCGCTGCCGCACATCGCGGTGGGCCGCAACCCGCGGCCCGACGCGATGGCGCGGCGGCTGTTCACCGTCGCGGTCATCGCGCTGTGCTTCCGGCCGCTGCTGTCGCTCGGCCTCGTGTGGCCGCTGCTGCTGGCGGTGATGGGCGTCGTCGTGATCGCGTCCTGCTTCACCGACGTGCTGATCGCCGCGATGATCCGGGCGGAGGCCGTCCGGGCGCGGTTCGGGATCGCGCTGCGCGACGAGATCGAGGCCAAGATGGCGCTGTGCGCGGCCACCAGCGCGACCGCGATGCTGATCGCGGTCGCCACGACCGCGATGGGCAAGGCCGCGCTGCTGATCTTCACGGTGCCGATCCTGGTGACGCAGTTCGCGTTCCGCCGCTACGCCGGGACGCGCGCCACGTACCTGCAGACCGTGCGGGCGCTGTCGCGCGTCACCGAGGTCGGCGGCTACGTCGAGCCGGGCCATTCGCGCCGGGTGTCGCGGCTGGCGATCGCGATGGGCCGCGAGCTCGGCATGTCCGAGGGGGAGCTCCTCGAACTGGAGTACGCCGCGCTGATGCACGACATCGGCCAGCTGTCGCTCGGCGACCCGATCCCGGGCGGCGCGACGGTGCTGGCGTCCCCGGCCGAGCAGCGCCGCATCGCCGAGCTCGGCGCCGAGGTGATCAAGCAGACGGGCGTTCTGGACCGGGTGGCGCACATCGTGCACCTGTCGTCGCACCCCTACCGGGCGGGGGGCGATCCGGGCGGCGCGGCCCCGCCGGTCTCGCCGCCGCTCGCGAGCCGCATCATCAAGGTCGCGAACGCCTACGACGACCTGGTCGGCGAGTCCGCCGACCGGGACCGGGGCGCCGCCGTGCTGGAGCGGCTGAGGCACGACTCCGCCGCCGAGTACGACCCGACCGTCGTGGAGGCGCTCAGCCGGGTCGTGGACCGCCGCCCCCGCCCGTAGCGCGCCCGCCCGTGCCACGCCTGCGCCGCCGCGACGGCGGCGGTGAGGGCGGCGGTGACCGTCCAGAGCAGCAGCGCGCCGAGCCGCTGGTCGTCCAGCGGGGACGCGCCCCAGCCGCGGCCCAGCTCCTCGAACCAGCTGCCGCGGACGGTGCCGTCCCGCATGAGGGCGATCCCGGCGACGGCGTGCAGCGGCAGGACGGCGAACGGGACCGGGGTCCCGGCCGTCCCGCGGAAGTACGCCAGCCCGATGACGAGGAAGGCGAGCATCGCGAGCGTGTGCAGCGCGTGGTTGCTGAGCGACGGCGGGAACAGCGGTGACACGGAGAATCCGTAGAGGCTGAGCAGGAACAGCACCGTCGCGGCGGCCGGGTGGCAGAGCAGCCGCACCCCGCGCGAGCGGCCCGCGGCGGCGACGAGTTGCGCGTTCTCTTCCCGCATCGCGCGCACCGCGAGCCGCAGCGGAGCGCCGTAGAGGAGCAGCAGCGGGGCGACGACCCCGATGAGGACGTGCTGGACGGCGTGCGCGCTGAACAGGACCATGCTGTACCGCGAGATGCCGCTGCCGGTGGCGAGGAACGCGGCGAGGAGCCCCCCGTACCAGGCGGCGGCGCGGTACCACGGCCAGTCCCGCACGCGGAGCAGCCCGGCCCCGTACAGGACGGCCCCCGTCACGACCAGGACGAGGAACAGCGGGTCGAGCCACCAGTCCAGCAGGTAGGGGCCGGGGCCCGCCGGTCCGGGCATCGGGTAGCCGAGGCGCAGCGCGGTGAGGTCGAGGGTGTCGGGGGCGTTCTCCGGCGGGGGAGTGCGCGACAGCCCGGTGGCGAGCGCCATCGTCGCCGCCATGGCGAGGACCTCCGCCGCCCCGAGCCGCAGGAAGGGGCGGGCGCCCGCCCCGTCGCGCAGGGCGGGGATGGTCGCGCGCCGGTGCCACCAGCCCAGCGCGCCCAGCAGGACCAGCGCGGCGATCTTGGCGACGACCAGCCACCCGTAGCCCGAGCCGAGGTTGACGCCGCCGAGCCGTACCCAGGCGTTGGCGGCGCCGCTGATCCCGACGACGGCGAACGACGCCAGCGCCAGCGTGCTGTAGCGGCCGACGATCGCGGGCAGCCGGTCGCGGAGCGCGGGCCCGACGGTGATGAGGGCGACGAGGCCGCCGATCCACAGCGCGGCGCCGAGGACGTGCGCGGCCAGGCTGTAGACGGCGAGCGCGTGGTAGGAGGCGTTCGCGGCGTGCCCGGTGAACAGCGGCGGCAGCAGCGCGGCCAGCGCGCCCGCCAGCAGGTACCCGGCGCCGCCCGCGGCGCGCGGGTGGCTCGCCGCCACCGACAGCGCGACCGCGGCGGCGAGGACGAGCAGCAGCGCCCGGCCCTGCGGCAGCTCGAGGAGCAGCGTCCGCATCATGTTGCCGGTGAGGCCGCCGACGCCGGTGCCGAACAGGTCCAGCGCGGTGAACACGATCAGTGCCAGCGTGCACAGCGCCCACAGGAGCGCCGTCAGGGACGCGGCGCGCACGCAGCGGCGGGCGATGGGCGACGGCGGGCGGGCGAACACGGCGGCGACGAGCAGCCACCCGACCGTGAGGACGGCGGCGGCGTTCCCGCCGAGCCTGGCGGTCGTCAGACCGGTCTTGGTCAGCACCCCCGCCTGCGACAGGCCGGGCGCGGCGGTCTCGCTGAGCGCCCCGCCCAGCCGCATGACCAGGGCGAGGACGACCAGGGAGAGCGCGCCGGCGCCGATGGCGAGCATCGGCCGGTCGGTCGGGGCAGCCTCCGGCTCATGTACGGCCACGTCCGGTGATACGGATTCGGCCGGTCAGCGGGTTCAGCGCGCAATAAGGTACCGCCAACCGGATGCAGGGGTTGAGGAGCGGGATGAGCGGGCCTGGAGCGGGCAACACGTATCTGGAGAAGGTGGTCGCCGAGCAGGCGGTCCTGCAGGACGACCTGCGGGCGCGGCGCACCCCGGCGGCCGCGCCCGGCGCACCGGCCGGCTACGCGCCCCCCGGCCCGCTGGCCAAGCGGGAGCGCGCCCTCGGCCGCGCCCCGGCCGGCGACGGCTCCGCGCCCGGCCCGGTCGACGTGCGGATCAGCGGGTTCTGGCGGTGGAAGAACGTGCTGGTCCCGCCGAACGCGTTCGTCGTGCACACGCGGCGCGGACGGGCCGAGCCGCTGCACATCGGGCTGGGGGTGTCGTTCCGGTTCCGCCCGTCCACCGACTCGTTCCTGGTGGTGCCGGGCGCGACGCAGACGATCCTGATCAACGCGTACTGCATCTGCCGGGAGCTGCAGGGCGTGCTCGTCCAGGGCTACGTCCAGTGGATCATCCAGGACTTCGGGGTCGCGTACCGCAAGCTCGACTTCGGTGACGCCGACGACCCGATGCGGCTGGTGAACCTGCAGCTCAGGGAGCAGGCCGAGGCCGCCATCAAGGACAAGGTGTCCACGATGGGCGTGCGGGACGTCCTCAGCGACAAGCAGCCCATCATCGAGGAGCTGACGGCGCGGCTGCGCGCGGTCGCCGAGGGCCAGGGCGAGGACGGGCGCGGCAGGGACGGGCAGGGCG
>NZ_SMKM01000150.1 GCF_004348665.1 Actinomadura sp. GC306 | reverse complement strand
GCGGTGTGGTGTGCGCGTGTGAGGGGTGGGAGGGGGCCTTAGGCTGGCAGGCGTGACCGAGACGAAGGCCGTTAAGTCCGAGCAGACGCGGCGTCTGATCGTCGAGACGGCGCTGCGGCTGTTCCGGGAGCGCGGGTACGAGGCGACGACGATGCGGGCGATCGCCAAGGAGGCGGGCGTCTCGGTCGGCAACGCCTACTACTACTTCGGGTCCAAGGAAGAGCTGATCCAGGCGTACTACGACGAGCTGCAGGACGAGCACGTCGCGGCCTGCCGAGCCGTCCTGGACGCCGAGACCGAGTTCGCGGCACGGCTGCTCGGGGTGCTCAAGGCCCGGGTCGACACGATGGTCCCGTACCACGAGTTCGCCGGGAAGTTCTTCAAGTTCGCCGCCGAGCCGACCAGCCCGCTCAACCCGTTCAGCGCCGAGTCGGGCCCGGCGCGCGAATCGGCGGTGGCGATCTACCGCGAGGTCGTGGAGGGCTCCGACCTGAAGATCGACAAGGAGTTCCGGGCGGAGCTGCCCGAGCTGCTGTGGATCTACTCGATGGGCATCGTCCTGTACTGGGTGCACGACTCCTCGCCGGGCTGCCGCAAGACGTACCTGCTGGTGGAGCGGACCGTCCCGCTGGTCGACCGCATGGTGTCGATGTCGCGCATGCCCGGGTTCAAGTCGGTGACGCGGGAGCTCGTCGGGATCATCCGCGAGGTCCGCGCCTGACCGGCGGAACGGATCACTGGAAGGTGATGTCCCAGTGGTCCTTCTCGCGGGCGAAGAGGGCGCCGTCGGGCGAGCGGTAGAGCTTGGCGCCGTCCTCGCGGACACCCGCGTACTCGTACCGCTCGATCGCCTCGTCCACGCAGCGGGTCGGTGAGATGTCCGCCTTGTAGCCGTTCCAGTGGCTGAGGGCGCCGCTCGCGTGGCCGCGCTCGGTGCCGCCGGTGACGACGATGTCGCAGCCGCTCGACCTCGCGAAGCGGACCAGGCCCTTGATCGTCCCCCAGCGGATCTTCTCGAACGAGGTGCAGGTCCGGATCGTCCGCTTCGAGCAGCCGCCGGTCGAGCGCCAGGCGATGCCGTTCGCACGGAGGATCTCCTCGGCGAAGCGGTGCGCCACGCGGCGCGCCTCGGGGATGCCGTCCGGGAGCACGGCCGGCGCCGGCGCTGCGGACGTCGTCGCCCCGGCCGGCGCGCCGCCCTGGCCCGTGCTCTCCTGCGCCGTGCTCTCCTGCGCCGTGCTCTCCTGCGCCGTGCTCTCCTGGGCTGCGCCGTCTTGGGTCGCGCCGCCGTCCTGGGTCACGGTGCCCTGGGGCGTGACGACCTGAGGTGGAGCGGTCGTCTCCGCCGGGGCCGGCGGGGCCGGGGCGGGCGTTGTGCGCACCAGCAGGGGCGGTCCGGCCGGGGTACGGCCGGATGTGCGGAACGCCCGGTGCCCGGGAGCCGGGCCGCGCAGTGCCAGGAGTTCGGCGGGGCGCGGCGCCGTGGTCTTGGTGCGGCGCGGCGGCGGCTTTTCGGTCGCCGACGCGCGTGGTGTCGTGACGGCGAGGGTCGTGGTGGCGACGGCCAGGCCCGTCACCAGGGCCGTCAGCTGGAACAGCGGGCCGTGCGGCACCGGTTTTCGGTGCCCGGCGGCGAGCCGGACGAGCGCGTGGACGTACCGCAGTTGTTTCACGTGAATCCCCCCGGTCGGCGGCGGCCGCGCGCCCGGGGGGTGTGCCGGCTCCGTACCGGCTCTTCGCTCTACAGGCGGCCGGTCGGAGGAGTGCCCCGCGTTCGATCTTGTAAACGCCGGGGGCGGGCGGCCCGGCCGCCCGCCCCCGGAAGATCACGCCATGCCGAGGTGCTTGCGGGTGAAGTCGAGCTCGGCGGCCATCTGGGTGATCCGCTCCTCGACGACGAGGGAGCCGTGCCCGGCGTCGTACCGGTACACCTCGTGCGGATGGTCCCGCTCGGCCAGCCGCGCGAGGTAGTTGTCGATCTGCCGGATGGGGCAGCGCGGGTCGTTCTCCCCGGCGAGGACCAGCACCGGCGCCCTGACATGCGCGACGTAGGTGATCGGGGACGACTCGCGGTAGCGGTCCGGGACCTCGTCCGGGGAGCCGCCGAACAACGACCGGTCGAACGCCTGCAGCCCCTCCATCTCGTCCTCGTACGCGGCGACGTAGTCGGCGACGGGGACGGCGGCGACGCCGACGCTCCAGTCGTCCGGCTGCGTGCCGAGGCCGAGCAGGGTGAGGAACCCGCCCCACGACCCGCCGGTCAGGACGAGCCGCTCCGGGTCGGCGAGCCCGCTGGACACGGCCCAGTCGCGGACGGCCTTGATGTCCTCCAGTTCGGTGAGGCCGACGCGTCCCTCGATGGCGTCGCGCCACTCCGACCCGTAGCCCGTCGAGCCCCGGTAGTTGACGCGGACGACGGCGAACCCGTGGTCCACCCAGGCGGCGACCGGCGCGACGAACGAGTCGACGTCCTGCGCGGTGGGTCCGCCGTGGACGTCGAACACCGTCGGGAACGGGCGGTCGCCCTCGGGCTTGCTGACCAGCGCGTGGATGCGGCCGCCGGGGCCGTCCACCCACACGTCCTCGACGGGCACGGACGGGGGAGCGGGCGGCCCGGGGGGCGTGAGCACGACCTCGCCGGACGTGGACCTGATCACCGGCGGCTCGGCGGCCGACGACCAGGAGTACTCGACCGTCCCGTCCGGGCGGACGTCGGCCGCGCCGATCACCCCGCGCGGCGTCTCGATCGCGGTCAGGCCCTCGGTGGCGAGGTCGTACCGGTACAGCCGGTCGCGGCCCTCGTGCGAGTGGGAGATCAGCAGCGCGGTCCCGTCCGGGTACCAGGCCGCGCCGATCTCGCCGGGCAGGTCGAGGACGATCTCCTGCTCGGTGCCGGCGACCGGGTCCCAGATGAGCATCTCGTCGCGGCCGCGGCGCTCGTGGTTCACCAGCAGCCGCGCGTCGCCGTCGACGGGGGCGAATCCGGCGGCGTGGACGCCCTTGCCGGGGCCGTCCCACAGGTCGGCGACCGTGCCGCCGTCCGGCCGTACCACGCGCAGCGCCATGTGGCGGCTGTCGCCGTGCTCGCTGTGGCCGATCGCGATCAGGGTCTCGTCACGGGACATCGCGGCGACGTGCGCGTCCTCCGCGTGGTGGTACAGCACCCCGGGCGCCCCGCCCGGCGGGCACAGGTGGACGGTGTTGCCCTCCTCGGTCGTCCGCCCGACGACGGCGAGGCCGGAGCGGCCCAGGCACAGGCCGGACGGGTACGACGGTTCGAGGCCGGCGACGGCGGGGACGCTCTCGGCCCCCTCCTCCGCGCCGAACGGCACGCGCTTCCAGACGCCGAACTCGTCGCCGTCGGTGTCGGCGAACCACCAGACCCACTCGCCGGTCGGGTCGATGGTGCCGATCCAGGTGCCGTTCGGGCGGTCGGTCACCTGGCGGCGCTCGCCGGTGTCACGGTTCCACGTGTAGATCTCCCAGGTTCCGGTGACGTTCGACCGGTAGATGCTGTGGCTCGGGGCGTCTCTGGCCCATCGGGGCAGGCTCATCCCGGCGGCCCGGAATCTCGCCTTCCAGCGTTCGTCGTCGACCATGCCCCAAGTATCGCGGCCGGGCGGCCGTGCGGCGGCCGGGGCGCGCCCCGGCCGCGGCGCTCAGGGGGCGGCGAGGCGGCCGAGCAGCTGGTCGATCGCGGCGCGGACCTGCCGGTCCATGGCGCGGGCGAAGCCCGCCTCCACGGTGACCTGCGCGCCGGGACGCAGCCGCGCGAGGGTGTCGGTCAGCTCGCCGAGGTCCTGCTCGTCGAGCCGGCCGACGACGTGCGTGGCGATCATCTGGAGGAACATGGCCGCGAGGTCGTCCATGGTGTGCTGGAGCCGCTGCCCGGCGGACAGGATCTCCTCCAGCGGTACCCCGGCCTGGACGAGCGTCACCGTCGCCTCCAGCTGGCGGCGGCTCCAGTGGGTGACGCGGTCGCCGTCGATCTCGATGTGGCCCTGCGCGACGGCCCGCTCCACGGACGCCGCGTCGACCTGGCCCGGGAACAGCGCCGCCAGCTCGTCCAGCGTCATCGTCACCGGGACCTCGCGCGACCACGGCGTCGTGACGGCCTTCTCCACGCCGAGGACGGCGCCGATGTCGCGGCCCTGCTCCCAGGCGGCGAGGAGCTCGCGGATGCCTTCGAGGGTGTGGCCGCGTTCGAGCAGGTTCGCGATCATGCGGAGGCGGGCGAGGTGGTCCTCGGAGTACAGCCCGATGCGGCCCTCGCGGCGCGGCGGCGGCAGGAGCTTGCGCTCCTGGTAGTAGCGCAGCGTCCGCACCGGGACGCCCGCGGCCCGCGCGAGTTCGCCGATGCGGTACTCGGTTCCGCCGCCGGGGCGGCCGTCCTGGTCGTCCGTCGGCTCATCGCTCACGGGCGCCAGCATAGTTCGCGGCCGGACTCGGACACGTCCCGTCCTGTCCGCGGGGGAACGCTTTCGTTGCGTCCGCGCGTCCGAGTCGCGTCGGTGGCACCCTGTCGCTGACGCGATGTCGCAGAGAGAGGCCGAAGATGCCGAAGAGACGTCCGGTGACGCTGGCGCTGACCGTGGTGGTCGCGGTGACGGGCCTGACCGCGTGCGGTGGCAAGAACCGCTGGTGCGAGCACGACGCGACCGACCGGCGGGTCAGCAACAGCTACTGCGAGCGCGGCGCGGCCGGGTACGAGTGGGAGTCGGACGGCGGCAAGACGAAGATCAAGAAGTCGAAGAAGTCGCGGCACTGACCCCGCCGCCGCCGCCGGCACGGCCGGGCGACGGGCCGTCGGCACGACCGGGCGGACGGTTCCGGCTAGGTGACGCGGCGGTTGGTCATGGTCCTGCGTTGTCGGCGCCGGCGCTTCTCGTTCGCCGTTCGCGCGGCCTGCGCCGCCTCGGTGGCGAGCAGGTCGCGGAGCGAACGCGGGACGATGTCCTCGCGGCGGTCGGTGAACGGTGAACGCATCGGGCTTCCTCCCTGTTCGTACCGGGGTGGTGTCTGTTCGTGCGGGTGGTTGCTGTTCGTGCGGGCCGGTGCCGCAGTGTGGTCAGGCGGCGGCGCGGTCAGGCGGCGGCGAGGTCGCGGGGGTAGGCCGCCGACACGGCGGCAAGGGCCCAGCGCATCCGCGCATGGTAGGTGTCCGGGTGGTCGCCGGCCTCCTGGGCGACGATCGCGGCGCAGGCGCGGCGGTCGCCGCCGCAGGCGCCGAGCCGGGCGTCGATGGCGGCGCGGATCTGCTCGGCGGTGGGCCGGCCGGACTCCTGCAGCTCGCAGCAGAACAGGATCTCGGCCAGCTCGGAGGTCGTCAGCGAGGTGAGGGGCGTGTTCGACATCGTGTGCCTTCTTCCTGCGGAGGGGGCCTCGTCCCCCTGCTGCTCAATATGACTCTGCCCGCCGGGCGAACTGAGCGCCATAAGGGAAAACCCCGGAACGAGGCGGGGCGACCCCCGGGAAGCCCCTCAGGGGGCTCACCTTCGCGGGTATCGGGTATTCGGAGCGGAGGGCTTGCCTCCGCACGTGCGCGGCCCGGTCTCGGGGCTGTGACCCGGGCTTCTGGAATCAAGTTGGTTGGGACTGTACCCCTGAAATCCGGTTTCGGGGCGGAGTCCGCGGCGGCGCCCTACGGGTGTGAACGTGTGCGCGTCCGAGGCTGATTCCGCCGGCGGAATCCGGCGGCGGTTGAACGCGGTGCGCTCGCTCCGGTCACGGGGTCGGGACCGGATCGAACGGCCCTCGGGGTTACGGCCCGTCCGTGAGCCGTGTTACGGCTTGCACGAACTTGTTCTTTCCAGATTAGCCCCGGGAGGCAAATCCGCCGGCGAGCGCGTCGCGGAAGGCCCGCACCGCGGGGTGTGAGCCGCCTCCCCTGCGGGCCGCGGTGAACAGGCGGCGGGTCCGGTCCGCCGCCGGGAGCGGGACGACCGGCACCGTCGGCGGGCGTCCCGACCACACCAGCCCCGGCAGCAGCGCGGCGGCGTGACCGCGTTCGACCAGGCGCAGGTGCAGGAGCAGGTCGGTCGACTCGAACCGCACGTCCGGCTCGAACCCCGCCGTGCGGCAGAGCCGCGTCGCCCACCGCCGCGACGCCGTGCCGGCCGGTTCCATGACCCACGGCGTCTCCGCCAGTTCCCGCAGCCCGGTCCCCTGCGGCGGCGGTTCGGGGAGGGCGAGGGAGATCTCGTCCGCGCCCAGCTCCGCGTACTCGATCCCGGCCGGGCGCGGGCTCGGGTCGCCCGGGTACTCCTCGGTGATGACCAGGTCGAAGTCCCGGGCGAGCAGGCTGGGCAGCGCGCTCTCGGGCTCCCGCTGGGTGATCTCCACACGAAGCCGCGGGTGGGCATCGCGGAGCGCGCTGAGCGCGTCCGGGACCAGCGCGAGCGCGGCCGTCTGGAACGCGGCGACGCGCAGCACCCCCGTCATGTCGCGCAGGGACGCGGCGAGGTCGGCCTCCGCGCGTTCGAGGCGCTCCAGGACGGCCTCGGTGTGCGCGACGAGGATCTCCGCCTGCGCCGTCAGCCGGACGCGCCGCCCCACCGGTTCGAGCAGCGGCACGCCGGCCTCCCTCTCCAGCACGGACAACTGCTGCGAGATCGAGGACGGGCTGTAGGAGAGGGCCTCGGCGACGGCGGCGAGCGTCCCGCGGTGCTTGAGCTCGCGGAGCAGCCGGAGCCGGTGCAGGTCCAGCACGGGCGCACCTCAATTCATCGGTTCAGCTGATGATTATCCCTCGGAAACATTCGCTGGACCGATGAAAGGTGGCTGCGGAAGCGTGTCCTGCATGGTCACGGCTCCCGCTGCGCTCGATCTGTCGATGTTCACCCGGCCGTCGGCACGGGCCTGGACATGCCCGCCGGCCCCCGAGGACGTCGCGTCCTTCCACCGCGGGCTCCCCGGTTACGCCCCGACGCCGCTGGTCGAACTGCCGTCGCTCGCGGCCGAGCTGGGGGTCGGGCGGCTGTTCGTGAAGGACGAGTCGGCCCGCCTCGGACTGCCCGCGTTCAAGATCCTCGGCGCCTCGTGGGGCGTCCACCGGGCGCTGTGCGAGCACTACCGGCTCGCGCCCGGCGCCCCGCTCGGGCGGCTGCGCGACGTCGCCGGCCCGCCGGTGCGGCTCGTCACCGCGACGGACGGCAACCACGGCCGGGCGGTCGCCGCCATGGCCCGCATACTCGGGCTCGCGGCGGACGTCTTCGTCCCGCAGGGCGGCGTCCACCCGGCGGCCGTGGCCGCGATCAAGGAGGAAGGCTCGGGGGTGACCGAGGTGCCGGCGCCCTACGACGAGGCCGTGCGGGTCGCGGCGGACACGGCAGCCTCCGACCCGTCGGCCGTGCTCGTCCAGGACACCGCGTGGCCGGGGTACGAACGCGTCCCGCAGTGGATCGTGGACGGCTACTCCACCCTCTTCACCGAAATCGACGAGCAGCTCGCCTCGGCAGGGGCCGCCCCAGCGGGCCTTGTCGCCGTCCCAGCCGGAGTGGGGTCGCTGGCCCAGGCCGCTGTGACCCACTACAGGTCTGGACGGTCCGCGCCCACGCTGCTCAGCGTGGAGCCCGATGCGGCCCCCTGCGTGCTGACGAGCCTGCATCAAGACCGTCCGGTCACCGTCGAGACCGGAACGACGTCCATGGCGGGGCTCAACTGCGCCACACCGTCCAGCCTTGCCTGGCCTTACCTCCGCTCAGGCGTGGACGCGGCAGTAGCGGTCAGCGACGCCGATGCCGCCCAGGCCGCCCACGACCTCATCTCCCTCGGGGTGCCTGCAGGGCCCTGCGGTGCCGCCTCCCTGGCGGGCATCCGCGCCGCACTCGCCTCGCGGCACCGCTCGGCCCTCGCGCCCGAGCACGCGGACACGATCGTCCTGTTGAGCACGGAAGGCACCACGGCCAACCCCGCATGACACATCTTGGTCATTTGCGAAATTTGGGGGAGGCAATTCGGCCTACGCGCCGGTAACATGCCGGTACCTCATTCGCGCGACCCGCTCGTCCCGGCCGGCCTCCCGCTCCCGCCACTCGCCCCGTCGGCGCGCGGGCCGCCGCCCGCCAACGAAAGGGGGGACGACCCAATGCAGCCCGATCTGGAGCGGTTCCTCACCGACCGCCTCGACGAGATCACCGCCGAGGTCGTCCGCGAGATCAACGTCCGCGTGCCCGCCTACGCCCACGTGCGGGCCGGTGCCGTGGGCACGCTCGTCCGCGACGCCGTGTCCGCCTACCTCGGCGCCCGCGACAAGACCGCCGTGCTCGACGCGTTCCGCGTCCTCGGGGCCGGGGAGGCCCGCGCCGGACACGACGTCCGCCACTTCGAGACCGCGATGCGCACCGGCGCCCGCGTCATCGTCCGCCGGACCGCCAACGCCGCCGCCCACCTCTACCCGCCCACCGCCGAGTACATCACCGTCATGGAGACCGCCTTCAGCGCCGAGGACGAACTCGTCAAGGCCGCGGTGGACGGTGCCCGTACGACGGCCGGAATCACCGTCAAGGGCGCCTGAACGACGCCAGGGTGCGGCGCGCCGGCGCCGCACCCTGCCGAATCGTCCGGGCTAGCCCGCGTGGGCCGCCCTCTCGTTCGGGACGCAGTGGGTCATCTTCAGGCCGTTGACGTCCCGCGGGCCGTTGTTGCCGAGGTTCGACAGCCGCTTCCGGTCCTCGTCGGTCAGGTCCTGGCTGGCGAGCGGCTCCAGGTGCTTGACGTCGTCGGGGCCGATGCCGAGGCCCTCACCGACGCGCAGCCCCAGGTCGTCCTCCACCATCAGCAGATGCCACACCATGCGCTCCTGGACGGGACGCACGCACTCGGAGATCCCGGCGACGAAGTTCTTGACGAGGTCGTCACGCTCCCAGTCCTCCATCAGCAGGTAGCGCTCCCCCGCCTGCTTGTAGTCGTTGGTCCGCTCGATGCGCTTGCGCGTCACCCGGCCCCGGATCTCGGGCCCCTGCTCGTCGTGCGTCGGGAACTGCCCCTCCCGCAGCCCGCCCGTGATGGACGGCTCGTAGTTCACGTGCGGGTTGTCGCCCGACGAGTCGACGTAGTACGTCATCTGCCCGTCGCGCTGGTTCGTCTTCACCTGCGAGCCCTTGGCCTGGTTGACGGGGAGCTGCAGGTAGTTCGGGCCCACCCGGTAGCGCTGGGTGTCGCTGTAGGAGAACGTCCGCCCGACGAGCATCTTGTCGTCGGAGAAGTCGAGACCGTCCACCAGGACGCCCGTGCCGAACGAGATCTGCTCGTTCTCGGCGAAGTTGTCCTCCACGTTCCTGTCGAGGACGATCCGCCCCACCGGCAGCGCGGGGAAGTCGTTCTCCGGCCACGTCTTGGTGTCGTCGAGCGGGTCCCAGTCGAGCTCGGGGTGTTCGTGGTCGTCCATCATCTGGACGACCAGCTCCCACTCCGGGTACTCGCCGCGCTCGATGGCCTCGTGCAGGTCCTTGCTGGCGTGCCCCAGGTCGTTCGCCTGGATCGCCGCAGCGTCGGCCTCCGTCATGCTCTTTACGCCCTGCTTCGGCATCCAGTGGTACTTGACGAGCTTCGTCTCGCCCGCCTCGTTCACCCACTTGTAGGTGTTCACGCCGAAGCCCTGCATGTGCCGGTAGTCCGCCGGGATGCCGCGCGGGCTGAACAGGTTGACCAGCATGTGCATCGACTCAGGGCTCTGCGACATGAAGTCGAAGATGCGCGCCGGCTCCTGGCGGAACGTCACCGGGTCGGGCTTGAGGGCGTGGATGACGTCGGGGAACTTGATGGCGTCGCGGATGAAGAACACCGCGAGGTTGTTCCCGACGAGGTCCCAGTTGCCGTCCTCGGTGTAGAACTTGATCGCGAACCCGCGCGGGTCCCGCGCCGTCTCGGCCGAGTCGCGCCCGCCGATGACCGTGGAGAACCGCAGCGCGATCGGCGTCCGCTTGCCCTCCTCCTGGAACAGCTTGGCGCGGGTGTAGTTCGAGATCGGCTCGTCACCCCACTTGCCGTACGCCTCGAAGAAGCCGTACGCCGTCTTGCCGCGGGCGTGCACGACACGCTCCGGGATGCGCTCCCGGTCGAAGTGGCTGATCTTCTCCAGGAACTGGTAGTTCTCCAGCGTCGCCGGGCCGCGGGACCCCACGGTGCGCTGGTTCTGGTTGTCGTAGACCGGGTGGCCCTGCCGATTGGTCAGCACCGGACGCTCGTCCCCCGGTTGCGATCCCTTGCTCGAAACGTCGGTCACGACAAGCTCTCCTCTCGCGGTTCAGGGGGTCGCTCCGCCCTCGGCGGGCTCGACGGCACCGCGCCATCGGACACACCGGACGAAAAGACTCGCTGACGCCCTACCCGAGAGGAGCGTGAGTAACGTCCCCATCCAGGTAAACCGTGCACCATGCCCTGACCAGGGAGAACAAGGCCCGGTTCGGCGGTCAGGCGAGGCGGCGGAACACCGGCGAGGGCTGGGGGAGCCGGTCACCGGCGCACTGCCGTGCGATGCGGGCGGCGGCGTCGGGCAGGAAGGGCGCCAGGACGTCGGCGACGGTGCGGCAGGCGCCGACCAGCTCGGCGAGGACGTCGTCCAGCCGCGGGTCACCGGCTTTCGCAAGCTCCCAGGGCCGCACCCGGTTGATGTGCCGATTGGCCTGGTCGACGACCTCCCCGACGGCGGAGGTGGCACGGCGGAAGTCGTAGTCGTCGAGCGCTTCGGCGACGAGTGCGGGGGCCGCGCGGCACACTTCGTCCAGCTCACCGGGGCCTTCGCGGACGGAAACGGCGCCGCCCCGGTACCGGTGGACCATCGACACGACCCGGTTGACCAGGTTCCCGAGCCCGTTGGCCAGCTCGTCGTCGGCGCGGGCGACGAGCCGCCCGGCCGTGAAGTCGGCGTCCCCGGCCTTCGGCACCTCGCGCAGCAGCCACCACCGGACGGCGTCCACGCCGTACTGCCGGACGAGCGCGACGGGATCGGCGGTGGCGCCGCCCGACTTGCTGATCTTGCGCCCGGCGGCGGTGAGGTAGCCGTGCACCAGGACCTCGGTCGGCAGCGGAAGCCCGGCGGACAGCAGCATCGCCGGCCAGTAGACGGCGTGGAACCGCAGGACGCCCTTCCCGGCGAGATGGACGCGACGCTCGCTCCCCGTCCACCACCGCTCGTATGCCGGTGCGCCCTGGCCGTAGCCGAGTGCGGTGATGTAGTTGCCGAGCGCGTCCCACCACACGTAAATGGTCTGGCCGGGATCGTCCGGTACCGGGATTCCCCAGCCGCGCGCACGCTCGGTCGATCGGGAAACGGAGAAGTCCGCCAGGCCGCCGGCAATGAACGAGAGCACCTCGTTGCGCCGCTCGGCCGGTTCGACGCGCAATTCGCCGCGGTCGATGATGCCGTGCAGCTTCTCCGCGTACCGGGACAGGCGGAAGAACCAGTTCTCCTCGGAGATCTGCTGCGGGACGGTGTCGTGTTCGGGGCAGCGTCCGTCGCAAAGTTCGGCCTCGCCGTAGAACTGCTCGCAACCGACGCAGTAGAGCCCCTCATAGTGCCGCCGGTACAGGTCGCCGGAGTCGGCACAGGCGCGCCACAGCCGTTCGACGCCTGCGCGGTGCCGGGGGTCGCGGCTGGTGCGGATGACGTCGTCCACCGACAAGGACAACGGGCCGGCCAGTGCGACGAACTCCTCGGCGAGCCGGTCGACGAACTCCTGGACGTTCTCGCCGGCGGCTTCAGCGGCAAGGACGTTCTTCAGCGAGTTGTCGTCCGTCCCCGTCTGGAATCGCACGGGCTCGGTGCGGCGTCTGTGCCGGGCGAGCACGTCTGCCTGGACGAGTTCCAGCGCGAATCCCAGATGCGGACGCGCGTTGACGTACGGAATGGTCGTGGTGATGTAAGTGCTCAAGGGAGCCTCCGGGAAATCGGGACCCCACAACGAGAAAAGGCCCCGCGAACAGGGCCTCGAAGAACGTTTAGCGTCAGCGACCCCGCGAGCGGGGCATCATCACCTGGGCGGAGAACGTCCTCATAACACCGAGTCTAACCGTCCGCTCGCCGAAGGTAATGGGTCACCGGGCCGAAGGTGAGGAGGCCGCTACCGGCACCCGCCAGCTCTCCGGCGGCCGGGGCGAGCGTGTCGCGGGCGCGCGCCATCATCTCCTTGTCGTCCACGGCCATCGCCGCCTGGGCGAGGAGGCACCACATGGCCTCGAACAGCAGGTCGCGGGGTGGCTCCGGTGCCTTGCGCAGCGCTGCGGCGGCTTCGCGTGGACGCTGCTGCGCCACCAGAACCAAGGGGCGGGTCCAAGGCTCGTAAGGCCCCCAGTCGGTGTGCGGCTCCGTTTGCGCAGGCCGCCCCTCCCTGATGCGCAGGGACAGCCGAGCAAGCGCGGGCAGGCCGCCCGCCAGCCCCGGCATACCTGAACCGTCCAGCCGGGCGATGGCGTCCCGGTAGGCGGCCTCGACCTCTTCCTGCGGCTGATCGGACGCGGCGAGCCGCAGCGCCCGGTACCAGGTGCTGAACACGCCGACCAGGGGTCGCTCGTGCCGCTCGGCGAGACGATCCGCCGCCGCGGCGTGCTCGTCGGCGGCCGGGAAGTCGGCGAGCGCGCTCCGCGCCTGCATCCGGACGAGGTGGCCGAGGACGAGAAAGCTGGGCAGATCATGCCGGACGGCTATGTCGATCAGCTCGGCCCCTATATCGTCGCGTTCCGGCGCCAGCCCTGCCCGGTGGAACGTCTGCATGAAGACGCCGTTTAGCGCGAACGCCAGAAGCGCGGGATCGTCCAGGTTCCGGGCGAGTCGCTCCGCCTCGGCGGCGGCTTCGCGGGCACGGCCGCCGCGGCTGCCGCGCGACTCCAGCGCGATCGTCGCGAGGAGGCGCGCCCGCGCCGGCCCCGGCCCGTCCGGCAGCGCTGCGAGGGCGCGTTCGGCCGCCGACACGACCTCGGCGGCCTGCGGTGGGTCGTCCGACCGCGTCCAGATCGCCGGGACGTCGTACGCGCCGATCACCCGCGCGGTCAGCTCCGCTTCGCCGAGCCGCTCCGCCGCCGCGATGGCCGCCATCCGCTGCCCGCGCGCCGCCTCCAGCCCGCCGCCGCCGGTCACCGCGAGGTTGCGCAGGATCCCGACCGTCGACTCCAGCCGCGCCCGCGAACCCGCTGCCACGGTGCGGTCATAGGTGAAGGCCGCCTCCGCCCACACCTGCGACGTCGTGTCCGGGTCTTCTTGGCGAAGGATGCTCTCCTCTAGGCGGCGCAACGCCGGGCTTGGGTCGATGCCCAGTTGCTCTACCAGCAGTGCTCGTGCGCGGCGGAGAACAGCCAGCGCATCACCTTGGCGACCGGTGCGGTACAGCGCGAGAGCAAGGAGACGCCACGCGTCCTCACGCCAAGGGTGCTCTGCCACGTGTGCATCGAGATCCGGCACCGCTTCGGTGGCTAGGCCCA
The DNA here is from genome assembly GCF_004348665.1 of Actinomadura sp. GC306. Taxonomy (GTDB): domain Bacteria; phylum Actinomycetota; class Actinomycetes; order Streptosporangiales; family Streptosporangiaceae; genus Spirillospora. The sequence continues at coordinate 2,541 of NZ_SMKM01000150.1, read as the reverse complement.
GGTCAAGCTTGGCCTCGGCCCTGCGTTCGATGGCCCGCAAACGGAGTTCGTTCAGCCGCGACCGCTCCGCATGGGCCCACTCGTCGTCGGCGAACTCGGCATAGGCGGGGCCACGCCACCATCCAAGCGCCTCGTCCAGCCCCGTGAGCGCCTCCTTCGGCGGACCGTCTGGAGCGCTGACCACCCGTTCGAAGCGCCAGGCATCGACCGCGTCCGTGCGCAGTGCGTACCCCGGGCCCTCGGTGACCAGAAGCCGGGACGGTGCCCGCGATGGACGTTCAGGCTCCAGAGCCCGGCGCAACGCCGCCACGAACGTCCTCACCGCGCCGACCGCGTCCGCCGGGGGAACATCCCACAGATCGTCGACGAGCCGCGAAACGGGGACGACACGGCCGCGGGCGATGATGAGCCGGGCCAGCACCGCTCGATGCCTCGGCCCCTTCAGTGGGAGCTCATCGCCGGAGCCGTCCCAGGCCGTCACCGGCCCCAACACCCCGAAAACGACGTCCACACAAGCCACGCTATAGCGCGCTCATCCGATGCTCATTCGCGTCGAGCAGCCTAGGGCCATGTTCAACGAATTCGACTACAAGCGTGTCCCTGTCACCGACGACGTGTCCCTCAACGTGGCGGTCGCAGGCACCGGCACTCCCATCGTCCTTCTGCACGGCTTCCCGCAGACCCACCTGATGTGGCGTCACGTTGCGGCCGACCTTGCGTCCGACCACACCGTCATCTGCCCCGACCTACGCGGATACGGAGACAGCGACAAGCCCGCCGACGACTACTCCAAGCGCACCATGGCCGCGGACATCGTCTCCCTGGCGCGGGCCCTGGGCCACGACCACTTCGCCCTAGCGGGACACGACCGCGGCGCCCTGGTCGCCTTCCGCGTCGGCCTCGACCACCCGGACACGATCACCCACCTCGCCTGCCTCGACGTCCTCCCGACCCTGGACATGTGGGACGCGATGCACGGCGTCACCGCGGCGGTGGGCTTCCACCTCTACCTGATGGCCCAGCCCCAGGGGCTGCCCGAACAACTGATAGCCGGGGCTCCGGACGCGTTCTTCGGCCACTTCCTCGACCTGTGGACGAACGACCCGTCCGCGATCCCCGCCGACGTCCGGACCGCCTACCTCGACGCCAGCCGCAACGCGATCCCGTCGATCGTCGCCGACTACCGCGCGTCCGCGGGCATCGACATCGAACACGACCAGGCCGACCGGGACGCAGGCAACCGGCTGCAGATGCCCGTGACCGTCCTCCAGCAGGACTGGGGAGCCGCCCTGGGCTACGACGCCGTCGCCCTATGGAGCGCATGGGCCGCCGACCTGGACCACGCCACCGTCCCCTACGGCCACTTCATGGCCGAAGAGGCCCCGGCGGAAGTGGCGAAGGCACTCAGGACGCTGCTGACTCGCGGCGTTCAGCACAAATCATGACCGGTTCGGACGCCGTCCAGCGGGTCACGACCAGCAGTTGACGACATCCATGAGATCTCCCGGGGAGGGCGCGGCCCGCACGCCGCATCCTGCCGGGAGATCCGTTCAGCGCCAGAGAACGGCTACCAGGGCGGGCCGCCCTGCGTCGCCGCCCACACCCACACATAAATGATGAACGCGGTAGCGGCCAGCCCGAGCAGCATCTCCCAGCTGAACGCGATGCGCGCTCCCTTGCGAGCCGGCTTCGAGGCGTCTCTATGGGCCATCCTCATCACCCATTCGTCCGGTGTCACTTCTCCACCTAACCGGACATTTCGCCCCGCAACCCCACGGCATGGCAAACAGTGGCCTACCGGCCGAAGTAGATCTCGAACCCCTGCGCGATCGAGTCGGCCATGCGCTGCCGGAACGACGGGTCCGACATCTTGGCCGCGTCCTCCGGGTTGCTCATGTTGCCGCACTCGATGAACGTGGTCGGCACCTTGGCCAGGTTGAGCCCACCGAGGTCATCGCGCCGGTCCAGGCCGTCCTCACCGATGTACGTCGAGTAGGGCATCCCGGTACCGGCCCGATACGCCTCCCGGATCGCCTGCCCCAGCCGCACGGAACCGTCCACGATGCCCGCGTTCTCCCCCACGGCCACCGGCACGATGACGTGAAACCCGCGCCCGGAACCTGGCCCCCCGTCCCCATGCACGGAAACCGCTGCATCTGCCCCGACACGTCCCCCGGTAGCCGCCCGCTCCGTGATGCAGGGCCCGACCCCGTCGTCACTCTCCCGAGTGAACTCGACCTCGGCCCCCTTGTCCCGCAGCACCTTCGCCAGCCGATTGGCCACGTCCCAGGTGAAGGCGTGCTCGGTGTACCCATCGGCCGTGGTGGTCCCGGTCGTGTCACAAGCCTTGCGCCCGTTCCCCACGGACACCTGCTTGTTGATCTCCTCCGGATGATCGGCATTCCCGCCGTTATGCCCCGGATCGACCACGATCACTTTGCCGTCGACCGAGGACTCCGCCGAAGCAGTAGGCGGCGCTTCATCACCACCGCCGCCGCCCCCACACCCGACAAGCAGCCCGACACCCAACACCACACCAGC
>NZ_SMKM01000014.1 GCF_004348665.1 Actinomadura sp. GC306 | reverse complement strand
GCGCTGAACCTCGCCCCCCAGCCCGGCGAGACCGACGACTTCTCCCCCCAGACCCACCTGGAGGTCCTGCGGGCCCACGCCCCCGACCTCAGCGTGGACGTCGTCCTCGCCGACGACGGCGTGGTCGACGACCCGGCGGCCCTCGACAAGGCGGTGCAGGAGATCGGCGGGCGCCTCGTCCTCGCCGACGTCGCCGCCGACGACGGCTCGGCGCGTCATGAACCCGCCCGCCTGGCCCAAGCCTTCGACAAGATATTCACCGACTGACGACCCGCGCGGCCGGAATCGGCCACACTGCTGGGAGTCCGATAGGGGGAGGGTTCATCAGATGGCGATGACCGGTGTGGTCAAGGACGAGCTGAGCAGGCTCACGGTCATGAAGCCGTGCTGCCGCAAGGCCGAGGTCTCGACGCTGCTGCGCTTCGCGGGGGGGCTGCACCTGGTCAGCGGCCGCATCGTGATCGAGGCCGAGATCGACACCGGTGTCGCGGCACGGCGCCTCATCCGCGACATCGCGGAGGTGTTCGGGCACACCTCCGAAGTCGTCGTCCTCGCGCCCAGCGGCCTGCGCAAGGGCAACCGCTACGTCGTCCGCGTCTTCCGCGACGGCGAATCGCTCGCCCGGCAGACCGGGCTCATCGACAACAACGGCCGCCCCGTCCGCGGCCTGCCCCGCCAGGTCGTCTCCGGCGCCGCCTGCGACGCCGAGTCCGCCTGGCGCGGCGCGTTCCTCGCGCACGGCTCGCTCACCGAGCCCGGCCGGTCCATGTCCCTCGAAGTGACCTGCCCCGGCCCCGAGGCCGCGCTCGCCCTCGTCGGCGCCGCCCGCCGCCTCAAGATCCACGCCAAGGCCCGCGAGGTCCGCGGCGTCGACCGCGTCGTCGTCCGCGACGGCGACGCCATCAGCGCCTTGCTCACCCGCCTCGGCGCGCACGACAGCGTCCTCGCCTGGGAGGAGCGCCGCATGCGCCGCGAGGTCCGCGCCACCGCCAACCGCCTCGCCAACTTCGACGACGCCAACCTCCGCCGCTCCGCCCGCGCCGCCGTCGCCGCCGGCGCCCGCGTCGCCCGCGCCCTGGAGATCCTCGGCGACGACGCCCCCGAGCACCTCGTCAACGCCGGCCGCCTCCGCCTGGAGCACAAGCAGGCGTCCCTCGAAGAACTCGGCCAGCTCGCCGACCCGCCCCTCACCAAGGACGCCATCGCCGGCCGCATCCGCCGCCTCCTCGCCATGGCCGACAAACGAGCCGGGGACCAGGGCATACCGGGAACGGACGCGAACCTGACCGCGGACATGCTGGGGTAGCTCTGTTTATTTGGGGGGCGACCCCCAAACCCCCGTTGCGCACGGCGGGTCGTGCGGCCTCCGGCGCTGGGCGCCTCCGGCTGCACGACCCGTGGGGTGCTCATGCAGGCCGGTGAACACCTCAATGGGTGATCAGTCGGTCTTGTTGAGGTCGCCTCTGAGGATTCGGTGGATCAGGTCTTCGCGTAGTTGGCCGTAGCCGGTTTCGGCCCAGACGCTCTGGGCCGGGTCGGCCTCGTAGTAGGGGACCGGGCGGCCGTCCCGGGTGTCCATGAGGACGTCCGGGGTGCGCTTCTCGCGGGTCGTGCGGGCGCAGGTGCGGCAGGTCTTGATGCGGAGGCGCTTTCGGGAGCCGACGGGGCGCCAGTCGAGTTTCGTTGTGGCGTCGCCGTGCAGGGGGTTGAAGAAGCAGAGGGGCATTGGCGGTATCTCCGCTTTGCCCTTCGCGACGGCCTCGGCGGAGGCCAGGGCGTCGCGGCCCTGGTCCACCAGGACCAGGACGCCGGCCAGGTCGGGGATGCCGCGCGCGGCGTCCAGGGTCTTGCCGGCGGCCTGGTAGGCGTCGAGGGCCCTGGTCATCAGGGGGCGGGTCTGTTCGTTCGTGGGGGTCTCGGTCTCGTCCAGGAGCTCGCCGAAGGCGATGACCTCGTGGGACGCCTGCTCGCGGAGCTGGTCCTCGTTCGCGCGGCTCGCGGTCGCGAAGACCGTACGGGGCATGAGCAGGCCGTCGCCCTCCCGGCGGACGGCCGCCATGCGGCGGCGGCGCCAGAGGAGGAGGCCGCCGATGCCCGCGACGGCCACGCCTGCGGCGCCCAGGGGGAGGGCCAGGTCGTTGCCGTCCTCCGGGGAGTGGAGGGAGCGGCCGGTGCGGCGCTTGTAGCGTGCGTCGATCTCTGCGGAGATCCGCTCGTACTCCTCGGAGCCCTTGCCCGTGACGATCAGTTCGGTGATGCGGGCGAGCTTGGCGGCCAGCGGGGCGTCGTCCATGTCGCGGTCGAGGGCGACGGCCGAGGCGGCGCGGCGGGCCTCATGGTCGCCGCCCCACTCGCGCGCCTGCAGCCCGTCGGTCCGGTCGCGGAACGTGATGAAGATGCCGTCGCGGCCGAGGCGGTCGTGGACGACGGTCGCCAGGTCCTCCGCGTCGGACCAGGTGCCGCCCGCGACCAGCGGGACCAGGATGACGAAGATCGGCGCCGGGGCCTTCTCGAACTGGGCGACGAGCCTGCGCCGGTCCGCTTCGGGGAGCGCGGAGGCGAGGGACGGGTCGACGTAGATGGGGGAGCGGCGGAGCGCGGCGGCGAGCCGCTCGCCGGGGGAGGGTTCAGTCCACACCGAGGTACCTCATCACGCGGGGAAGGAAGTCCTTGCCGTTGGCGCCCCAGGCGGTGTCCCGCCACACGCCGGGGACCGCGGTGTGCGGGCGGCGGCGTCCGGGGCCGGGGATCTTCAGAAGGTGCTGGTCGGTCAACCCCGCTTGCCTGTCGAAGGCGTCGCAGGTCTCGCACACCGGGCACGGCTTCGGAAGGACCTTGTGGGTGAGCTTCGCCAGCCGCCTGCGCTTGACGGAGTCGCCGTGCAGCGGGTTCACCACGCAGGGGACGGGCGGTGCGGCGACGTTCCGCTTGAGGGCGGTCTGCCCCTGGCGCGCGAGGACGATCGCGCCGACGAGGTCGATGGCGCGCTCCTCGTCCTCTTTCGCGTCGTCGTAGAGGATCTGGGCGGCGTCGAAGGCGGACACGGCGTAGGGGTGGCCGCGCCCGGCGTCGGCCGTGGCGAGCAGGCGGCGGAGCCGGTCCAGTTCCTCGGCCGCTTCGCGGCGGAGCCACGGCAGACCCGGCCTGGTCTTGCCGGGGCGGCGACTCTTCTTGGGTTCGCCCGTGCGCCTCAGCAGGGCGAGGGCGGCCCGGCCCGCGCAGTAGAGCAGCACGACGCCGAACGGGCCGGCGAAGAAGAACCCGGTGAGGAACGGGCCCGCGGTCTCCGGCTCGGCCGGGGTGAGCTCGTTCTCCTTCCCGAAGGGGTCGGGCGTGGAGTACTGCGCCGGCATGGTGGGGGACGCCGTGGGCGCCGCGGCGTAGCCGTTCATCCGCTGGACGAGCCGGTCCACGAGCCCGTCGAAGGGGCGCTCGCGGTCGGACGGCAGGAAGGAGCCCGGCTCCTCGTCCGAGAGGCGGAACCGGTAGCGGCGCGGGATCCGGAACGCCTCCGCCTCCAGTGTGGCGCGGGCGTCGACCAGCAGGTAGAGGCCGTCGCGGCGGGACCGCTCGTGCAGCGCGAACAGGAACGCGTCGTCACGGCCCTGCGACTCGGAGTCGGGCGGGTTCGGGATGACGACGACGTGGACGGGGGCGCCGAGCCGCCGGGACGCGTCGGCCATCGCCCGGCGGAGCCGGTCGCGTTCGGGCCCGTCGAGGGCGTGGGCCAGGTCGGGGTCGACGAACAGGGGGTCCTCCGCGAGGGCGGCCGCCACCCGGTCCAGCCGGAGATGGGCGTGCGGAGGATCGTCGGCGGCGCCGGCGGGCGCCGCGGCCAGAACCGTGAGGAGAAGGGCGGTGAGGAGGGCGGCCGTGCGCCTCATCGGCGGCTCCTGGAGCGCTTGCGCCAGTGGAGGCAGATCAGCAGGCCGAGGATCGGCAGCCCGCTGAGCGCGGTGCCCCCGGCGAACGCCGCCCACTCCGCGCGGGCCGCCCGCCGGTCCGCGGCCTCGTCGGCGTCCAGCGCCTTGCGCAGCGCCGACTTGGGCGGCGGGGCCGTGGTGTCCGCGCGCTCGCGGGCCTCGCCCGACAGCGCGACGTCGACGAACCGCTCGATCCGCTCCGGAGCGGTCGCGTCGTTGGGGAGCTCCCGGGTCGTGGCCCGCCACGCGTCCTCGACGGGGAGGCGCCGGCCGCCGCCGAACTGGCGGACCTCGCCGTCGTAGGTGGAGGACGGGGAGATCACGATGTAGACGCCGTCCTCGCGCAGCCGGTCGCGGAGCAGCGCGACGAGGGCTTCGGCGGTGTGCTCCTGGGCGACGTGGACGGTGGGCGTCACCGCCACGTAGGCCGGGACGCCGAGGCGCGCGACGGACGCCTTGATCCGCGCGGCGGCGTCCGGCGGCAGCACCCGCGGGGTGTGGTCGGTGACGTAGACGGGGTCGCGGCGGAGCTGCGCCGCCAGGTGGTCGGCGCGCGACACCGGCTCCGCGGGCTCGCGCGCCGCGGCCGGCAGGGGGCACCCGAGCAGGACCACCACCCCGCTCAAGATCAGGACCAGCCACCCGCCGCGCATGGACGGTGAGTGTAGTGCTGACCTCCGTATATGCCATGAACGGGGGCATAGGCGGATCATCCCCCGCGCGGGGGAGGGAGGATCACCCCGCGAATCCCGCGCCGCCGGTGTCAAGCTACCCGCGGGTCATTGGATAGGGTCGAATGCGGGGGAGAACCCCCTGATCGACCGTAGTTGACAGTCCGGCAGTGCCGGACGCTATCGACGTGCGAGGAGCCTTTCCGTGACCATCCGCGTAGGCATCAACGGGTTCGGCCGGATCGGCCGCAACTTCTACCGCGCCGTGAAGGCGTCCGGGGCCGACATCGAGGTCGTGGCCGTCAACGACCTGACCGACAACGCCACCCTGGCACAGTTGCTCAAGTACGACAGCATCCTCGGCCGTTTCCCCGAGGACGTGCGCGCCACCGCCGACGAGATCGTCGTGGGCGGCAAGAGCATCAAGGCGTTCGCGGAGCGCGACCCCGCCGCCCTCAAGTGGAGCGACGTCGGCGCCGACGTCGTCGTGGAGTCCACCGGTTTCTTCACCGACGCGAGCAAGGCCAAGGTGCACGCCGACAACGGCGCCAAGAAGGTCATCATCTCCGCGCCGGCCAAGAACGAGGACCTCACCGTCGTCCTGGGCGTCAACGAGGACAAGTACGACCCCGCGAACCACACGGTGATCTCCAACGCCTCCTGCACCACCAACTGCCTGGCGCCGCTGGCGAAGGTCCTGAACGACTCCTTCGGGATCGAGAAGGGCCTGATGACCACGGTCCACGCCTACACGCAGGACCAGAACCTCCAGGACGCGCCGCACAAGGACCTGCGCCGCGCCCGCGCCGCCGCGGTCAACGTCGTGCCGACCTCCACCGGTGCCGCCAAGGCCATCGGCCTCGTGCTGCCCGAGCTCAAGGGCAAGCTCGACGGCTACGCGCTGCGCGTCCCGGTGCCGACCGGCTCGGCCACCGACCTCACCGTCACGGTGTCCCGCGACGTCACCGTCGAGGAGGTCAACGAGGCGTTCAAGGCCGCGGCCGAGGGCCCGCTCAAGGGCTACCTCACCTACACCGAGGACCCGATCGTCTCCGCCGACATCGTCACCGACCCGGCGTCCTGCATCTACGACTCCGGGCTGACCAAGGTCATCGGCGACCAGGTCAAGGTCGTCGGCTGGTACGACAACGAGTGGGGCTACTCCAACCGCCTCGTCGACCTCGTCAAGCTCGTCGGCGCGGACCTGTAACGCGCCTTTGGGCGCGACCCCAGGGGGCTTCGGGGCCGCCCCCCGGGGGACAACACTGATCGCAGCCGTCGGCGCCGTGGCCGCGCACCGCGCACGGAGAACCGTGCGGGACGCGCGGGCCACGGCGCGGCCGTGTACGGAAGGACACCGACATCCCGATGCGGACCATTGACGATCTCGACGTCGCCGGGAGGCGCGTCCTCGTCCGCGCCGACCTGAACGTCCCGCTGGAGAACGGCTCCATCACCGACGACGGGCGGATCCGCGCGAGCCTCCCGACGATCGAGGCGCTGCGGGCCCGCGGCGCCAAGGTCGTCGTCTGCGCGCACCTCGGCCGCCCCAAGGGCGAGGTGAAGCCCGAGTTCTCGCTGGCCCCCGTCGCCGCGCGGCTCGGCGAACTGCTCGGCACGGACGTGGCGGCCGCCGGCGACGTCGTCGGCGACTCCGCCCGCGCCACCGTGGGCGGGCTCGCCGACGGCGGCGTCGCGCTGCTGGAGAACCTGCGCTTCGAGCCCGGCGAGACCAGCAAGGACGACGCCGAGCGCGGCGCGTTCGCCGACCGGCTCGCCGCGCTCGCGGAACTCTACGTCGGGGACGGGTTCGGTGCCGTCCACCGCAGGCACGCGTCGGTGTACGACGTGCCGCGGCGGCTCCCGCACGCCGCCGGAGGGCTGATCGCCGCCGAGGTCGAGGTGCTGAAGAGGCTCACCGAGGACGTCGAGCGGCCCTACGCCGTCGCGCTCGGCGGCTCCAAGGTGTCCGACAAGCTCGGCGTGATCGACAACCTGCTCGGCAAGGCCGACCGCATCCTGATCGGCGGCGGCATGGTGTTCACGTTCCTGAAGGCCCAGGGGCACGAGGTCGGCAAGAGCCTCCTGGAGGAGGACCAGCTCGGCACCGTCCGCGAGTACCTGCGCCGCGCCGAGGAGTCCGGCGTGGAGTTCGTCCTCCCGGTCGACATCGTCGCCGCAACGGAGTTCTCCGCGGACGCCGACCACGGCGTGGTCGCCGCCGACGCGATCCCCGCCGACCGGCTCGGCCTGGACATCGGCCCCGAGTCCGGCAAGCTCTTCGCCGCGCGCCTCGCCGACGCCAGGACGGTGTTCTGGAACGGCCCCATGGGCGTGTTCGAGATGGAGCCCTACTCGCACGGCACCCGCGCCGTGGCCCAGGGCCTCATCGACTCCGGCGCGTTCACCGTGGTCGGCGGCGGCGACTCCGCCGCGGCCGTCCGGCGGCTCGGCTTCGACGAGGCCGCCTTCTCGCACATCTCGACCGGCGGCGGCGCGAGCCTCGAATACCTCGAAGGCAAGACGCTGCCCGGCCTGCAGGCCCTGGAGGACTGACACGTGGCGCCCAAGAACCCTTCCGGCGCGCAGAGCGGCCGCAAGCCGCTCATGGCGGGCAACTGGAAGATGAACAACAACCACTTCGACGCCATCAAGCTCGTGCAGAAGATGGCGTTCGCACTCAAGGACGCCGACCACGACGCCGTCGACATCGCCGTGCTGCCGCCGTTCACGGCGATCCGCTCGGTGCAGACGCTGGTCGACGCCGACAAGCTCGGCATCCAGTACGGCGCGCAGGACGTCTCCGAGCACGCCTCCGGCGCCTACACCGGTGAGATCTCCGCCGCGATGCTGGCCAAGCTGGGCTGCACCTACGTCGCCGTGGGGCACTCCGAGCGCCGCCAGTACCACGCCGAGGACGACGCGGTCGTGAACGCCAAGGCCAAGGCCGCCCTCGGCGCCGACATCACCCCGATCCTGTGCGTCGGCGAGGGACTGGAGGTCCGCAAGGCGGGCGAGCACGTCGCGCACGTGCTGGCGCAGGTGGACGGCGGGCTGGAGAAGATCCCCGCCGACCAGGCGCGGCGCACCGTGATCGCCTACGAGCCCGTCTGGGCCATCGGCACCGGCGAGGTCGCCACCCCAGAGGACGCGCAGGAGGTCTGCGGCGCCATCCGGACGCGCCTCGCCGAGCTCTACGACGGCGGGCTGGCGGACCAGGCGCGTATCCTGTACGGCGGTTCGGTCAAGAGCGGCAACGTCGCCAAGCTCATGGCGCAGGAGGATGTGGACGGCGCCTTGGTCGGTGGTGCCAGCCTGGACCCGGGAGAATTCGTCAAAATCTGCCGGTACCGGGATCTCCCCGTCTGATCAAAACTGATCAATTCTGCGTGAACTGGGGGTTCTTGCCGAACCAGCGGGTAGTTCGTCGTACCCTTCGTACCTGACGGGTAAACCGCCCGGCCGGATCCACCGTCCTGAACTACGAACGACAAGGCGCTGAAGAATCGTGATCATCGCAACGTCCATCGTGCTCATCCTGTCGAGCCTGCTGATGGTGGTTCTCGTCCTGATGCACAAGGGCAAGGGCGGCGGGCTGTCGGACATGTTCGGCGGCGGAATCTCGACGTCCCTGGGCGGTTCGTCGGTGGTGGAGCGCAACCTGGACCGGCTGACCGTCGCCGTCGGCCTGGTCTGGTTCGCGTCGATCATCGTCCTCGGGCTGCTGTTCAAGGGCGACGCCTCCTGAGCCACCCGTCAGACACCATGCGAGCGCCGCGCCGCCCTCCGGAGACCGCGGGCGGCGGCGGACACACTGAACGAGGAGTACTCCGTGGGTAGTGGCAACGCGATTCGGGGGAGCCGTGTCGGGGCCGGTCCGATGGGTGAGGCGGAGCGCGGCGACGCCGCGCCCCGCGTCTGGGTGACGTTCTACTGCGCCAACCGGCACGAGACCCGGCCCAGCTTCGCGACCGACGTCGCGGTCCCGGAGACCTGGGACTGTCCGCGGTGCGGGTTCCCCGCCGGCCAGGACTCGGAGAACCCCCCGGCGCCGCCGAAGACCGAGCCGTACAAGACGCACCTCGCGTACGTGAAGGAGCGGCGCAGCGACGAGGACGGCGAGGCCATCCTCGAAGAGGCCCTCGCCAAGCTCCGCGAGAAGCGCGCGGCCGTAAAGAAGGCCCTGGAGTCCGCCAGCCGCTGACCCGAACTCCACGAGCACGGCCCGGTCCCGGAAGGGACCGGGCCGTGCTCGTCGCGTGCGTGCGGCGGGCGGCTCGCTATGATGGGCCGCACGTGACTGGCGCAGTCAAGGTGGAGGCGACCACCGGGGAGCGTACCTAGTCCGCACACCGCGCGCCTGGGTGTACGGGCCCCCTTGCCGGGGCGCCCGAGGTCCCGGCGACGACAGCGCGGAGGCTCACATGCACGAACCGGCCGTACCCCACCTGCTGGAGCAGGACCCCGAGATCGCCGGGCTGGTGGAGGACGAGGCCCGCCGCCAGTACGAGAAGATCCGGCTGATCGCCTCGGAGAACTACGTGTCGCCGGCGGTCCTGGAGGCCACCGGCACCGTCCTGACCAACAAGTACTCCGAGGGCTACGCGGGCAAGCGGTACTACGAGGGGCAGCAGAACGTCGACCCGATCGAGCTGCTGGCCATCGGCCGGGCGAAGGAGCTGTTCGGCGTCGAGCACGCCAACGTCCAGCCCTACTCCGGGTCCCCGGCGAACCTCGCCGTCTACATGGCGTTCCTAGACCCCGGCGACACGGTGCTGGGCCTGTCGCTGCCGATGGGCGGGCACCTCACGCACGGGTGGTCGGTCTCGGCCACCGGCAAGTGGTTCCGGCCCGTCCGCTACGACGTGCGCGCCGACACCGGGCGGGTCGACATGGACCAGGTGCGCGACCTGGCGCTCAAGGAGCGGCCGAAGCTCATCTGGTGCGGCGGCACCGCCATCCCGCGGACCATCGACTTCCCCGCGTTCGCCGAGATCGCCCGGGAGACCGGCGCGGTCCTGGCCGCCGACATCGCGCACATCGCCGGGCTGATCGCGGGCGGCGCGCACCCGTCCCCGGTCGGCCACGCCGACGTGGTCTCCACGACCACGCACAAGACGCTGCGCGGCCCCCGCGGCGCGATGATCATGTCCACGGCCGAGCACGCGAAGGCGATCGACAAGGCCGTGTTCCCCGGCCTGCAGGGCGGGCCGCACAACCACACCACCGCCGCGATCGCCGTCGCGCTGAAGGAGGCCGCCCGGCGGGACTTCGCCGGCTACGCGCGGCAGGTCGTCGCGAACGCGAAGGCGCTGGCGGCCGCGCTGCTGGAGCGCGGCTACGACCTGATCTCCGGCGGCACCGACAACCACCTCATCCTGATCGACCTCACGAACAAGGGCGTCGCGGGCAAGCCCGCCGCGCAGGCCCTCGACCGCGCCGGGATCGAGCTGAACTACAACGCCGTCCCGTTCGACCCGCGCAAGCCGTTCGACCCGTCCGGGCTGCGGCTCGGCACCGCCGCGATCACCACCCGGGGGCTGGACGAGGCGCGGATGCCGCAGGTCGCGGCGTGGATCGACGAGGTCGTGCAGGCCGCCGCCAAGCAGGACGAGACGGTCGTCGAACGCGTCGCCGCGGAGATCCGGGAGATGCTCGCCGGCTACCCGATGCCCGGCTGGACTGCCACGCCCTAGGCGGCCCGCAACAGGGTGATCATGCGCCACGCCCCGGGGTCGGTGAGGGCCACCGCGTCCTCGCCGGCCCCGAAGTCGCCGTACTGCGCCACCACGGCCAGGCCGCCGGCGAGCCGGACGGCCGCGTCGAGTTCCGTGGCCGACCAGAACCGGTAGGGGACGACGTCGCGGATCACGAGGGGCTCGCCGCGGCCCTCGACCGTCACCGTCACGTGGTCGTCGGCGATCTGCGTCACCGGGTCGAGGCGGTCGGACGGCTCGCCCCACCGCACGTCGGCGCGGACGCCGCCGCGCTCGACCGACCAGCCGGTGCTGACGGTGGGCTCGTCGCCGAGCCGGTCCCGCGGGTGCGACATCTCCATGACGTAGAGGCCGCCGGGGGACAGGTGCGCGGCGGCCCGGCGCAGATGCGCGACGAACGCGTCCAGCGTCATCAGGTGGGACGTCGAGTCGAGCATCGTCACGATGAGGTCGAAGCGGCGGCCGAGGTCGAAGCGGGTCATGTCGTCCCGCACGACCGCCAGCTCGACGCCCTGCCGCTTCGCCGCGCCGGCCGCGTACGCGCACATCTCCGGGTTCAGGTCGAGCGCGGTCGCGGCCAGGCCGCGGCGGGCGAACTCGCGGGCGTGCTCGGCGGGGCCCGCCGCCAGTTCCAGCACCGTCGCGGGCGGGCCGCCCGGCCGGTGCTCGCCAGTCCGGTGCTCGGCCGCCCAGGCGAGCAGCACGCCGGTCTCGGCGGGCACGTCGCGGAACGAGCACGCCAGCTCGTACACCCAGGGATGGTCATAGATGCCGGTCACCCGGCCATCCTGCCAGCGCGCCGGGCCCCGCCGGGCGCCCGTCCAGCCGCAGCCGGATCTCCACCACGGCGGGGTCGGCGGTGCGCCGCGTCCGGCCGCCGAGCGAGGTCAGCAGCCGCCGCATCCGGGTGTTCTCGCTGAGCGCGAGCGCCCGCAGCTCCACCACGCCCCGTTCCCGGCCGAGGGTGACGAGCAGGTCCGCGAGGGCGCGGCCGAGGCCGCGGCCCTGCCAGCCGTCCTCCACCAGGAAGGCCATCTCGGCGACGCCGGGGTCGGGGACGTGGATGAGCTGCGCGAGCGCGAGCAGCGACCCGTCGGGGCCCTCGGCGACGAGCGTGCGGCCGTAGGCGGGGTCGCCGAACCGCTCGATCGCCCGGCGCGGCGGGGCCGGCTTCGGGCTGAAGTACCGCATCCGGCGGCTGTCCTGCGAGCAGCGCCCGTGCAGCTCCCGGATCCCGCCGGCGTCGTCGTCCCCGATGGGGCGGACGGTCACCTGCGTCCCGTCGCGGAGCACGACGCGGCGCGGGACGGGGCTGCGCGGCGGGGCGGGCAGCGCGGCCCGGACCAGCGCGTCCGCCCGCGCCGCCTCGGTCGCGGTGAACGGCAGCCCGAACCGGCGGAGCCGCACCGCGCGCCCGCCCCCGACCGGGACGACGAGCACGTCGGCGTCCTGGGCCGCGTCCGGGCGGCCGGGTGCGTCCCAGGAGGCGGCCCAGGAGGCGTCGTCGGCGCGGAGCAGCTCGCCGAGGATCGCGGGGACGGCGTGCGGCTCGCAGCGCAGCCGGGACGCCAGCACCAGCGCGCGGGTCGGCTCGTCCACCAGCTCGTGCGGCCGGGCGGGGCGGACGGCCGTGCGGACGCCGCCGGCGGCGCCGAGCGTCTCGGCCAGCTCCCGGGCGCCGGGGCCGCCGTGCGGGACGTCCACGACGAACTCGTCCACCACCCCCTCGGTGTCGAGCTGGACGGACAGGCCGAGGATGTTGGCGCCGTGGCGGCCCAGCGCCGTGGTGAGCTGGGCCAGGCGTCCGGGCCTGTCCTCGATCTCGGTGCGGATACGGAACAGTGGCATTTGAGCGTTCCCTTCGAGGACGGGCGCCCGTTCGGTCCCGGCGTGTGTCGGGGACCAGGTTCACCCACGCGTGTTACGCGGCCGCTACGTCATGGTGTGCCCGCGGTTTCACATACCGGACGGGACTTGAGCCCTCCCGGCCGAGCGCCTAGCGTGCGGTGGGTGATCGACCCCGTGAGCGGTGAGCACGCCGGCGACCGGCCTCCCCGCGGGCCCGGCGCGGCCCGGCTCCCGCTGCTGTTCCCCGGTTCCCTGAGCGACGAGCAGCGGCTCCTGTACGAGGCGCTGACCGGCGGCCCGCGCGCCGCCGACCGGCTGCCCCCGTTCATGGCCGACGAGTCCGGGCGGCTGCTCGGCCCGTTCAACGCCATGCTGTACAGCCCGTCGGTGGGCCTGCCGCTGCAGGACCTCGGCGCCGCGCTGCGCTTCCGCACCGCGTTCACCAAGCGCGAGCGGGAGATTGCGACGCTGGTCGTCGCCGCGCACGCCCGCTCCGACTACGAGTGGTACGCCCACGAGCGGATCGGCCGCCGCGCCGGGCTCCGCGACGACGAGATGGACGCGCTGCGCGAGGGCCGCGCGCCCATGTTCGCCGACGTCCGGGAACGGGTCGTCTACGAGGCGACGCGGCAGCTCGTCGCGGAGGACGACCTCGGCGACGCGGTGTTCACCGAGGCCGCCGCCACGCTCGGCCGCCCCGCCGTCGTCGAGCTCGTCACGCTCGTCGGCTACTACCGGGCGCTGGCGCTGCAGATGCGCGTCTTCCGGGTCGGCGTCCCGGACGGCATGACCCCGCCGGAGTGGCCCGCCGCGGACGGCGCCGGGGATGACTGAGGTCCTGCGCACGGACCGGCTCGTACTGCGCCCGGTGACGATGGGCGACCACGCCGCCCTGCTGACGCACTGGACCGAGCCGCTCGTCCGGCGGCACCTGTTCGGCGACCGGACGGTCTCCGCCGCGCAGGTGCGCGAGATCATCCACGCCAGCGAGCGGGACTTCGTCACCGAGGGCTACGGGCTGTGGGCGCTGCGTCCCGCGCGCCGGAGCGCCGGGATCGACGGCCCGCCGGCGGGCGATCCGCTGATCGGGGTGGCCGGGCTCGGCCACCGCGACGGGCCGCTCGGCCACGGCGTGGACGTGGAGATCCTCTACAGCCTGCGGCCGGACCTGTGGGGGCGGGGCCTGGCGGCCGAGGCGTCCCGCGCGGTCCTCGACTTCGCCTTCGGCGTGGTGGGCGTGCCCCGGGTCACGGCCGAGATCGACATGGCGAACCCGGCGTCCGCGGAGATCGCGCTGCGGCTCGGGATGCGCCGCGGGCCGGACGGGCCCGCGGGCCCCGACGGCGCCGCCTACTACGCGGCCGACCGCTCCCGCTGGGCCGGGGCCGGCCGCGCCGTCGACGCCCTGCCCGGCTGCCCCGAACCCGCCTAGTCCGCGGCCGACCCGGGGTGTGCGGGGGAGCCGACCGGGCCGCCGCGCCACTCGGGCAGCGGGGCGCGGCCGGCCGCCACGTCGAAGGCGGCGCGGGCGAGCAGCCGGGTCGAGTCGAGCGTCGGCAGCGGCGAGACGCCGGGCGTGACCAGGAGCGGGATCTCCGTGCACACCAGCGCGACGGCGTCGCAGCCGCGCGCGGCGAGGTCCTCGATGACCCGCACGTACGCGCGGCGCGACTCCTCGGTGACGACGCCGTTGACCAGTTCCTCGAAGATGATCCGGTGGACGGTGTCCCGGCCGGCGGCGTCGGGGACCTCGGCGGCGATGCCGCGCGCCGCGAGCTCGCGCGGGTAGACCGGGCCGTCCATCGTGTAGCGGGTGCCGAGGACGCCGACGCGCCGCCGGCCGTCCCGGGCGGCCCGGTCGGCGACGACCCGCGCGATGTGCAGACCGGGCAGCGGCAGGTCGGCGCCCGGCCGCTCCAGCGCCAGGTGCGCGGTGTTGTCCGGGCAGGCGAAGAAGTCCGCGCCCGCGCCCGCCAGCCGCCGGACGCTCTCCGCGAGCGTCGCCCGGATGGAGTCGTGCTCCCCGGCCTCCCACGCGGGCATACTGCGCGCCATGGCGATGAGGTCGAGCGTCACGTCCGGATGGTCGTCGGGGCCCATCTCACGGAACCCCTCCTGGCAGAAGGCCCGGAAGCACAGTGCGGCGCCTTCCGCGCTGTGGGCGAGGATGCCGAGATGCCGCACGGCCGCTCCTTTCGTCGAACTCAAACGATCTTCTACCGGATCCTAGACGTGACGCCCGCCCGTCATCGCCGCCTTGCTAGCTGGGGCGCTCCAGGGCGACCCGGGGCAGGCGCCTGGCCACCGGCCCCGGCAGCCACCACGCCCACTTGCCGAGGAGCTGCATGACCGCCGGGACGATCAGGCAGCGGATCACCACGGCGTCCAGCAGTACCGCGACCGCGAGACCGAGGCCGAACTGCTGCAGCATCCGGCCGGGGCTCAGGATGAACGCCGCGAACACGACGATCATGATGGCGGCGGCAGCGGTGATGACCCGGCCGGTGGCGGCCAGTCCCTCCCGGACGGCGCGGGCGGGCTCCCCGGTGCGCTCCCACTCCTCGTGGATCCGCGACACCAGGAACACCTCGTAGTCCATCGAGAGCCCGAACACGATCGCGAAGATCATCACCGGGATGAACGCCTCGATCGGGCCGGGTTGCGCGCCGAACCGCCCGTCCTGGAAGACGAGGGTGATGGCGCCCAGGGCGGCGGCGATCGACAGCAGGTTGAGCACCGCCGCCTTGATCGGGATCAGCACCGAGCGGAACACCACCATGAGCAGGAGCGCGGAGAGCCCGACGACCACCGCGACGAACAGCGGCATCCGGTCCGAGACCGAGTCGGCGAAGTCCAGGGTGCCGGCCGTGGGGCCGCCGACCAGGTACTCCGCGCCGGTCTGCTGGGACAGCGCCGGGAGGACGTCGTCGCGCAGCCCGTGCACGAGGTCGGCGGTGGCCTCGTCCTGCGGCGCGCTGGCCGGGAACGCGATCACGGTGTGCACCGCGCCGTCCTTGGACGGGAACGGCGGCGTCGTGGCCGCGATGCCCTCGGTCCGCTCCAGCGCCTGCTTGAGCTCGTCGGCGGGACCCTCGGTGACGACCACGAGCGGGCCGTTGAAGCCGGGGCCGAAGCCCTCGGCCAGCAGGTCGTACGCCTGCCGGCTGGTGGAGGCCGGCGCGTCGTTGCCCGCGTCGGCGAAGCCGAGGCGCATGTCGAGGGCGGGCGCCGCCAGCGCGAGCAGAGCCGCGACGGCGACCAGCAGCGCCGGGACGGGCCGCCGCTGCACGGCCGTGGCGAGCCGCCGCCAGCCGTCGTCGCCGGTCCGGCCCGGCCGCTTGAGGACGTTGCGCTGGATCCGCTTCCCGAACACCGCGAGCAGGGCGGGCAGCAGGGTCAGCGACGCCGCCATGGTGACCAGCACCATCAGCGCCACGGCCAGGGCGACGCCCTGCAGCGAGCCGAGGCCGAGGACGACCAGCCCCATCAGCGCGATGATCACGGTGCAGCCGGCGAAGAAGACCGTCCGGCCGGCGACGTCCAGCGCGACGCGGGTGGCGGCGGCGGGGTCCGCGCCGTCCCGCAGCTCCTGCCGGTAGCGGTAGAAGATCAGCAGCGCGTAGTCCACCCCGACGCCGAGCCCGATGAGCATCATGATCGGCGGGGTGAAGTCGGCGACCGTGAACACGTGCGAGGCCAGCCCGATCAGCCCGATCGCCGCGCCGACCGCGAACAGGGCGGTGACCAGGGGGACCGCGGCGGCGATGAGGGAGCCGAACAGCAGCACCAGGATCACCAGCGCGGCGAGCATGCCCGCGCCCTCGGCGCCTCCGCCGCCCTCCTCCTGCGCGCCGCGCACGGGATCGCCGCCGAGCTCGATCTGGAGGCCGTCCTGGCTCCCGGCCTGGGCGGTCTCGATGATCTCGGTGACGTGCTCGGCGGGCACGTCCTCGGCGGAGCCGTCGAGGGTGACGGTCGCGTACCCGATGGTTCCGTCCTCGGACAGGGAACCGGGACCCGGAGGCTGGACGTCGGCGACGCTCGGCAGCGCCCGCACCTCCGCCAGCATCCCGTCGATCGCGGCGCGGTCGCCGCCCAGGCCCTGGAGGTCCTTCATGACGATCTGGACGGTGGCGCCCGCCTGGAGCGAGCCGTGCTCCTCCATGAGATCGGCGGCGGCCTGGGAGTCGGTCCCCGGCAGCGAGAAGTCGTTGTGGTAGGCGGAGCCGGCGGCCTGCGACCCGGCCGTGATCGCCACGACCGTGACCGCCCACAGCAGCAGCGCGGCCCAGCGGTGGCGCTGCGACCAGGCGGCCACGCGGCCGAAGACGCCGGGCCGGGCCGGTGCGGCCCCCGCGGCTCGCCGGCCGGAGGATTCGGTCTTCGCGGACATCGCGCTCAGCCTCCCTGGCGCCCGGCGAGGCGGGCGGCGATGACGGCGCCGAGCACGGCGCACAGGACGGGTACGCCGATGAAGACGGCCAGCAGGGTGCCGGTGCCGTCCACGTCGAGCGTGTGGTCAAGGACGAAATGGGAGAAGGCGGCCACGGCCTCGGTGAGGACGAACCCCGCCGCCCCGCCGGCGAGGAAGCCGACGACCGCGCCGGTGGCCTGTCTGGACGTTGCGCTCATGCCGCCAGGTTCGGCTTACGGAATGCCGCGCGGCATCGGCCTGCGGCGGGCACCTGCGGTACCCCGCCGGTTGCGGGCCCGCGGCCCGGCTACCCCGGTGGTTGCGGGTGCCCGGTCATCCAGCTCGGGTTGACCATGCCGGACTCGTAGGCCAGCACGACCAGCTGCGAGCGGTCGCGCACGTCCAGTTTCGACATGGTGCGGCTGACGTGCGTCTTCGCCGTCGCGGGGCTCAGCACGAGGCGGGCGGCGATCTCGTCGTTGCTGAGCCCGGCGGCGACCAGCACCATCACCTCGCGCTCGCGGTCGGTGAGGGCCTTCAGGCGGGGGCCCGGCACGGGCGTCTCGACCCGCCCGGCGAACTCGGCGATCAGCCGCCGGGTCACGGACGGGGTGATCAGCGCGTCGCCCCGCGCCACGACCCGTACGGCGTGGATCAGCTCCTCCGGGTCGGTGTCCTTCAGCAGGAACCCGGAGGCGCCGGCCCGCAGCGCGCCGTACACGTACTCGTCGAGGTCGAAGGTGGTCAGGATGACGACCCGGACGCCGTCCAGCCGCCGGTCGGAGGTGATCCGCCGGGTGGCCTCCAGCCCGTCCATGCCGGGCATCCTGATGTCCATGAGCGCCACGTCCGGGGCGAGCTCGCGGCACGCGGCGAGGGCCTGCGCACCGTCGGCGGCCTCGCCGGTCACCGTGATGTCGTCCTCGTCGTCGAGGATGGACTTGAACCCCGCGCGCACCAGCCGCTGGTCGTCGGCCAGCAGAACCTTGATCATGCCACTCCGTTCCCGTGGGGCAGGCGGGCCCGGACGAGGAAGCCCCCGTCCGGGCCCGGGCCCGCGGTCAGCTCCCCGCCCAGCGCCCGCGCCCGCTCCCGCATCCCGTGGACGCCCGATCCGGACGTGCCCGGCACCGGCCCGCGGCCGTCGTCGGCGACCTCGATCACGACGTCCCGCGGCCCCCGCTCGATGCGCACGGTGACCGTGCCGGCGGCGGCGTGCCGGACGACGTTGGTGAGCGACTCCTGGACGATGCGGTAGGTGGCCAGCTCCACGCCGGTCGGGGGCGGCTCCCCATCGCCGGTGATCTCGGCGCGGACGGTGAGGCCCGCCGCCCGCGCCGACTCGACGAGGTCGCCAATGCGGTCGATGCCCGGGACGGGCGCGGTCGGCGCGTCCTCGCCGTCCCCGCGCAGGATCCCGATCGTCGCGCGCAGGTCGCGCAGCGCGTCCCGGCTCGACTCCTTGATCGCCGCGAGGGCGGCCTCGGCCTGCGCCGGATCCCGCTTGAACCGGTGCAGCGCCGTCCCGGCCTGGACGTTGATCAGCGAGATGTGGTGCCCGGCCACGTCGTGCAGCTCGCGGGCGATGCGCAGCCGCTCCTCGCCCGCCGCGCGCTGCTCGGCCTCCCGCAGGTAGACCCGGCGGCTGTGCCGGACCCAGCCCAGCGACGCCATCGCCACGACCCAGCCGGCCAGCATGAACAGGGCGACGCCGTTGACGTCGCCGTTGCCCGACAGCGTCCCGGCGCCCGTCCCGATGACGATCAGCGCGCCCACGCCGATGGCGGCCTGCAGCCGCCCCTGCGCGGCGATCATGTACAGCGCCACGATCGGCGCGATGATCAGCGGGCCGTCGTGCCTGCTCGCGATGTAGTAGGCGGCTGTGGCCACCACCGACACGAGCGCGGCTGCGAGGGGGGCGCGCCGGCTGAAGAACAGGGCGCCGCAGCCGACGGCGATCAGCGCCCAGCTGAGGGCGATGCGCGCCCAGGGCTCGTCCCCGGGGGCGAACACCGAGTTGAGGCTGCCGACGGACACCAGCAGCAGGACGCCCCCGGCCGCGGCCTTGTCCGTCAGCCGTCCGCGCAGCTCCGGCCGACCACCCATGCGATCAGCCTAGACCGGCTTCCGGGCGGGGGATTCCCCCGCACGTCGCGCCCGCTCCGCCGCCGCCCGCAACTTCTGGGGTATTCCGGAAGGGCGGAACCGCAACCCGTGACGCAGGAGATCAGCACCGGACCCGGGTGGTGAACTCGGCCCAGACGGTGGTGCGCGGGCCATCGGGCCGGTGCCCCCAGCGGGACGCGAGCGCGGCGACGATCTGGAGCCCGCGCCCGTTCTCCGCGTCCTGCGCGTCCCGCGGCTCCGGCCGTTTCCCGCCCGCTCCGTCGTCGCTCACCTCGGCGCGGAGCACGCCGTCCCCGGCCCACAGCGCGACGTGGAAACGCCCGCCCCTTCCCGAGGCGGTGTGCCTGACGCAGTTGGCGGCGAACTCGTCCACCACGAGCGTCACGTCGTCCAGCAGCTCGTCGCCGGGGGAAAGGCGGCCGGGGACGAGCGTGTCCCGGACGAACAGCCGGGCGTGCCGTACCGAGCCCTCTACGCCCGGAAGCGTCAGCACGGCGAGAAGCTGCAGCTCTCCGGCCTCGCGGGTCATCATCCTGAATCCTCCTCCGAATGTCACCCGCCAAGGCTGATCGCCCTCCGTCACCGCATCAACACGTTCCAATGATGTGAGGGCCATCCGTCCGTGGTCCGTCGAGAAGCTGAAGTATCGAAGTCCGGGTGTATCGAACTTCCATGAATTCGACGTCGATCTGTTACACACGGTGACAAGGTGGGTGCATGACGTCAGATGACCGGTTGTCGTACCGACGCCGCAAGATCGGTCAGGCGCTCCGCCGGTATCGCGAGGAACGCAACCTGACCCAGGATGCGGCGGCCCGCCTCGTCGAGCGCTCGCCCGCCTCCCTCAGCGCCTACGAGAACGGGCACCGCGCGGTCCGCCCCCGCGACCTCCGCCAGATTCTCGACCACTACGGGGTCACGGACGACCGAGAACGAAAGCGGCTGCTCGACCTCGCCGCCCAAGGCCGGAAGAAGGGCTGGTGGCGTGACTTCATGAGCTACGAGGACCCGTTCATCGTCGACTTCGCCTCATTGGAGGCCGAAGCATCGCGCGCCCGGTCCTTTGAGGCGGTTGCCGTGCCGGGGCTCCTTCAGACGGAGGCTTACACCCGAGCGGTTTTCGCAGCCTACGAGCCCGTCCGCGTGCGGCCCCGAGACCAGAACGCGATCGCTTTTCGCATGGCGAGACAGCGCATCCTCGAAGTCCCTTCCTTCCAGGCGGCATGGATCATAGGGGAGTCCGCCCTACGTCTGAAGGTGGGTGGGCGCGAAGTAATGCGTGCTCAATGCAGAAGATTGATCCAGGTCACAGAGCAGGGGCATCTGGATCTGCGCGTAGTGCCCGACTCCGCCGGTGCGCATCCAGGGATGAGCGGCTCGTTCACAATCCTTGATGTCGGTGCGGAAGACCCCATGAAGGTCGTCGCCGTGGACAGCTTGACTCGCAGCTGGCTCATCGACGAGCTGCCCAGTGTCGAGTACTACGAACGGGTCTACGCGGAACTCCGCTCTCTGGCTCTCCCGAAGTCTCAGTCCCGCGCGCTTATCGAGACGGTAGCGTCTGAGCTATGAGTGCTCCATCCTTCCAATGGCGCAAGAGCAGCTACAGCGCTGATCATCCGAGCAACTGCGTGGAGGTCGCGGCGATGGAGGATACCGTCGCTGCGCGGGACTCGAAGGACGTGTCAGGACTGGTGCTCGGCTTCACGCGGGATGAATGGCGCGTGTTTCTGAACGACGCCAAGCGCGGCGCGTTCGACATCGGCTGAGGGGGCGACGGTGGCGTGCCGGATCAGTGAGCTGGTGCTGGACTGCCGCGATCCGGAGCGGCTCGCGGAGTTCTGGTGCGAGGTCCTGGGGTTCGTGGTGCTGGACCGGCAGGACGACGGGATCGAGATCGGTCCCCGGGAGGGGTTCGGGGGGCTCCAGCCGACGCTCGTCCTCAGTCCCAGCGAGGACGCCAGGCCGGGCAAGCTGCCTCTGCACATCGACGTCAGCCCCACGGACCGCGACCAGGCGGCCGAGCTCGAACGGCTGCTGGCCGCGGGTGCGCGGCACGCCGACGTCGGCCAGACGGGCGAGGAGAGCTGGCACGTCCTCGCGGATCCCGAGGGCAACGAGTTCTGCCTCCTCCGCAAGCGTCTCGATTGATCGCCCGTCGGCTCGCCCGGCCCGTCAGTCCTCGTAGGTGCGGACGAAGCGGGACAGCAGGCGCGCGAACTCGGCGCGCTCCTCGTCGGTCCAGCCGGCCATGGCCTTGGCGAAGTGCTCGTGGCGGGTGCGGCGGGTGGCGTCCACGACGGCCTGCCCGGCCGGGGTGAGCTCAAGGTGGATGCGGCGGCCGTCCTCCTGGGACGCCACGCGCCGGACGTAGCCCGACTTCACAGCCTCGGCCACGATGCGGCTGCCGCGCGAGGCGTCCACGCCGAGGCGTGAGGCGACGAGGCCGACGCTCATCTCCTGGCCTTCGTGGTCGGGACCCTCGTCGATGACGTCCACGACGTGCAGGACTTGAACGTCCACGGGCAGGTTGTGCTCGCGGACCGCCGCCTTGCCGAGCCGCTGCCGCGACATGCCGCGCCGCAGCTTGACCATGCTCCGCTCGACGACGTCGACGGCTTGGTCGTCCCGCTCGTGGCCCGCCTCGTCGTGCATGGTGACCAGTCTAGCCCGGTTGCATCGCACATCTATGTGCGCTTAGCATTCAATTGCTTTGAGCATATATCTGTGAGGTGCATATGAGTGTGTCGTCCGGGCGGACCGCGCCCATGAGCCGGCGCCACCGGCTGGCCGCGTTCGGCGGGCTGATGCTCGCGGGGCTCATGTCGTCGCTGGACGCGACCGTGCTCAGCACCGCGCTGCCCACGATCGTCGGGGACCTCGGCGGGCTCGACCGCATCGCGTGGGTGTCGACCGCGTACGTGCTGGCCACCAGCGTCACCGTCCCGCTGTCGGGACGGCTGGGGGACCAGTTCGGCCGGCGGCCCGTCCTGCTGATCGGCCTGCTCGGGTTCCTGGCGGGCTCGGCGGCGTGCGGGGCGGCGCCGTCGATGGGCTGGCTGATCGCGTTCCGCGTCGTCCAGGGCGCCGCAGCCGGGTGCCTGATGAGCTCGATGTTCGCGGTGACCGGCGACCTGTTCGAGCCGCGGGAGCGCGCGAAGTACCAGGGCTACTCCGCGCTGATCTTCGCGGTGTCCAGTGTCGCGGGGCCGCTGATCGGCGGCCTGCTCACCGGCCACGCGTCGTGGCGGTGGGTGTTCTACGTCAACCTGCCCCTCGGCCTGGCCGCCGTCGCCACGACCGTGCTGTTCCTGCGGCTGCCCGCGCCGGAGGGCAGGCCGCGGATCGACTATCCGGGGATCGTCCTGCTCGGCGCGGCCCTCACCTGCTTCACGCTGCTCACCAGCTGGGCCGGGACGCGGTACGCCTGGGACTCGCCCGTCGTCGCGGGGCTCGCGGCGGGGTCGGTGCTGCTGTTCGGCTGCTGGCTCCTCGCGGAGCGCACGGCCGCCGAGCCGGTCGTCCCGCCGCGGCTGTTCCGCGACCGGTCGTTCGCGGTGGCGTGCGCCGTCGCGGCCGCGGGCGGCGCGACCGGGTTCGGGCTCGCCACCTACCTGCCGATGTTCTTCCAGGTCGTCGGGGGAGCGGGGGCGGCCCGCTCCGGCCTGCTCGTGCTGCCGATGATGCTCGGCCTCGTCGCCGCCGCGATGCTCGCCGGCCGGCACATCGCCCGGACCGGCCGCTACCACCGGCTGCCCGCGGCGAGCATGGCGCTCAGCGCCGCCGGCGCCGCGCTGCTCGCGACGATGGACACCGGCACCCACATGGTCACCGCGGGCTGCTACATGGCGCTGCTCGGCTTCGGTGCGGGGCTGTCCCAGCAGGTCGTCGTGCTCATCGCGCAGAACGCCGCGCCGCACCGCGACCTCGGCGCGGCGAGCTCGGGCGTGTTCGCGGCCCGGATGCTCGGCACCGCCGCGGGCATGGCGGTGTTCGGCGGCATCGTGGCGAGCCGGTTCGCCGAGGAGATCGGGCGCCGCGCCCCCGGCGGCCGGGTGCCCGCGTTCGACGACGCCGTCCGCCCCGACGTCCTCGCCACCCTCCCCGGACCCGTGCGGGACGCCGTCACGGAGGCGTTCGCGGCGGCCTTCTCCGACCTGTTCCTCACCGCGCTGCCCGTCCTCCTGGCGGGCCTCGCCGCGGCGCTGCTCCTGCGCGACGTCCCGCTGCGGCCGCGCGGGCCGCGGACCTAGTCGTCGAGGGCGGCGTCGTGGACGAGGAGGGCGATCTGGACGCGGTTGTTCAGCTCCAGCTTCGTCAGCAGCCGCGACACGTACGCCTTCACGGTGGCGACGCTGAGCGACAGCTCCCGGCCGATCTCGCCGTTGGTGCGGCCCTGGCCGACGAGCGCCGCCACGGCGCGCTCGCCGTCGCTCAGCCGGTCCAGCAGCTCCCGGGCGCGGGCCCGGCGCGGGTCGGCGCCCGAGCCCGCGACGTAGGACATCATCTTGCGCAGCACCGCCGGCGACATCATCGGCTCCCCGGCCGCGACCTCCCGGATCGCCCGGATGATGTCCGGCGGCGGCGTGTGCTTCAGCAGGAAGCCGCTCGCGCCCGCCCGCATCGCGCGCACGATGTGGTCGTCGGTGTCGAACGTCGTCAGGATGATGATCTCGGGCGGTTCGCGGCGGGAGCGCAGCAGCTCGGTCGCGGCGAGCCCGTCCAGCCGCGGCATCCGGATGTCCATCAGCACGACGTCGGGCCGGTGCCGGTTCACCGCCGCCACGACCTCGGCGCCGTCGGCGGCGTCCCCCACGATCTCCAGGTCCGCGGCGTTCGACAGCATCATCGACAGGCCGGCGCGGACGAGCGCGTCGTCGTCCACGATCAGCACCCGGATGGTCGGGGAGTCCATCCCGTCACCCTATGGCCTCGCGGCGCCCCGCCCGGCGGTCAGGCGCGGTGCACCCGGCGGCCGGTGACCTCCCGCGCCGCCATCCGGAACCACGCCTCGCGCTCGCCGCCGGGCCAGGGCTCGACCCGCGCGGCGGCCGCCTTCTCCGCGTCGCTCAGCGGGTGGACGCCGCCGCGCAGCAGGACGCTCCACCCCTCGCGGCTCGTCTCGTCGTACCGGTCGACCTCGAACGCCGCCCGCACCTCGCCGCCGACCACGGACGTCAGCAGGCTGCGGTTCAGCCGCCCCGAGGCCGACGTGCGGAAGACCACCCCGTCCCCGTCGACGGCGTAGTTCACCGGGACGACCGTGGGCCCCTCGCCGTCGTCGAAGGCGACGCGGCCGATGCCGCCCGCGCCGAGCAGCGCCATGCACTGGGCCCGGTCGAGCTCTTCGAGGTCGGGCGAGGACGAGGAGTTCGCTGCCATGCCGGTGACCCTTCCCTCCGTCCGGCGGGGACATGCGTGATCCTAGACGGTGCGCAGGGGCAGCCGGGCGCGCAACCGGAAACGGCCGTCGCCGGTGCGGCCGTGCTCCAGCGTGCCGCCCAGCAGCGCGACCCGCTCGGCGAGGCCGACCAGGCCCGCGCCCGACCCGGGCATCGCGAGCGCGGGCCGGTCCCGCGGCAGCGCGTTGACGATCTCGATCTCCAGGTCCGCCCCGGCGGCCAGCCGCACCTCGACGCGGGCGCCGGGCGCGTGCTTGCGGGCGTTGGTCAGCCCCTCCTGGACGATCCGGTAGGCGTGCCGGCCCACCCGGGACGGGACGTCCTCCGGATCGGGTATGTCCTGCTCCAGCGTGATGCGGCCGCCGGCGCGCCGCGACTCCTGGACGAGCCCGGACACGTCGGCGAGCGTCGGCTGCGGCCGCCGCGGGTCCGCGCCCTCGCCGCCCTCGGCGTCGTCGCGCAGGACGCCGATCACCTCGCGCAGGTCCTCCATCGCCTCGTAGGCGCTGCGCCGGATGACCCCGGCGGCCTCGCGCTGGTCGTCGGGCATGTCCGGGCGGAACTCCAGCGCCCCGGCGTGCACCGCCAGCAGCGAGATCCGGTGCGCGAGGACGTCGTGCATCTCGCGGGCGATCCGCTCGCGCTCCAGCAGCCGGGCCTCCTCGACGCGGAGCCGCTGCTCGGTCTCGGCGGCGCGGGCCCGCTCCTTCAGCGACGCGATGAGCATCCGCCGGGACCGGACGAGCATGCCCGCCGTGACCAGCACCGCGTACATCAGCGTGAACACGACCGCGCCCTCGACGAAGTCGGGCGCCTCCACCAAGCGGAACATCGTGATGATCAGCGCCAGGCTCAGCGCGGCGACCGGCAGGACGTACCTCCAGGGCCGCAGCACCGCCAGCGAGTACACCGCGATCGCGGCCGTGCCGAAGATCGTCGTCGCGAGCCACTGCAGGAGGACCAGCGCCACCGCCGTGCCGAGCGGGTGCCGGCGCCGGAACAGCACCAGGATGACGAGCGATGCCGCGCCCGACGCCAGCTCCACGGGCACCGGGATCTGCTCGCCGGGTGCCGCGTCCTCGGTCGACGCCTGGAGCAGCAGCAGGCCGAGGACCGCGGCCGCGGCGGCGAGCCCCGCGTCCCCGAGCCGGTCCCGCCACGATCGCCTGAGGTCCACGGGGTCAACGGTAGCCACGCCGCGCCGGCCCGGCGGCGTCCGCAGGTCTGCCGCCGTACCGACTTTGGTCTGGGCGACCGTGCCGCCTCCTCATTCCACGATTTACACAGTATTATTTGTGAAAACGTGGTGGAGGGCACCGTGGCGGGCGGTCGCGGTGCCGCCGCAGGAAGGGGAGGGGCGGCATGGCGAGCGAACGCGAGCGGCCACGCCGGCGCGAGGTCCTGGACGTCCTGCGCGACGCCCGCACCCCGCTCGGGGTCACCGACGTCGCCGAGCGCCTCGGCGTGCACGCCAACACCGCGCGCTTCCACCTGGACGCCCTGGCCGCGGACGGCGCCGTCGAGCGCACCGTCGAGCAGCCCTCCGGCCCGGGACGCCCCCGCACCGTCTACGCCGCCCGCCCGGGGATGGACCGCGGCGGCGCACGCGGCTACCGGCTGCTCGCCCAGATTCTGCTCAGCCGCCTCGCCGCCGACGGTGCGGAGGGGCGCGAGGACGCCGCGCAGGCGGGCCGCGAATGGGGCCGCTACCTCGTCGAACGCCCGCCGCCGTTCCAGCGGATGACCGAGGAGGAGGCCGCCGAGCGGCTGACCGCCCTCCTCGACGACCTGGACTTCGCCCCGAAGCCCGACGGGGACGTCATCCGGCTGCGGCACTGCCCGTTCCTCGAACTGGCCGAGGAGTACGGGCCGCTCGTCTGCGACGTCCACCTGGGGCTCATGCAGGGCGCGCTCACCGAACTGGACGCGCCCGTCGAGGCGCAGCGGCTGGAGCCCTTCGCCGAACCCGGCGCCTGCCTCGCGCACCTGCGCCGCGGCTGAGGCCCCGGCCCGCCGCAGGCGGCCCGGGTCCGGTGGTGCGGCGGTCTAGCGGGTCTTGGCGACCGTGAGCAGGACGGCGGCGTCCTCCAGGGCCTCCAGGCTGTGCCGCGCGTCCGGGATGATCAGGAGGTCCCCGGAGATGCCCTCCCAGGAGTTCTCCCCGGCCACCATCCGGACGCGCCCCTGCAGCACCACGAGCGTGGCCTCGCCGGGGTTCTCGTGCTCGGCCAGCGACGTGCCCGAGGTCAGCGCGATCACGGTCTGGCGCAGCACGCGTTCGTGGCCGCCGTAGACGGTGTCGGCGCTGCGCCCGGTGGAGCCGGCCGCGGCGCGCTTGAGCTGGTCACGTGCGTGTGCGTGCAACGAGAGCTTCTGCATGTCCCACAGTCTGCCAGTGATCTCGCGTGCCGCCGCACGCGGCACCGGGGCGGCCGCCGCGAACGGTCAGGTCAGCGGGGTGCCGGTGACCGGCTCGCCGATCGCGCCGCC
Source organism: Actinomadura sp. GC306 (assembly GCF_004348665.1). Lineage (GTDB taxonomy): Bacteria > Actinomycetota > Actinomycetes > Streptosporangiales > Streptosporangiaceae > Spirillospora. Next base: position 22,320 of record NZ_SMKM01000014.1, on the reverse strand, counting down.
CGCCAGCCAGTCCTCCCAGGACTTCGCCCACGGCGTCGGGCCGTTCCCGAACCGCAGCTCGCGGGACGTCCCCGTCACCTTCACGATGTCGCCCCGCTTGGAGAAGTCGTAGAACCACTTCGCGTTCCCCGGCGACATGTTGACGCACCCGTGGCTGACGTTGTCGCTGCCCTGCGAGGCGGTCGACCACGGCGCCGAGTGGACGAAGACGCCGCTGTAGGTGAGGCGGACGTTCCACTTCGTCGGGATCCGGTACTCGCCCGGGTTGCCGGTGGTCGCCGAGTCCATGATGATGTCCTTCGCCTTCTCCTGGACGATCATCGTCCCGCTGTAGCTCTCGTGGCCCGGCTTGCCGAGGCTGACCTTGATGTTCTTCAGGGTCTCGCCGTTCTCGGTCACCGTCGCGCGGTGCTTGCGCGCGTCCACCGTGGTGACGTGCTTCTCGCCGACCGTGAAGCTCGCGCTGCGGTCCGCGACCCCGTACACGCCGTCGGCGATCTTCACGCCGGCGAGATGCGCGGTGACCTTCACCTTCTGCCCGGTCGGCCAGTACTCGCGCGGCCGGAACTGGACCTCCTTGTCGCTCATCCAGTACCAGGCGCCCTGGACCGGCTGCGACATCTGGATCTCCAGGGACTTCTCCACCGCGACCTTGCCCGCCTTCGTGCTCACCGGCCTGGACAGCAGCAGCTGGACCGGCATGCCCACGCCGACGGTCTCCCCGTCCAGCGGCGACATCCCGCTCTCCAGCTTCGCCCGGGGCTTCAGCGTCGTGAACGTGGAGGTCTCGGTGACCTCCTCGCCGTCGCCGCCGGTGCCCTTGGCGGTGACCGTGTACGTCGTGGACGGCTTCAGCGACCACGCCGACTTCCACGACGTGCCGTCCTGCGCGAGCGTGCCCTCGGCCTTCTCGTTCTTCTTGCCGTGGGTGAGGGTGACGTCCGTCAGCCTGCCGTTCTCCGCCTTGACGGTGACGGGCTTCTCCGGCGCGACCTGCTGGGCACCGGTCGCGGGCGTGATGGACAGCGTCACCGCGTCCGAGCCCTTGCCGCCGCCCCCGCCCGCTCCGCCGCCGTCGCCGTCGCCGCCGGACGAGCAGCCGGCGGCCGCGATGACCGCCGCCCCGATGACCGCCGCGATCCTCGTCCCGGTCCGACCCTTGAGCACTCGCGAACTCCTCACGCTCGACGCGGGCAACCTCATGGTCAGGGTATGCGCGGTTTCACGGAAGGCATGCGGGAGCGCCGGTACTGTTTCGGTCCCCCCAAGGCGGAGCAGGGTTTCCGCCAAGGCGGGTCAGGGGCGCGGTGAGCCGGTCACCCGGCGGGGAGGCGCGACGCCGCGGCCGTGTCCAGCAGGAACAGCGTCCGCTCCCGGCCGCGGGCCGCCGCGACCGGCGCCTGCGCCGGATCCGCCCCCGACAGCCCGAGCCGGACGGCGTCCGCCTTCGACTCGCCCGCGGCCAGCACCCACACCTCCCGCGCCGCCCGCAGCACCGGGAACGTCAGCGTGATCCGCGTCGGCGGCGGCTTCGGTGCGTCGTGGACGGCCACCGCTGCCCGCCGCTCCTCCGCCACCGCCGGCTGCCCCGGGAACAGCGACGCCACGTGCGCGTCAGGGCCCACGCCCAGCATCAGCACGTCGAACGCGGGGACCGCGAACGCCGACCTGGGCGCCGCCCCAGGATGCGCCGCGAACAGCAGCTCGTCGGCGTACCGGGCCGCCGCGGCCTCCGGGTCGGCGCCGTCCGGCCCGTCTGCGGCCGGCATCGGATGCACCCGCGCCGGATCCAGCGGGACGCGGTCGAGCAGCGCCTCCCGGGCGCCGGTCTCGTTGCGCTCCGGGTCGCCGGCCGGCAGGAAACGCTCGTCGCCCCACCAGACGTCCAGGCGCGCCCAGTCGACCGCGTCGCGCGCCGCACCGGCGCCCAGCGCGGCCAGCACCGCCGTGCCGACGCCGCCGCCGGTCAGCACGACCGACGCCGTGCCGCGCGCCGCCTGGGCGTCGGCGATCCGGGTGACCAGCCGCGCCGCGGCCGCCTCGGCGAGCACGCCCTGGTCGCGGTGGAGGAGGACCTCGGGGACGCTCATGACCGGTCCTCCCCGCCCGCGCCGGCCTCGTGCCCGGCGGCGTCCTCCGTGTCCTTCTCCGCGTCCTGCTCGGCGGCCTCCTTGACGGCCTCCTTGGCGGGGCGCGTCTGCGCCGCCTCCGCCGTCGCCGACAGCGGATCCTTCGCCACGCCCTCCCGCGTCCCGCCCGCGAGGTCCTTCGCGAACCGGACGGCGGCCTCGTGGTACACCTCGTCCGGGTCGAGCCGCCGCAGCTCCTCGGCCAGCAGCTCGGCCATCGGGCGCCGCACCAGCGACACCTGCCGGTCCGGCTGGCCGGGACGGCACAGCGTCGCCACCCGCCCGTCGGGCCGGTGGATCTTGATGTCGCCGCCGGCGGTGACCAGCCGCGCGCCGGTGAGGCCGGGGCCCTCCGAGACCGTCCGGCCGATCGGGACGCCCAGCCGGACCGACAGCCACGCCGCCAGCAGCTCCGCGCTCGGGCTGTCCGGCTCGGCCTCGACCTCGCCGGCGAGGATCTCGTCGTGCTTCTGGTCGAGCGCGGCGGCCAGCAGCGACCGCCACGACGTCAGCCGCGTCCACGCGAAGTCGGTGTCGCCCGGCCGGTACCCCTCGGCGAGCTGCGCGAGGGTGCCGAGCCGGTCGCGGGCCGCGTAGGAGTCGGTCACCCGCCGCTGCGCCAGCGTCCCGAGCGGGTCCCTGCCCGGGACCTTCGGCACCTTGCCGCCCGGCCACCACGTCACCACGGGCGTGTCCGGCATCAGCAGCGGCACGACGACCGAGTCGGCGTGCTCGGCGAGCGGCCCGTACATGCGCAGCAGCACGGTCTCGCCCGGCCCGGTCTCGCCCATCCGGATCTCGGCGTCCAGCCGGGACGAGCCGCCGCGCGGGTCCCGCGAGATCACGGTCAGCACCCGGCAGGGGTGCTCGCGGGCCGCCTCCGTCGCCGCGCGCACCGCGTCGTACTGCGCCGACTCGTCGGTCACGATGATCATGGTCAGCACCATGCCCACGGCGGGCCCGCCCATCAGGTGCCGCGACTGCGTCAGCGCGTCCTGGATCTTGCGGGTGGTGGTGCCGGTGAGGTCGATGTTCATCCGAAGCCCCCGTCTTCTCTAGAGCCGCCGCCAGGCGCGCCCGTCGCGAGCCATGAGCTCGTCGGCGCAGGCCGGGCCGTAGCCGCCGGACTTGTACTGGTCGACGCCGCCGCGGCCCGCCCAGTACTCCTCGATCGGGTCGAGGATCTTCCAGGACAGCTCGACCTCCTCCTGGCGCGGGAACAGCGGCGGGTCGCCGATCAGGACGTCCAGCAGCAGCCGCTCGTACGCCTCGGGGGAGGTCTCGGTGAACGACTCGCCGTAGGCGAAGTCCATGTTGACGTCGCGTATCTCCATCGAGGTGCCCGGCACCTTCGAGCCGAACCGCACCGTGATGCCCTCGTCCGGCTGGACCCGCATCACCAGGGCGTTCTGCCCGAGCTCCTCGGTGTCGGTCTCGTGGAACGGCAGGTGCGGCGCCTTCTGGAACACCATCGCCACCTCCGTCACCCGGCGGCTCAGCCGCTTGCCGGTGCGCAGGTAGAACGGGACGCCCGCCCAGCGGCGGTTGTCGATCTGCAGCTTGACCGCGGCGTAGGTCTCGGTGCGGGAGTCGGCGGGGATGCCGTCCTCCTCCAGGTAGCCGCGGACGTTCACGCCGCCCTGCCAGCCCGCCGCGTACTGCCCGCGCGCGGTGGCGGTGGCCATGTCGCCCGACACCCGCACCGAGGAGAGGATCTTGGCCTTCTCGGCGCGGACGGCCTCGGCGCTGAACGACGTCGGCTCCTCCATCGCCGTCAGCGCCAGCAGCTGCAGCAGGTGGTTCTGGATGACGTCGCGGGCCGCGCCGATCCCGTCGTAGTACCCGGCCCGGCCGCCGATGCCGATGTCCTCGGCCATGGTGATCTGCACGTGGTCCACGAACGAGCGGTTCCAGATCGGCTCGAACATCGTGTTGGCGAACCGCATCGCCAGGATGTTCTGCACCGTCTCCTTGCCGAGGTAGTGGTCGATCCGGAAGATCGACTCCTCGGGGAAGACGCGGTGCACGGTGTCGTTCAGCTCCACCGCCGACTTCAGGTCGTGCCCGAACGGCTTCTCGATGACGACCCGGCGCCACGAGTCGGGGGTGCGGTCGGCGAGGCCGCACCGCTGCAGCTGCTCCACCACCTTCGGGAAGAACTTCGGCGGGATCGACAGGTAGAACGCGTAGTTGCCGCCCGTGCCGCGGGTCGCGTCCAGCTCCTTGACCGCCATCGTGAGCGCGTCGAACGCGCCCGGATCGTCGAACGTGCCGGGGACGAAGTGCATCCCCTCCGACAGGTGCCGCCACACGTCCTCGCGGAACGGGGTCCGCGCGTGCTCCTTCACCGCCTCGTGGGCGATCTCCCGGAAGTCCTGGTGGTCCCATTCGCGGCGGGCGAAGCCGACCAGCGCGAAGCCGGGCGGCAGCAGCCCCCGGTTCGCCAGGTCGTAGATCGCCGGCAGCAGCTTCTTGCGGGACAGGTCGCCGGTCACGCCGAAGAGCACGAGCACGCACGGCCCGGCCACCCGGGGGAGGCGCTTGTCCCGCGGGTCGCGGAGCGGGTTGGCTGGGTCGGTCACGTGGCCCCCTTCGATCGCGCGTGCTCCGGCGCCGCGGCGCCCTGTCGTACTACCCCTTCAAGCATCCTGCCCTCTTGTCCTGGCGTGCCGTGCCGGTACGCCCGCCCGCAGCGGCCCGCGGGCGGTGCAGACCGTCTCCCCCGGGGAGGCGGCGGTGAACGTCACGTCCGGCGCGCTCCCGCCACCGCCCGCATCGCCTCGGTGAGCCTGCCGGCGCCCTCCACCGGGTCCTGCAGGTGCAGCCGGATCACCGGCAGCCTGCGCTCGCGCAGCGCCCGCAGCTCGGCGAGGGCCCGCGCGAGCTGCAGCTGCGCCAGGCTGTACGGGCGGCCGGGGACGGGCTGCGTGGCGAGGACGTCGCCCGGTGCCGGGTCGCCGGTGACGATGAGGAACGCGCCGTTGCCCGGCCCGTCCTTGTGCACCGGACCCGTCGCGTGCGGGTAGCCCGGCCCGGGCCCGTAGGCGACGGGACGCCCGGACGCGCGCGCCATCGACGGCGCGAGGTACCGGCCGGAGAAGTCGCCCGACAGGTACGTCATGACCGACAGGTAGCCGTCGTTGGGCACCGAGGCGACCAGCCCGCCGAGGACGGTCTGCAGCTTCGCGCCCGGCGGCCACGGGAAGTCGGCGTGCACCTCGATGCCGTCCTCCACGTACACCGGCCGCTCCGCGGTGAGCGGCCCGGCGCCCGCCGTCCGCAGCAGCGTCGCGGCGTCGTCCTCGGACTCCTGGACGACGGTGCTGCCCGGCTCGAACGGGTTCACCCCGAGCAGCCACCCGGCGACCGCCGTCGCGTACTCCCACAGCAGGAACTGCGCGCCGAGCGGCGCCCACACCGAGGTGTCGGACTCGTCCTGCGCCGCCGACCGCGGGTTGATCGACACGCCGTGCACGTCGGGGAAGTCGCCGCGCCCGCCCGGCGGCTCGAACGCCAGCACGCCGCGGCCCCGCTTGCCGGTGCCGACCGCGAGGAGCTGGGAGATCCAGCCGCTCAGCGCGCCCGGCCCGCCGGGCTCGCGCAGCAGCACCTTGTTGCGGGCCGGGCCGCCCGCGCCCTGCTGCGCGCAGCCGCCGAGGACCGCTCCGAGCAGCAGGCCCGGGTTGTCCTCGTCCTTGCCGAGCGACGGCACCAGCGACGCCGCCTCGTCCAGCAGCCGTTCCGCGTCGGCGCCCGCCAGCACCGCCGGGACGAGCCCGTACGCCGACAGCGCGCCGTAGTGCCCCGGCAGGTACGGGTCGGTGAGGCCGATCCGGTACCCGCACTGCCGGGCGAAGTCGTGCAGCGGGCTCCCGTGGTCGGTGATGACCAGGAACCGGCTCGCGATCTCCCGCTCCGGCATGCCCCGCTCGCGGAACGCGGCCGCGAAGATCCGCCGGTAGGCGTCGCCCTCCAGGGACACGCCCGCCTTGCTGGCCAGCACGACCAGCGTCCGGTCGAGCCGCTCCATCGCGAACGCGAGCGCCGCGGTGTCGCCGCCGTCGAGGACGGTCAGCTCACCGGTGGGCCGGTCCCCGGCGCCGCGCTCCGGCGCCCCGGCGGTGACCGAGGCCGCGTGCGCCTCCATGATCGCCTGGGCGGCGAGGCTCTCCGCCCCGACGCCGATCAGCACGATGTGGTCGAGGCCCGACTGGCGCGCCTCGGCGACCATGCCGTCCACCTGGGTCAGCAGCCCGCGGGAGGCGAACGGCAGGTCGAGCCAGCCCAGCCTGCTGTGGTCGACCGCGCGCCGCCCCCACAGCCGCGGGTCCTTGGCGGCGAGCGCGCCGGGGACGCCGCAGCCCACGAGGTAGTCCCTCGCCTGCAGCGCCGAGTCCAGCACGTCGCCGCGCGTCAATACGTCGAATCCGGACACCGATCCCTCCCGGCCCCCATCGTTTCAGGAGAGAATGGACATTGGCGACCTCTCCTACGATCTTCTTCGCGCCGCGAACACCGCGCCGGGCGAACACGGAGTCAGGCGAGCGCCTCGGTGAGCTGGGCGAGTCCGTCCGCGCGGTCGCGCAGGTGGATCCGGAAGGCGGGGGCCCCCAGAGCCCGGACCACCCGCAGATCGCCGAACGCCTGCGCGAGCTGCAGCTCCCCGAGGGAGTACGGCCGCCCCGGCACCGGGACGTCATCGGTGACGGCCCCGGTGACCTGGAGGAACGCCCCGTTCCGGGGTCCGCCCTTGTGGTACTGGCCGACCGTGTGCAGGTAGCGCGGCCCCCAGCCGAACGTGACCGGCACCGGATGCCTGCGGGCCTTGGCGGCCCGCGCCGCCAGCAGCGGCCGCAGCCCGGCCGCCGCCGCGTCGCCGCGGCGGTCCAGGTAGGCCAGGACGGCGAGGTACCCGCCGTCCGGCACGCTCTCCAGCACGATCTCGAGCGCCTCGGTCAGGGTCTGCGCGCCGCGCAGCGCATCCTCCGCGCCGGCGTGCACCTCCACCGCCCCGGAGACCAGCTCCGGCGGCCTCCGCACGACCGTGGGCGCGGTGCCCTCCTCTGAGCGCAGCAACGCGCCGGTGCTCTCCGCCGACTGGGCGGTGTCCGGCTCGCCGAACGGATCGACGCCCAGCACCCGGGCGGCGACGGCCGCAGCGTACTCCCACAGCAGGAACTGCGCGCCGAGCGGGCCCGCGACGCTCACCCCGGCCTCGCGCCCGGGACCGGGCTCGTCCGGGCGGCTGCCCAGGATGACGCGGCGCAGGTCGTCGGTGAGCTCGAAGCCCGGCGCGTCCACGCCCTCCACCACGACCGGCAGCAGCCCCTTGCCGTCCTTGCCCAGCGCGCCGCCGACCAGCTGCTCCGCCCAGCCGGCGAAGCCGTGCAGGCCCGAGCCGTGGTCGGCGATCACGAGCTTGTCCCGGTCGCCGAGCGCGGACGAGGCCAGCACCGCTCCCAGCGCCAGGGCCGGATTGTCGTAGGGCTGCCGGAGCACCGCCATCAGCCGGGACGCCTCGTCCAGCAGCGCGGACACGTCGACGCCCGCGAGCGCCGCCGGGACCAGCGCCCGTGCGCCGAGCGCGCCGAAGCGCCCGTCGACGTCGGGTTCGGCGGGCACGAGGTGGTGCCCCGCCTCGGCGGCGGCCTCCGCGAGCGCGGAGCCCTCCTCCGCCACGACGACGAACCGGTGCGCCAGTTGCGCGCCGTCCAGCCCGGCCTCGTCGAACGCGCGGCCGAAGACGCGGTGCAGCGACTCGGCCTCGGTGCTCCCGTCCACCACGACGACGATCGTCCGGTGCGGGTCGCCGGCGAGGACGCCCGACACCTCGTGCGGGTCGGTGGTGTCGAGGACGACCAGCTCCGCCGGCGCCTCCCCGGACCCGAAGGCGGTGCGGTACATCGCCTCGGCGGCGACCGCGGCGCCCCCCGCCCCCGCCAGGACGACGCGGTCGAGCCCGCGGTCGCGGGCCTCGCCCGCCGGCCCGGCCAGCAGGTCCGCCAGCGACCGCGAGGTCTCCGGCAGCTCCAGCCAGCCGAGGCGGCGGGCGGCGAGCGGGGCCGCGTCGGGGCCCCACAGCTTGGCGTTGCGCGACGCCAGCGAGCCCGGCACGCCGTCGGAGACGAGCCGGTCGAGGACCGTCTCGCTCGCGTCGAGCACCGGGCCGCGGATGGTGACCGAGATCCCCCCGGCGGTCACCACCGAGGTCACGCGCCGGCCCCCTTGGACTCCAGCTCGCCGCGGATCGAGTCGAGCATCTCCTTCCACGACACCGCGAACTTCTCGACGCCCTCCTCCTCAAGGACCCGCACGACGTCGTCGTAGTCGACGCCGGCGTCCTTCAGGGCGGCCATGTGGGCGCGGGCGTCGTCGTAGGTGCCCCGGACGGTGTCGCCGCTGATCTGGCCGTGGTCGGCGACCGCCACCAGCGTCGCCTCCGGCATCGTGTTGACCGTGCCGGGCGCGACCAGCTCGTCCACGTAGAGGGTGTCGCTGAGGTCGGGGTCCTTCACGCCGGTGGACGCCCACAGCGGACGCTGCGGCCGGGCCCCCGCGTCCTTGAGCGCCTTCCACCGGTCGGTGCCGAACTTCTCCTCGTACAGGGCGTACGCGAGCCGCGCGTTGGCGAGGGCCGCCTTGGAGCGCAGCGCCTTCGCCTCGCCGGAGCCGGTCTTGTCGAGCCGCTTGTCGATCTCGGTGTCGACGCGGCTCACGAAGAACGACGCCACCGAGGCGATCTTCGAGAGGTCGTGGCCGTTCTCCCGGGCCTTCTCCAGCCCCGCGAAGAACGCGTCGATGACCTTGCCGTAGCGCTCCAGCGAGAAGATCAGCGTCACGTTCACGCTGATGCCCTCGGCCAGCGCCGCGGTGATCGCCGGCAGCCCCGCCTCCGTGGCCGGGATCTTGATGAACAGGTTCGGCCGGTCCACCAGCCACCACAGCGCGCGGGCCTCGGCGACGGTGCGCTCGGTGTCGCCGGCGAGCCGCGGGTCGACCTCCAGCGAGACGCGGCCGTCCAGCCCGTCGGTGCGGTCGTACACCGGGCGCAGCACGTCGCAGCCCCACCGGATGTCGTAGGTGGTGATCGCGCGGGCCGCCTCCTCGACGTCGACCCCGCGGACCGCGAGGTCGCGGACCTGGTCGTCGTAGGCGGTGCCCTGGCTCAGCGCCTTGGCGAAGATCGTCGGGTTGGACGTGACGCCCACGACGTGCTTGTCCTTGACGAGCTCCGCGAGGTTGCCGGTCCGCAGCCGCTCGCGGCTGATGTCGTCCAGCCAGATCGAGACGCCCTCGTCCGACAGCCGCTTCAGGATCTCACTCATCGTCTCCTCCTCGTCGCGTCTTCAGTTGCCGGTCGTGTCGCCGCGCCCGGCGTTGCGGACCCCGGCCCTGATCAGGCTCGCCTTGGCCGCCGCGACGACCCGCTCGGGGGTGATGCCGAACTGCAGGTACAGCGTCTTGTAGTCGGCGGACGCGCCGAAGTGCTCCAGGCTCACCGACTCGCCGGTGTCGCCGACGTAGGCGCGCCAGCCGAGCGCGACCCCGGCCTCCACCGACACGCGGGCGTGCACCCCGGGCGGCAGGACCTCCTGCCGGTAGGCGTCGGACTGCTCCTCGAACCACTCCACGCACGGCATCGACACCACGCGGGTGGGGGTGCCCTCGGCCTGCAGCGCCGTCCGGGCCTCCAGGGCGATCGCCACCTCGCTGCCGGTCGCGATGATGATCACCTCGGGCCGGCCGCCATCGGCGTCGGCCAGCACGTAGCCGCCCTTGGCGACGCCCTCCGCGGACGCCAGCTCGCCGCCGCGCTCGAACGTCGGCACGCTCTGCCGGGTCAGCGCGATGCCCGCCGGGCGGTCGGTGTGCCGCAGGACGGTCCGCCACGCGACGGCCGTCTCGTTGGCGTCGGCCGGGCGGACGACGTCCAGCCCGGGAATGGCCCGCAGCGACCACAGGTGCTCGACCGGCTGGTGCGTCGGGCCGTCCTCGCCGAGGCCGATCGAGTCGTGCGTCCACACGAACGTCACCGGCAGCTTCATCAGCGCCGCCAGCCGCACCGCCGGGCGCATGTAGTCGCTGAAGACCAGGAACGTGCCGGCGTACGGGCGGGTCCCGCCGTGCAGGGCGATGCCGTTGCAGATCGCGCCCATCGCGTGCTCGCGGACGCCGAAGTGCAGCGTGCGGCCGTAGCGGTGGCCGGGGAACTCCTTGGTCTGGAACTCCTCGGGGACGAACGACGGCTCGCCCTTCATCGTCGTGTTGTTGCTGCCGGCGAGGTCGGCCGAGCCGCCCCACAGCTCCGGCAGCACCGGCGCCAGGGCGGCCAGGACCTCGCCGGACGCCTTGCGGGTCGCGACCTGGGCGCCGGCCTCGAACTCGGGCAGCGCGGACTCCCAGCCGGACGGCAGCGCGCGGGCCGCGATCCGGTCGTACTCGGCCGCGCGCCCGGGGTTCGCCTCGCGCCACGCGGCGAACGCCTCGTTCCACTCGGCGTGGTCGGCGCGGCCCCGGCCGGCCACCTCGCGCGCGTGCGCCAGGACGTCGTCGGGGACGTGGAACGGCTCCGGGTCCAGGCCGAGGATCCGCTTGGTCGCGGCGACCTCGTCCGCGCCGAGGGCGGCGCCGTGGATCGCGCCGGTGTTCTTCTTGTTCGGCGCCGGCCAGCCGATGATCGTCCGCAGCGCGATGAACGACGGGCGGGACGTGTCGGCCTGCGCCGCCGCGTACGCCTCGGCGAGTGCGGCGACGTTCTCCGCGTAGTCGCCGTCCTCCGTCCAGTCGACGCGGTGCACGTCCCAGCCGTACGCGGCGTAGCGGGCCTGGACGTCCTCCGACATCGCGATCGCGGTGTCGTCCTCGATCGAGATGCGGTTGTCGTCCCAGAGCACGATCAGGTTGCCGAGCTTCTGGTGCCCGGCGAGCGCGCTCGCCTCGTGGCTGATGCCCTCCTGGACGTCGCCGTCGGAGGCGAACACCCACACGGTGTGGTCGAAGGGGGACTCGCCCTGCGGCGTGTCCGGGTCGAACAGGCCGCGCTCGCGGCGGGCCGCCATCGCCATGCCGACCGCGTTGGCGAGGCCCTGCCCGAGGGGGCCCGTGGTCGTCTCCACGCCGGCCGTGTGCCCGTGCTCGGGGTGGCCCGGGGTGAGGCTGCCCCACTTGCGCAGCGCCTTCAGGTCGTCCAGCGTCATCGGGTAACCCGACAGGTACAGCTGGATGTAGAGGGTCAGGCTGGAGTGCCCGCAGGAGAGCACGAACCTGTCGCGGCCGGGCCAGTGCGGGTCCGTCGGGTCGTGCCGCAGGAAACGCTGGAACAGGAGGTAGGCGGCGGGCGCGAGGCTCATCGCCGTCCCTGGGTGCCCGGAGCCCGCTTCCTCGACCGCGTCCATGGCGAGCGCACGGACGGCGTCCACCGCCCGCCGATCCTGGTCGGACCACTCAAACGTGCTGTTGTCCCTGCTCACGGAACGCCAGGCTCCTCTCGAACCGGTTGGTACTGTCCACTCTGCAATGCCGCACGCCCGGCGCGCGGCGTACCGCGGGCCGGGCCCGCCCGCGGCGCGGCCGGTCTTCCGCCGGCCCCGTGGGGCCGGCCGCGTCCCGCGGCCGGCGTGCCCGCGCCGCGCCCTGAGCGAGCCTATCGCGGGGGAGGGCCGCCGCAGGCGGGCGCGAAACGCGGTCGCGGGGCGCACGTCTCCGGCCGCCGGGTCCCCTGCCGGGGGGCCGCGGCCGCCGGGGTCGCGCCGCTCATGCACCCTTGCCCGTGGGCCTCCGGTACTAACCCCCCGGACGGGTGATCCCGCGGGTGATCCGGCGACCCGGTGCACGGCACCCGGAGGGGTCGGACTACAGTGATTGCGCGGTTGACGACACGGCCGCGGCAGTCAAGACGCAAGCCGAAGTTGCAGCACGCCGAGGCCGGCCCGGATGCACGGGGGCGCCGCCGAGGCGGTACGCGATTTCTCATTCCTAGCCAACGTGGACCCGATTGTGACGGTGCTCAGTAACAAGCGCGGGGTCGAGGTCGGACTCGACGATCTCTGCGACGAGGGTCCGGGGGCGCCGCCGGCGGCCCTCGTCCCGGTGCCCGCGGCGGAGGACGCCGCTCCGCGGACGCTCGGCGCGAGCGTGCGGGCCTATGTGGCGCTGACCAAGCCGCGCGTGATCGAACTGCTCCTGATCACCACCATCCCGGTGATGTTCCTGGCGGCCGGGGGAGTGCCGCCGCTGTCCACCGTGCTGCTGACGCTGGCGTTCGGGACCATGTCCGCCGGCGCCGCCAACGCGATCAACTGCTACATCGACCGCGACATCGACGCCAAGATGCGCCGTACCCGGCGGCGCCCGCTGGCCCGCCACGAGGTCACCCCCGCCCGCGCGCTGATCTTCGGGATCACGCTGGCGGTGCTGTCCACGGCGGGGTTCCTGCTCACCGTGAACCCGGTCGCCGCGGCGGGGTCGCTGTTCGCGATCCTGTTCTACGTCTTCGTCTACTCGCTGCTGCTCAAGCGGCGCACCTCGCAGAACGTGGTGTGGGGCGGCATCGCCGGGTGCATGCCCGTCCTCATCGGCTGGGCGGCGGTCACCGGCGGGCTCGCCTGGACCCCGCTCGTCCTGTTCGGCGTGGTGTTCCTGTGGACGCCGCCGCACACGTGGACGCTCGCGATGCGCTACCGCGAGGACTACGCGATCGCCAAGGTCCCGATGCTGCCGGTCGTCGCGGGCGAGCGCCGCGTCATCACCGAGAGCCTCGTCTACACGTACGCGACCGTGGCCTGCTCGCTGCTGCTGTGGCCCGTCGCGGGCATGGGCCCGGTCTACGGCGCCGTCGCGGTCGTCCTCGGCCTGGTCTTCGTCGCCGAGGGGCACCGGCTGCTGAAGGCCGTCCGCGCCGGGGTGACCGGCGTCCACCTGCGGCCGATGCGGTTCTTCCACCTCTCCAACGTCTACCTGGCGCTGCTGTTCACCGCCGTCGCCGTCGACCCGCTGCTGTTCTGACGCCGCCGCGTAAGGTGATCATCCCCTCCGCGGCGGCTTAGCGGTTCGCGTCACGGACCGTTACGCTTCGCGGCATGGCGCGTGTGGACCCCAAGGCGGTGCTGGAGGGACGGATTCCGGGCAGGCCCCCGGTCGCCCTCATCGTCGGCATGACCGTGTCGGGCGCCTGCGCCGCGATCGCGCTCGCGGTCATCGCCGCCTACGGGGGGCCGGGGTTCTGGGTCGGCGCGCTGCTCGCCATCGTGCCGATCCCCGTGCTGATCGCCCTCGCGCTCACCCTGGACCGGCTGGAGCCCGAACCCCCGCGTGCCCTGGTGTTCTCGTTCATGTGGGGCGCGGGCGTCGCCGTGCTCGGCGCCCTGGTGCTCAACACCGCCGGCCTGCTGTACATCACGGTCCCGATCTTCGGTGAGAGCGAGGGCCACGTCGTCAGCGCGACCTTCGGCGCCCCCGTCATCGAGGAGACGCTGAAGGGCGCGGCCCTGTTCGTCATGCTCTGGGTCCGCCGCAACGAGATCGACGGCTTCGCCGACGGCATCGTCTACGCCGCGATGGTCGGCCTCGGCTTCGCGATGATGGAGAACATCACCTACTACATGCGGGCGTACGAGGAGGGCGGCACCGAGCAGCTCGGGGCCGTGTTCATCCTGCGCGGCCTGATCGCGCCGCTCAGCCACCCGCTGTTCACCGCGATGACCGGCCTCGGCGTCGCCTACGCCGCCACGCACCGGCGGGGCCAGCTCGTCGCGCCGCTCGCCGGGCTGCTGGGCGCGATCGTCCTGCACGGCCTGTGGAACGGCGCCGCCACGCTCGGCGGGCTCGGCGGCCTGGCCGTCGTCTACGTGCTGGACTTCTGCATCCTGGTCGCCCTGATGGCCATCGTGTTCTTCGAGCGCCGCGCCACCCTGCGCCGCATGGAGACCTACCTGCCGGCCTATGTCGCGACGGGACTGGTGACGCCGACGGACATCCGGATGCTGCGCTCCCTCCCGGCGCGCCGCGCCGCGCGCCGCTGGGCCCGGCTCGCCGGCGGCCATGCGGCCGGCCGGGCCATGACGGACTACCAGCTCGCCGCGACGGAGCTGGTGCTGCTGCACAAGCGCGCCGACCGCGGCGTCGCCGACCGGAACTGGTTCGCGACCCGCCGCGACGCGCTGCTCAGCCTGATGGCGCTGTCGAGGCAGGCGTTCCTGCGCACGCAGGCGGGCGCCAGGGCGCGGCGGGCGGGGGGCCCGCCGTGGGCGGGGCCGGACCGGTCCGGGTTCCTGCCGCCGCCGGGCCCGCCCGGTCCCTACGGGAGGTGACCGGGGGCCGGATCACGGCCACTCCGGCCCGGCCATACGATTGGTGCCGTGGCAGAGCGACCGTCCTTCGACCTCCCGTCCCGGATGTGGAACGCCGTGTGGCGCCCGACGCCCGGGTCGCTGCGGCGGATCGCGCTGCTCGGCGTCATCGGCAACGTGCTGATCGTCGTGAGCGGCGGCGCCGTCCGCGTCACCAAGTCCGGGCTCGGCTGCCCCGACTGGCCGCGCTGCTCGGGCGACAGCCTCGTCCCGACGCACAACCCCGAGCACCACGTGCTGAACATGTCGATCGAGTTCGGCAACCGGCTGGTCACCTTCGTCGTGCTGGCCGCCGGGCTGCTGGTGTTCATCGCGGCGCTGCGGCTCCGCCCGCGCCGCAAGGAGCTCGTCTGGTGGGCGCTGGCCCAGCCGATGAGCGTCGTCGCGCAGGCGATCATCGGCGGGATCGTGGTGCTGACGAAGCTGCACCCCACGGCCGTCTCCCTGCACTTCCTCGTGTCGCCCGCCCTGCTGGTCTTCTGCGTGGCGCTGTGGATCCGCGCCGGTGAGGGCGACGCCCCGCCCCGCCGCCTGGTCGGCCCGTGGACGCGCCGCCTCACCGCCGCGCTCCTGGCGTCCTGCGCGGCCGTGCTCGTCGCCGGGACCGTCGTCACCGGCACCGGCCCGCACGCCGGGGACGCCGAGTCCCGCCGGTACGGCTTCGACATCACCGACGTCGCCCGCGTCCACAGCACGCTGGCCTGGGTGACCACCGCCCTGACGGTGCTCGTCATCATCGCCCTGTACCGGACGGGCGCCCCCGCGGCCGCCCGCCGCCGCGCCCACGAGCTCGCCGCCCTCATCGTCTTCCAGGGCGTCGTCGGCTACGTCCAGTACTTCCTGGGCGTCCCCGAGGGCCTCGTGCTGCTGCACATGCTCGGGTCGGTGCTGATGTGGATCGCGGCGATCCGCCTGTTCTTCGCGCTCCGCGACCGAGGCGAGGCGCCCGCCGCCGCGCCGCCTGTCCCCGAGGCGCCCTCCGCCCAGAGCCAGAGCCCCCAGCCCGTCTAGCGGCCCGGTGGCGGGTCAGGCTTTGCGGAGGAAGGCGCGCAGGCGCTCCAGCGGCCAGGTGTTGATGACGTCGTCGGGCGTCAGCCAGCCGCGCTGCGCGGTGCCGACGCCGTAGCGGATGTTGCGGTGGTGGCCGACGGAGTGCGCGTCGGTGTCGACGGCGAACTTGACCCCGAACCGCTTCGCGCGGCGGACCAGGTCGGCGGGCAGGTCCAGCCGGTCGGGGAACGAGTCGACCTCCATGGCGGTGCCGGTGCGGGCCGCGCAGCGGAACACCTCGTCCCAGTCGGCGTCGACGGGGGCGCGGCGGCCGATGCTGCGGGCGGTCGGGTGGCCGATCACGTGCACGTGCGGGTTCTCGCAGGCCCGGACGAGGCGCCGGGTCATGGCGTCCCGGTCCTGGGTGAAGTGCGAGTGGACCGACGCGACGCAGATGTCGAACCCGGACAGGAAGCCGGCGTCCCAGTCGACCCCGCCGTCCGGGCCGATGTTCAGCTCGGTGCCGTGCAGGAGCGTCATGCCGGGGTACTCGGCCTGGAGTTCGGCGACCCGGCGCCGCTGGGCGAGCATCTTCTCGTCGGTCATCCGCTGCATGACCAGGTCGGGCGCGTGGTCGGTGATCGCGTAGTACTCCAGACCGCGGGCCTGCGCGGTGGCGACCATGTCCTCCAACGAGGCGACGCCGTCGGTGAGGTCGGTGTGGCTGTGCAGGTCGCCGCGCAGGTCCGCCACGGTGACGAGGCGGGGCAGTTCGCCCTTCAGGGCCGCCTCGATCTCGCCGGTGTCCTCGCGGAGCGCCGGGTGGATCCAGGGCAGGCCGAGCCGCTCGTAGACCTCCTCCTCGGTCTCGGACACGATCAGCTCGTTCGACTCGGCGTGGAACAGCCCGTACTCGGACAGCTTCAGGCCCGCCTTCACGGCGATCTCCCGGGTGCGGATGTTGTGCGCCTGCGACCCGGTGAAGTACTGCAGCGCGGCGCCCCACGACTCGGGCGGGACGACGCGCAGGTCGACCTGCAGGCCCTTGGCGGTGCGGACGGACGTCTTCTTCTCGCCGCCCGCGATGACCTCGGCCACCAGCGGCAGCGCGGTGAACGCCGCCATCACCGGCCGCGGGTCGCGGGACGCCGCGAGGACGTCCACATCGCCGATCGTCTCCCGCATCCGGCGCAGGGAGCCCGCGTGCTCGCAGCGCTCCACCTGCGGCAGCGCGGACAGCGCCGCGACGACCTCGTCGGCCACGGTGGCGGCGGCATCGACCAGCACCCGCTCGCCGGAGCTGCGCAGCAGCTCGATGCCGTGGAGGATGTTCTCCTCCGTCTTCGGGCCGAAGCCCTTGAGGCCGCGCAGGCGGCCCTCGCGGATCGCGGCGGCGAGCTCGTCCACCGAGGAGACGCCGAGCTCCTCGTACAGGGCGAGGGCCTTCTTCGGACCGAGGGTCGGGATGGCCGTCAGGGCCCGGACCCCGGCGGGGATCTGGGTGCGCAGCTCCTCGACCTGCCGGATGGTGCCGGTGGCGGTGTAGTCGAGCACCTTCCTGGCGATCGCCTCGCCCACCGTGGGGATCTTGCGCAGCCCGGCCAGGTCGAGGCCGGAGATGTCATCGGGATGCCCGGCGATGGCCCGCGCGGCCTTCTCGTACGCCCTGATCTTGAAAGCGTCGCCCCCGGTGATCGAGAGGAGGTCGGCCAGTTCCCGGATGAGGTCAGCGGCCTCGTCGTTCGCCCGTACCATGCCCCGAGTCTAGGAGCCGCCACCGACGTTCCCCGTGCCCGGCGGGGCCGGGCCGCACGAGGTCAGCGCAGCGGGTCAGCGCAGCGGGGCGAGCGGGCCGCCCGGATTGTCCATCCGGCCGCGCAGGACCTCGTCGGCGATCGCGGACACCTCGTCCTGGGGGAGCCGCCGGTAGCCGTCCGCGGTGACCACCGCGATCGTCGGGTAGATGCGCCGGCTCCGGTCGGGCCCGCCGGTGGCGGAGTCGTCGTCGGCCGCGTCGTAGAGGGCGTGCACGCAGACGGTCGCGGCGTCCCGCTCGGAGAGGTCGCGGCGGTACAGCTTCTTCAGCGCGCCCGTCGCGTAGGGCGAGCCCGAGCCGTCCGCGTGGAAGTCGCGGGCCTCCTGCGGCGCGCCGGTGATGTCGTAGGTGTAGATGCGGCCCTCGCCGGTGTCGGGGTCGTATCCGGCGAACAGCGGGACGACCGCGAGCCCCTGCAGCGCCTGGGCGAGGTTGGCCTGGACGACGGCGCCGAGCCGGCGGGCCTTGCCCGGCAGCGACAGCGGGACGGTCTCCATCTTCTCGTAGTGCTCCAGCTCCACCTGGAACAGCCGGACCATCTCCAGCGCGAGCCCGACCGTCCCGGCGAACGCGACCGCAGAGTACTCGTCGCCGCGCTGCACCTTGTCCAGCTCGCGGTAGGCGATGCGGTTGCCCTGGGTGGCGCGCCGGTCACCGGCCATCATGACGCCGCCGGGGAACGTCAGCGCCAGGACGGTGGTGCCGTGCGGCAACTCGGGGACGTCTCCCTCCGGTACCCGGTTGACGGGCAGCAGCTCCGGGGAGTGGACGCGCAGGAGGTCCACGAACGACGCGGGCCCCGCCTCGAAGAACTCGGGCGGTATCCCCTGCTCCTGGCTCCGGCCGATCACGGCGGCTCCTCTCGTTCGTCCCGGCGGTCTCGCGGTGTCGATCCTTCCACGCTGCCACATCCCCCTGCCACTCACGCCACCCGTCAGGCTTCGGGCGCCTCCGGCGGATTCTGCTGCCCCCGCGTCACGCCCACGCAGGCGATGACGACGCAGCAGACGGCGACCCACTGGCGGAAGGTGAGGAACTCGCCGAGCAGCAGCATCCCGACCAGCGCGGCGGCGGCCGGCTCCAGGCTCATCAGGATCCCGAACACGCGGGCGGGCATGCGCCGCAGCGCCTCCAGCTCCAGCGAGTACGGGACGACCGACGACAGCAGCCCGACGCCCACGCCGATCAGCAGGAGCTCGGGATCCAGCATCGCGGTCCCGGCGGAGGCGGCCCCCGCGGGCAGCACGACCGCCGTCCCGACGATGCTGGCGAACGCGAGGCCGGTCGTCCCGGAGAAGCGCTTGCCGGTGGCCGCGGTGAGCAGGATGTAGGCGGCCCAGCCCACCCCGGCCAGCAGCGCGAACGCGATGCCGACCGGGTCCAGTCCCTCGGTGCCCCCCCTGGCCAGCAGGACGACGCCCGCCCCGGCCAGCACGGCCCACAGCGCGTCCCGCGGGCGGCGCGACGCGACGACCGCCACCGTCAGCGGCCCCAGGAACTCGATCGTGACGGCCGCGCCCAGCGGGATCCGCGCGAACGACTGGTAGATGGACACGTTCATCAGCGCCAGCGCCAGCCCGAAGCAGGCGGCGACGGCGAGGCTGGACCGGGAGTGGTCGCGCAGCACGGTCCGCAGCGCCTTGCGGGCCAGGAAGCCCAGCACGATCGCGGACGTCAGCAGCCGCATCGACACGACGGCGCTCGGCGGCAGCCGGTCGAACAGGTGCTTGGCGAGGCCGGCGCCGACCTGCACGGAGATGATCCCGAGGACGACCAGCGCGGGCGGCGGCACCGAGCCGAGCGGGAGGAGCCGGGCGCGCCAGGACGGCCGGGCCTCTACTCCCACCGGAAGAAGCGGGCGGCGAGCGCGAGGCCCGCCACCGCCCACACCGCGAGGACGAGCACGGGACCGGCCGGGAGCGCCGCACCGTCCTGCAGGACGTCGCGCAGCCCCTCGGCGAGCGCTGAGATCGGCAGCAGCTCCAGGGCGTCCCGGACCGGGGCGGGGAACTCCTCCAGCGGGAAGACGACCCCGCCGACCGCCAGCAGCAGGACGTAGACGAGGTTCGCGGCGGCGAGGGTGGCCTCCGCGCGCAGCGTCCCGGCCATCAGCAGCCCGAACCCGCTGAACGCGGCCGTGCCGAGCAGCAGCAGGACGAGCACCGGGAGGGGGCCGCCGTGCGGCTGCCAGCCGAGCGCCAGCGCCACCGCGCAGATCACCGCGGCCTGCAGCGCCTCGACCGCGAGCACGGTGAGCGTCTTGGCGGCGATGAGCCCGCCGCGCGGCAGCGGCGTCGCGCCGAGCCGCTTGAGCACGCCGTAGCGCCGCTCGAACCCGGTGCCGATCGCCTGCCCGGTGAACGCCGTGGACATCACCGCGAGCGCGAGGACGCCGGGGGTGAGGAAGTCGACGCGGCGCCCGTCGCCGAGGTCCAGCAGCGAGGTGGCGCTGAACAGGACGAGCAGCACCACCGGGATGATCAGCGTCAGCAGCAGCTGCTCGCCGTTGCGCAGCATCGTGCGCAGCTCGTAGCGGGTCTGCGACATGACCATCCGCGGCAGCGGCACGGCGGCCGGCGCGGGGGTGAAGTCGAGGGCTGCCGGTCCCCGCGGCGCGGCCTCGTGCCGGGTCGTCACGGGCGCAGCTCCCGTCCGGTCAGCTCCAGGAAGACGTCCTCCAGCGTGCGGCGCTCGATGCGCAGGTCCTCGGTCAGGACGCCGTGCGAGGCGCACCAGGCGGTGACGGTGGCCAGCAGCTCGGGGCGCACGTCCGCCTCGATCAGGTAGTGCCCGGCGGGCGACTCCTTCGCGGCGCACCCGGCGGGCAGCGCCGACAGCAGCTCCTCCAGGCCGAGGCCGGGCCGGGCGCGGAACCGCAGCTGCCGCTCGGCGCCGGTCAGCTCCTCCGGCGCGCCCTCGGCGACGACCCTGCCGTGGTCGACGATGACGACGCGGTCGGACAGGTGCTCGGCCTCCTCCATGTTGTGCGTGGTGAGGACGACCGACACGCCCGCGTCCCGGAGCTCCCCGATCAGCTCCCAGGTCGAGCGCCTCGCCTGCGGGTCGAGGCCGGTGGTGGGCTCGTCCAGGAAGACCAGCTCGGGCCGCCCGACCACCGCGACCGCCAGCGAGAGCCGCTGCTGCTGCCCGCCCGACATGCGGCGGAACGGGGTGCGGGCGTGCCCGGACAGGCCGAGCCGCTCCAGCAGGGCCGGCGGGTCCAGCGGGGTCTGGTGGAACGAGGCGACGAGGCCGAGGAACTCCCCGGCGCGGGCCGTCGCCGGCACGCCCCCGGACTGCGGCATCACGCCCACCCGCGGCTTCAGCGCCCGCCCGTCCGCGGCCGGGTCGAGGCCGAGGACGCGGACGGTGCCCGCGTCGGCCCGCCGGAACCCCTCGCAGATCTCGATCGTGGTGGTCTTGCCGGCGCCGTTGGGGCCGAGCAGCGCGGTGACGGCGCCCCGGGCGGCGCTGAGCGACAGGCCGTCCACGGCCGCGACCGGGCCGTAGCGCTTGACGAGCCCGTCCAGCTCGACGGCGCCGTCTCCGGGGGTGGTCATGCCGACGAGTCTAGAACCGGGGCCCGACCGGTCCGTTCCGGGTCCCGCCCGTGCCCGTGGTGAAGATCCGGCAAAGCCGCCCGGTGCCCGCGGGGCCGCGCCGGACCGCCGCCCGCCCTGCGCGAACGGCCCGGTTTCGTTCCCGCGAGCGGGGGAATCGACCGCCTGTCGCCGGGGGTCTGCGGCGAGCCAGGGCGTCGCGGCGGCGTGGCCGCGTCCCGAGGAGGTGGGGATGCCGTTCCGGGTGGAGTCGGAGGTCGGGCGGCTGCGGGCCGTCCTGCTGCACCGGCCCGAGCTGTCGCTGAAGCGCCTCACGCCGACCAACGCCGCCGGGCTGCTGTTCGACGACGTGCTGTGGGTGCGGCGCGCCGAAGAGGAGCACGCGGAGTTCGAGGACGTCCTGCGCGCCCGGGGCGTGCGGACCTACCTGCTGATGGACCTGCTGCGCGAGACGGTCGAGATCCCCGAGGCGCGCAAGCACATCCTCGACTCGGTGATCGACCCGCACTGGTTCGGGCCCCTCGCCACCGACGCGATCCGCAACTGCTTCGACGCCATGGACCTGGACGACCTGGCCGCGTACCTCGTCGGCGGCGTCACCAAGCGGGAGATGCTGGAGCGGATGCCGGCGCCCGCGTCCATCGCGTTCCACTCGATCGGGCCGGACGGGTTCGTCCTGCCGCCGCTGCCCAACCACCTGTTCACCCGCGACCCGTCCTGCTGGATCTACGACGGCGTCTCGATCAACGCCATGCGCAAGAAGGCGCGCATGCGCGAGACGGTGAACATGGAGGCCGTCTACCGGTGGCACCCCATGTTCGCCGGCGGCTACGACGCTCCCGGAGCGGGCGGCTACCGCGTGTGGAACCGCGGCACCGAGATGGCGCCGGCGACGCTGGAGGGCGGCGACGTCCTGGTGATCGGCAACGGCGCCGTCCTGGTCGGGATGAGCGAGCGGACGCAGCCGCAGGCGGTGGAGATGCTCGCGCGGTCGCTGTTCGCCGCCGGCTCCTGCACCCGGATCGTGGCGCTGCGGATGCCGCAGAAGCGGGCGTTCATGCACCTGGACACCGTGATGACGATGGTCGACCACGGCGTGTTCACCACCTACGCCGGGCTGGGCCTGCTGCCGTCGCACACCGTCGAGCCGGGCGACACCGAGAAGGAACTGAAGATCACCGACCATCCCCCCGAGGACATGTACACGGCGATCGCCGCCGCGCTCGGCATCGACGAGGTGCGGGTCCTCACCCCCTCCCAGGACGTGTTCGCCGCGGAGCGCGAGCAGTGGGACGACGGCAACAACGTGCTGGCCCTGTCGCCGGGCGTCGTCGTCGCCTACGAGCGCAACACGACGAGCAACAACCACCTGCGCGCGAACGGGATCGAGGTCATCACGATCCGCGGCAGCGAGCTGGGGCGGGGACGCGGCGGGCCGCGCTGCATGACCTGCCCGATCGAACGGGACGCCTGAGGGC
>NZ_SMKM01000149.1 GCF_004348665.1 Actinomadura sp. GC306 | reverse complement strand
GGCGGAGGCTGCTGCTCCTGACCCGCCGGTCGATCCGTGCTACGCGTTCCGCGCGGCGCGGAAGCCGCCTCTTCTGAGCCTGCCCGGCCGGCGCAGGGCGCACGCTGCTGCTTCGGCGTGCCCGGTGTTCCGAGTGCGTGCTCCGAGCGCGTCCTGACGGCCCGGCCGGGTCTTTGAACGGTCGCTTCAGGTGTTCTGGGCGGCGTGCAGGGCGGCGGCTGTGGCGGCCGGGTCGTAGTTCTCGGGGACGCCGGGTAGGAGGACGGCGGTGCCCTTCATGTTGTCGGTGCGCATCGGGAGGATCGCCTGGTAGGCGTCCGACTCGTACCAGTTCCTGGCCTTGTCGGTGTCGGGGAACTCGATCAGGACGTACATGCCGTCCAGGGGCCCCTCCACCACTTCGGGGACGCTGCCGTGGACGAGGAAGCGGCCGCCGAACGGGTCGAGCGTGGCCTGGATGCGCCGCATGTAGACGAACACGTCGTCGTGGAGCGGCGGCTGCGGGTGCAGGTGGGCCAGTGCGTAGGCGGTCATCGCGTTCTCCTTCGAGTGGTGCGGCCGGGGCCGGTGGGCCCCGGCCGGTGTGTCCACTCTGGCCCGTGCGGGGGAACGAAGGCGATTACCTGCCGGGTAATGCTCAGCCGTGCGGGCGCTCCAGCTGGCCGACGTCGCGGGCGGCGCCGGTGGAGGCCGACGTCGCCATGGCGGCGTAGGCGCGCAGGGCCGCGCTGACCGGGCGGTGCCGGTCGCGGGGCCGGTAGCCGCCGAGGTCGGCGAGGAGCTTCTCGCGCCGGATCTCCAGCTCGTCGGCCGGGACGTCGAGCTCCAGGATCCGGTTCGGGATGTCGATGACGACCGGGTCGCCGTCCTCGACGAGGGCGATGATGCCGCCGCCCGCGGCCTCCGGGGAGGCGTGCCCGATGGACAGCCCGGACGTGCCGCCGGAGAACCGCCCGTCGGTGATCAGCGCGCACGCCTTGCCGAGCCCGCGGCCCTTGAGGAAGGACGTCGGGTACAGCATCTCCTGCATGCCGGGGCCGCCCTTGGGGCCCTCGTAGCGGATCACGACGACGTCACCGGCCTTGACCCGGCCGCCGAGGATGCCCTCGACGGCGTCGTCCTGCGACTCGAACACGACGGCGGGGCCGGTGAACGTCCACAGCTCCTCCTCGACGCCGGCGGTCTTGACGATCGCGCCGTCGGGGGCGATGTTGCCGCGCAGGACG
This sequence comes from Actinomadura sp. GC306, assembly GCF_004348665.1. GTDB lineage: Bacteria > Actinomycetota > Actinomycetes > Streptosporangiales > Streptosporangiaceae > Spirillospora. The sequence goes on along the minus strand of NZ_SMKM01000149.1, from coordinate 14,738 downwards.
GCGAGGCCGCCGTCGGCGGTGTAGGCGTGCTCCACGGAGCGGATGCAGCCGTTCTCGCGGTCCAGGTCGAGCGACTTCCACCGGGCGCTCTGCGAGAACGCGGAGGTGCTGCGGACGCCGCCGGGCGCCGCGTGGAACATCTCCACGGCCTCGGGCAGCACGTCGGGGGAGCGGACGTCCCACTTGGCGACGAGCTCGTCCATGGACGCGGAGTGGATCGAGTGGGCGGAGCTGTGCAGCAGCCCGCCGCGGTTCAGCTCGCCGAGCAGGGCGGGGATGCCGCCGGCGCGGTGGCAGTCCTCGACGTGGTACTGGGCGGTGGCGGGGGCGAGCTTGCAGATGCAGGGGACGCGGCGCGACAGGTCGTCGATGTCGGCCAGGCCGAAGTCGACGCCCGCCTCGGTCGCGGCGGCGAGCAGGTGCAGGATCGTGTTGGTGGAGCCGCCCATCGCGATGTCGAGCACCATGGCGTTCGCGAACGCCTCGCGGGTGGCGATGTTCAGCGGCAGGACGGACTCGTCGTCGCCGTCGTAGTAGCGGCGGGCGACGTCCACGACGGTGCGGCCGGCGTCCTCGTAGAGGCGGCGGCGGGCGGTGTGGGTGGCGAGGACGGTGCCGTTGCCGGGCAGCGCGAGCCCGATCGCCTCGGTGAGGCAGTTCATCGAGTTGGCGGTGAACATGCCGGAGCAGGACCCGCAGGTCGGGCAGGCGCTCTCCTCCATTTCGAGGAGCTTCTCGTCCGACATGGAGGCGTCGGCGGACGCGATGATCGGGTCGATCAGGTCGAGCTTGTTGCCGTCCATGACGCCCTCGACGGGCTTGCCGGCCTCCATCGGGCCGCCGGAGACGAACACGGTCGGGATGTTGAGGCGCAGCGCGGCCAGCAGCATCCCCGGGGTGATCTTGTCGCAGTTGGAGACGCAGACGAGGGCGTCGGCGCAGTGCGCGTTGACCATGTACTCGATGGCGTCGGCGATGACCTCGCGGGACGGCAGCGAGTACAGCATCCCGTCGTGGCCCATGGCGATGCCGTCGTCCACGGCGATGGTGTTGAACTCGCGGGGCACGCCGCCGGCCTCGCGGACGGCGCCGGCGACGACCTTGCCGACCTCGTCCAGGTGGACGTGGCCGGGCACGAACTGGGTGAAGCTGTTGGCCACCGCGACGATCGGCTTGCCGAAGTCCTCACGCTGTACGCCGCTGGCCCGCATGAGCGCGCGGGCGCCCGCCATGTTCCTGCCATGGGTGACCGTGCGTGACCTGAGCGGTGGCATGTGGACCTCTCCAGACTGTGGTGTGACGTGCGGCGATCCCGTGGTGGGGATGTGAACGATGCCGCAGCGGCGGATCCCGGCGCTGCCGCCGGCTCAGCAGAGGTCGCGCGGGCCGGCCCGTGGCGTCGATGCTACCAACCGGTGCGCGGGCATGAGAAAGGCCGGGACGCGGACGTCCCGGCGCGGCCCGAGGCACGGCGGAGCGGCCTCGGGCCGGGGCACACCGGCGGTGGTGCTCGCCGGAGACTTCGTCCTAGTCCGGGTACTTGGGCGGCAGGGCCTGCTGCGCGGCCTCGAAGATCAGCTCGACGTCGCCCTCGGTCAGGATCCGCGGGCGGCGCCGCAGGTAGGCGCGTGCCCGGTTGCCCGCGTAGACGTCGACGTCGCGGACCCGCATGACCTTCCACGGGATGGACGGCCCGTAGATGGCCACGGACGGCTGCACCGGCACCTCGAAGCCGACCCGCTCGGCGAGGATGCTGCTCGCCTGCTGGGCCTCCCAGCGCGCCTCGTCCAGGCGGTCCTTCTTGTTGAAGGGGCCGTGGAAGAGCTTGAGGTGGGACATGGTGCGCACGGGGAGGCGCTTGTCCCACTTCTCGGAGTCGATGGCGTAGACGCCGCTCGGCCCGATCACGAGGTGGTCGATCCGCCCGTCGCTCACGCCGTCGTCGTCGCGGGGGACGGCGCGTGCGTGGAGCACGACGTACCCGTTGCGCTGGAGCGACTTCAGTTGCTTCTCGGTGCGCCGCTCCGCGGCCGAGGACTTCCGCCACGCGGTGACGGAGGAGCTCTTGCGGGACCGGCGGACGGTGTCGCCGATCACCACGAGGACCGCGACCGTGAGGCCGAGCCGCCAGCTGGAGAGCAGCAAGGCGATGAGGCCCGCGCCGGCCGCGGCTCCCGCCGTCGGCAGCCAGCGGCGGATCCGGGGATCGGTGAGCAGTGCGGCCGCGGTGCCCTGCCCGGGGAGCTCCCTCACCGGAGCCTGGTCCTTGTGGTCACGAGTTTCCTCCGACCCCGTCTCCTGCGTCGCCGTCGCCCCCGCGGCCTCCGGCCGTTCCCGGGAATGTGTCCGGGATTCGTGTGTGTCGCCCCGCTCCGTCGTCGCCATGAGTGACGCTCCGTATTCCTCTCCCATCGGGGGCATGATCCTCCGTGCGCAGAGTAATCACCGGGACGATGGACGACCAGTCGTGCAGGGTTAATAATTTTGTCGCCGTCCGCGGGTGAGTAACTGCCGTTACGGATGGGTATGCCGGTAATCTTCTCCTTGCTGCCACGCAGTTGGCCCTGCCCTCATTGATGCCCGCGCACACGGCCTCTAGCGTTCGGTTCGTGACACAAACCCATGACCTCAGCGCCACCCGGATGGCCGCGGCCGTCCGCACCCGGGAAGTATCTCCCGTCGAACTCACCGACCACTATCTGACCCGTATAGAACGACTCAACGAGCAGGTCGGCGCCTACGCGACGGTGACCGCCGACCGGGCGCGCGAGGAGGCGCGGCAGGCCGAGAAGGCCGTCATGGACGCGGCGGATCCGGCCGACCTCCCGCCGCTGCACGGCGTCCCGGTCCCGATCAAGGACCTCAACATGGTCAGCGGCGTCCGGATGACGTTCGGTTCGAGCGTCTACGCCGACCTTGACGGGTTCGCCGACGACAGCGTGGTGACGCTGCTGCGGGAGGCGGGCTCGGTGCTCCTCGGCAAGACGACGACGCCCGAGTTCGGGCTGCCGTGCTACACCGAGAGCGCCGTCGCGCCGCCGGCCCGGACGCCCTGGGACCTGTCCCGGTCGGCGGGCGGCTCCAGCGGTGGCGCCGCCGCGGCGGTCGCGGCGGGCCTGGCGCCCGTCGCGCAGGGCAGCGACGGCGGCGGGTCGATCCGCATCCCCAGCAGCGTGTGCGGCCTGTTCGGGCTCAAGCCGACCCGGGGCCGCGTCTCGCAGGGGCCGGTCATCCCCGACCTGTTCGGGCTGTCGACGAACGGGCCGATCGCGCGGACCGTCCGGGACGCGGCGCTCCTGCTGGACGTGATGGCGCGCCCCATGCCCGGCGACCTGTACGCGGCGCCGCCGGTCGAGGGGACGTTCGCCTCGTACGCGGAGCGCCCGCCGGGCCGGCTCCGGATCGCGCGGAGCCTGGAGACGGCCGTGCCGGGCGCCGAGGTGCACCCCGACTGCGTCGCGGCCTACGAGGCGGCGTCCGAGCTGCTGGCGGAGCTGGGCCACGAGATCGTGGACCTGCCGCCGATGCTCGGGCCGGACGTCCTCCCGCACTTCGTGACGCTCTGGGGCGTCATGGCGACGGTCACGCCGGTCGCGGAGGAGAGCGAGCATCTGCTTCAGCCGCTGACCCGCTGGCTGCGCGGGCACGGCGAGGCCACGACGGCGCCGCAGCTGTTCCAGGCGCACGCGGCGCTGCAGGGGGCGCTGCGCGCGGCGTTCCCCGTGATGGACGAGTTCGACGCGATCCTGCACCCGACGCTCGCGCAGCCGCCCGTCCCGATCGGGTACTTCCACGACCGGGAGCCCGCGGAGAACTTCGAGCGGCAGACGAAGTTCACCCCGTTCACGGCGGTCTACAACATCTCCGGCCAGCCGGCGGTGAACGTCCCGCTGCACGTGAACGCCGACGGGCTGCCGATCGGGATCATGCTGGCCGGGCGGCTCGGCGGCGAGGGCACGCTCATCTCATTGTCCGCGCAGCTGGAGGAGGCCCGTCCGTGGATCGACCGGAAGCCGGACATCTGGACGGCGTGAGCCCGGCCCCACGGGGCATGGTGCAGGCGTGTCCGACGACGAACTGAACACGCTGGCCGGACTGCACGGCGTCGCGACCCGCTACACCGACTGGCGGGGGCGCGGTGCCGAGGTCGCCCCCGACACGCTGGTGGCGGTCCTGGCGGCGCTGGGGGTGGACGCGTCCACCCCCGGCGCCGTCCGGGCGGGCCTGGACCGGGCCAGGGAACCGCGGCGCGGCCTGCCGCCGGCCGTCATCGTCCGCCGGGGCGACGGCGCGGCGACCGGCCGGATCCTCGCGGAGCTCCGCGGGCACCTCGGCTCCGGCGAGGACGCCCAGGTGGACATCGAGATGAACGCGGGCGAGGTCCTGGCACCGCCCGGCCCACCGGAAGAGGGGGCCTTCGAGCCGCTGGCCGCGGCGGCGGACGTCCCGGACGGCTGGCACCGCCTGCGGGTCCGGCGCGGCGGCCGCACCGACCGCGCGTCGCTGCTGGTGGCCCCCGCCGCGCTGCCGCCCCCGCCCCGCACGTGGGGGTTCACGGCGCAGCTCTACTCGGTGCGGTCCCGGGCGTCGTGGGGGCTCGGCGACCTGCGCGACCTGGCGGACCTCGCGGCGTGGAGCGGCCGGGAGCTCGGCGCAGGGTTCACGCTGGTGAACCCGCTGCACGCGACGGAGCCCGTCCCGCCGGTCGGGCCGTCGCCGTACTCGCCGATGAGCCGACGCTTCCCCTCGCCGATCTACCTGCGGATCGAGGACATGCCGGAGTACGCGCGGTTGCCGGCACAGGACCGGGAGCGGTTCGCCGCCCTGGCCGCCAAGGCGCGCGCGCAGGAGGGGCTCCTCGACAGGGACGCGGTCTGGGCGGCCAAGCTGGAGGCGTTCGAGGCGATGTACCGCCTGTGGCGGGCGGACGCCGACCCGGGTTACGCGGAGTTCCGCAGGCGCGAGGGCGCGGCGCTGGACGGCTTCGCCACCTGGTGCGCGATCAGCGAGGAGCAGGGCACCACCGACTGGCGCCGCTGGCCGGACGCCCTCCGGGGCGCTGCCGCCGGCGGCGGGGCGGCGGACGTGCCCGGGTACCGCTCCCGCGCCGAGTTCCACGCGTGGCTCCAGTGGCGCCTGGACGGGCAGCTCGCGGCGGCGCAGCGCGCGGCGGTGGACGCGGGGATGCCGGTCGGCGTCGTCCACGACCTCGCGGTCGGGATCCCGCACGGCAGCGCCGACGCCTGGATGTACCGGGACATGCTCGCGTCCGGGATGAGCGTCGGCGCGCCGCCGGACGAGTTCAACCAGCGCGGCCAGGACTGGGGCCAGCAGCCGTGGCGGCCGGACGCGATGGCCCGCGACGGCTACCGGCCGTTCCGCGAGATGGTGGCCGCCGTGCTCCGGCACGCGGGCGGCATCCGCCTCGACCACGCCATGCAGGTGTCGCGGCTGTGGTGGGTGCCCGAAGGCGCGTCGCCCGCCGACGGCACCTACGTCCGCTACGACCGCGACGCGCTGCTCGGCTGCCTGACCTGGGAGGCGGCGCGCTTCGGCGCCGTGGTCGTCGGGGAGGACCTCGGCACCGTCGAACCCGAGGTGCGGGAGGCCATGGCCGACCGCGGCGTCCTCGGGACGTCGCTGCTCTGGTTCGAGCGCGACGCGGCGGGGCGTCCGAAGCCGCCGGACCGGTGGCGCGAGCTGTCCCTCGCCACGGTCGGGACGCACGACATGCCGCCCATCACGGGCTTCGTCCACGGCGACCACATCGCCCTGCGGGACCGCCTCGGCCTCCTCACCCGGACCCGCGCCGAGGAGGAGGACGACCACCGCCGCCAGCTGGCCGACTGGCTCGGCCTCCTGCACGACGAGGGCCTGCTGGCCACGCCGCCCGCCGACATCGTGCGCGCGCTGGCGGACGGCTCGACCGCCCACGACGGGGAGATCGTGGCCGCTCTGCACGCCTTCCTGGGCCGCACCCCCGCCCGCCTCAGGGGCGTCTCGCTCGCCGACGCGGTCGGAGAGCGCCGCACCCAGAACCAGCCGGGCACCACGGACGAGTACCCGAACTGGCGCGTCCCCCTGGCCGACGCCGAAGGCGCACCGGTCTTCCTGGAGGATCTCGGCGCCGCCTTCGTCGACCCGAGCCTCAGGCGAGGGCCGCGGTGATGCGGTGGCTGACGTCCCGCAAGAGGGTGTCGGGACGCAGTTCGGCCGCGGCGATGGCGGAGAAGAGCTCGGGGAGGCCCGGCAGCGGGTAGGAGTCGCCGGCGCCGGCCATGGCCTTGTGCCCCGGCCCGCGGCGGGACAGCGACTTGCGGGCGCGTGCCCAGGCCGTCTGGACCTCCTCCGGGGACGGGACGCCGAACCCGTGCCCGACCGGCGCGGCGTGCCGCAGCTTCACCAGGGCGCCGTCGGTGAAGTCGGCGGCGAGCTTGCAGCGCTCGGTGAGGTCGGCCCGGACCGACTCGTCCAGCCGGCCCATGACCGAGCACGGGGTGCGGCAGCGGGCGGCGCAGTCGCCGAGGGCGGCCGCGACCTGGCTGTGCTGGCGGTCGAGGTAGGCGCGCCACCCGGACGCCGGTTCCCGCGCGACGCGCAGGGTCCGCTCGCAGGCGGAGCGCTCCGGGCGGGTGTGGTCGCACACGCGGGCCGAGCCCGGCTCGACGGGGACGCCGAAGCGGCTGCCCTCGCCCGTCACGGCGGCGCCGATGCGGGCCGGGTCGCCCGCGTGGCCGAGCACCGGCTCCCACGCGAGCAGGGGGAGGTACTCCCCGGCGATGTGGACGGCGGCGACGAGCGCGGCCATGTCGCGCCGGTGCCAGCGGATCGCGATGACCTCCAGCAGGAGGGCGTAGGCGGGGCGGAGGCTGCCGAGGGCGCCGCGCGGGTTCTCCCGCGGCCGCTGCGGCATGCGGCTGGCGCGGGCGCGGTCGAGCAGGTCGGCGGGGACCTCGCCGGTGGCCTCGGGCATGCCGAAGTCCTCGGCGTCCAGGTCGAGGACCCGCTGCCCGAACGCGCACAGGGCGGCGACGGTGCCGGCATGGTGGCCGGGGAGGACGGTGCCCTGCGTGATCAGCGCGGCCAGGTCACCGAACGCGTACCGCCGTGCCAGTGCCGTCAGAACGTCCTGTGCGGTCTCCAACGCGATCCTCTCCCGCGGCCCTCGCCCCCGTGACCGCCAACGATCCCACGGTCACGGGGGCAGGGGACAAGGGCGGGGGAACGCGGTCAGGCGGACTCGGCGTCCGTCGCGCGGGCGCGCAGCGCGCGGGCGACCCCGTCGCGCCCCTCCGACAGCAGCCGGGCGAGCGCCGGCGGGGGCTTCTCCTCGGAGATGTAGGACTCGGTGCGGTCCACGGTGGACTGCTCGATGACCAGGAACGGGTAGGCGACCTCCGCGAACGTCTGCGACATGTCGCTGCTCCACTCCCGCCAGATGCGCCCGACCTCGGCGAAGTAGCGGTCGGCGTAGGGCACCAGCAGGTCGGACTGGTCGGGCTCGACGAACCCGCCGAGCGTGGCCCGGAAGACGGCGTTCGGCAGGTCGCCGGAGGTGATCCGCTCCCACGCGGCGGCCTTCGCCTCCGCCGTCGGGATCGCGGCCCTGCAGGCGGCGGCGTGCCGCTCGCCCGCGGCGGTGCGGTCCCGCTCGTGCTCGGCGTCGATCTCGGCCTCGCCCGCCTTGCCGGTGACCACGAGGCGGCGCAGCAGGGTCCAGCGCAGGTCGGTGTCGACGGTCAGGCCGTCGAGGACCTGCGAGCCGTCCAGCAGCCCCTGGACGAACGCCAGGTGGTCGTCCGACACCGCGGACCCGGCGAAGGCCTGGGTGTAGGCGAGCTGGAGGTCCGAGCCGGGCTCGGCGTCCCGGGCCAGGGCCGCCAGGGTGCCGGCCAGGAGCGCCTGGCCCTCGTTGCGCCACGCCGGGTCGGCGTACTGCTGGACGGCGAGGCGCGCCTGCCGCAGCAGCGTCTGCGTGACCGCGATGTCGGTGACGCCGCGGATGCCCTTCGCGACGAGCCGGACGTAGTCGCGGGTGGCCATCTCGGCGTCGCGCGTCATGTCCCAGGCCGCCGACCAGCACAGCGCACGCGGCAGGCTCTCCCTGATGTCGCCGATGCCCGCCTCCTGCTTCAGGGGGGCCGACCCCCCTGTACCCCCCGTGGAGCCGATGAGGGTTCCCTGCGAGTGCTCGTCCAGCCGGATCTTCGCGTAGGTGAGGTCGTCGTCGTTGACCAGGACGAGGTCGGGGCGCTTCTTGCCGACGAGCTCCGGGACCTCGGTCCGCGCGCCGACCACGTCCAGCTCGACCCGCTCCCGCCGGACGATGCCGTCGGCGGTCCTGTCGTACAGCCCGATGGCGAGCCGGTGCGAACGCAGCGTCGGGTAGTCGGGCTTGGCCTCCTGCAGGACGGCGAACGACGCGAAGTTCCCGTCGCCGTCGAGCTCGTACTCGGGCCGCATCGTGTTGACGCCCGCGGTCTCCAGCCACTCCTTCGACCACGCGGCGAGGTCGCGGCCGGACATCTCCTCCAGCGCGCCCAGCAGGTCCGTCAGGACGGTGTTGCCCCACGCGTGCCGGTCGAAGTAGCGCCGCACCCCCTCCAGGAAGTTGTCGAGGCCGACATAGGCCACGAGCTGCTTCAGGACGGACGCGCCCTTGGCGTAGGTGATCCCGTCGAAGTTGACCTCGACGGCGCGGATGTCGGGGATGTCGGCGGCGATCGGGTGGGTGGACGGCAGCTGGTCCTGCCGGTACGCCCACGCCTTCTCCAAGTTCGCGAACGTCGTCCACACCGAGGTCCAGTGGGTGGCCTCGGCCATGCACAGGACGCTCATGTACGTGGCGAACGACTCGTTCAGCCACAGGTCGTCCCACCAGCGCATGGTGACGAGGTCGCCGAACCACATGTGCGCCATCTCGTGCAGGATCGTCTCGGCGCGCCGCTCGTAGGCCGCGTCGGTGACCCGCGACCGGAAGACGTAGTCCTCCAGGAAGGTGACCGCGCCCGCGTTCTCCATCGCGCCCGCGTTGAACTCGGGCACGAAGAGCTGGTCGTACTTGCCGAACGGGTACTCCCGGCCGAAGACCTTCTCGAAGTAGGCGAACCCGCGGCGGGTCACGTCCACGATCGCGTCCGCGTCGAGGTGCTCGGCCAGCGACGCGCGGCAGAACACGCCGAGGGGGATGACGGTGCCGTCGTCGCGGCGGTACTCGTCCCGGACGACGTGGTACGGCCCCGCGATGAGCGCGGTGATGTAGGTCGACATGCGCGGCGTCGGCGGGAAGCGCCACGTCCCGCCCTCGGCCGAGGCGGGAGCCTCGTTGGTGACGACCTCCCAGTCCGCGGGGGCCCGCACCGTGAACTCGAACGTCGCCTTCAGGTCGGGCTGGTCGAAGCACGTGTACATGCGGTGCGCGTCGGCCGTCTCGAACTGCGAGTACAGGTAGACGCCGCCGTCGACGGGATCGACGAACCGGTGCAGGCCCTCGCCGGACCGGGAGTAGGCGCAGTCGGCCACGACCCGCAGCTCGTTGTCCGCGGCCAGGTCCGGCAGCGGCAGGCGCCCCTTCCCGGAGTCGTAGGACGCGGGATCCAGGGCCTTGCCGTTCAGCGTCGCCTCGCGCACGACGGCGCCGTGCAGGTCGGCGAACGTGGACGCGCCGGCCTCCGCGCAGCCGAACCGGATCACGGTGGTGGAACCGAAACGCTCCTCACCCGCCGTCACGTCCAGGTCGACCGCGTACGACTCGACGGTGAGCAGCCGGGCCCGTTCCCGCGCCTCATCGCGCGTGAGGTTGCCTGCCACATGAACTCCTTGGTCGGCTTCATTCGCTTGGTTCCCCATGTCTACCAACCGAAGCCCGATCCGGCCCGCGTGCCACGGGCATTGGAACCTTTACGCGGGCGGGAATCGGGACCGCCGCGGCTCGGTTGTCGCTTCCAAGACCCCGTTCTCGCTGTAGGAGGCGACGTTGGCCAAGGATGCTGCCACCCCCGTCGATTTCTGGTTCGACCCGCTGTGCCCGTGGGCGTGGATCACCTCCCGGTGGATCCTCGAAGTGGAGAAGCTGCGCCCGATCGAGGTGCGCTGGCACGTGATGAGCCTGTCCGTCCTCAACGAGGACAAGGACGTCCCCGAGGAGTACCGCAAGGGCCTGCGGGACGGCTGGGGCCCGGTGCGGGTGTGCATCGCCGCGGAGCAGAAGTACGGTCCGGAGGTCCTCGGCCGCCTCTACACCGAGATGGGGACGCGCCGCCACCACGAGCGGCAGGAGTTCGGCCGCCCCTACTTCGAGGCGGCGCTGACCGCGGCCGGGCTCGACCCGGCGCTCGCGGACGCCGCCGAGTCGACCGCCTACGACGAGGCCGTGCGCGCGTCCCACAAGGACGGCATCGACCGGGTCGGCCAGGAGGTCGGCACCCCGGTGATCGAGGTCGAGGGCAGCGCGTTCTTCGGCCCGGTCGTGTCGCCGATCCCGCGGGGCGAGGCCGCCGCGCGGCTGTGGGACGGGGTCGTGGCCGTGGCGGCGACGGACGGCTTCTTCGAGCTGAAGCGCAGCCGGACCAGGGATCCGATCTTCGACTGACCGGCCCGGGGCACCGCCGGCCGCAAGTCACATATATCTCGCTATTGCGAGACTATTGCAACTGCGCCCGGGACGCCGCACACTTGGTGGGTCGGCAGGAACCGGTGAGGCGGTGGCGGCAGGTGCATGTACCCGATGGCTTCATCAACGCGCCCGTATCGATCGCGGCGGGCGTGGTCGCGGTGGCCGGCGTGGGGCTCGCGCTGCGCGGGGCGCGGCGCGAGCTGGACGACCGGACCGCGCCCCTCGCGGGGCTGACCGCGGCTTTCGTGTTCGCCGCGCAGATGCTCAACTTCCCCGTCGCCGGCGGGACCAGCGGGCACCTGCTCGGCGGCGCGCTCGCGGCGATCCTCGTCGGGCCCTACGCCGGCATGGTGGCCGTGTCGGTCGTGCTGATCCTGCAGGCGCTCCTGTTCGCGGACGGCGGCCTCAGCGCGCTCGGCGTCAACATCATCCTCATGGCGCTGGTCACGGTCGTGGCCGGCTACGGGGCGTTCCGGCTGCTGCTGCGGGTGCTGCCGAAGACCCGGGCGTCGGTGTCGGGCGCCGCGTTCGCGGCGGCCCTGCTCTCGGTGCCCGCGTCCGCGCTCGCCTTCACGCTGATCTACGCGGTCGGCGGGACCGCGGACGTGTCGATCGGGACGGTCGCCGCGGCGATGCTCGGCGTCCACGTGCTGATCGGCATCGGCGAGGCGCTGATCACCGCGGTGACCGTGTCGAGCGTGCTCGCCGTCCGGCCCGACCTCGTGTACGGGGCGCGCGGCCTGCTGAAACCGGTCGAGCTGCGGACCGTCCGGCCCGCGACGTCCGAGGTCTGAGGAGAAGCCGCATGACCACCAAGCGTTTCTTCGCCGCGTTCCTCCTGGTCTCGCTCGTCCTCGCGGGCATCGTCAGCCACTACGCGAGCGGCAGCCCGGACGGCCTGGAGAAGGTCGCCGAGGAGGAGGGCATCAGCGCCGAGGAGAAGGACCACGCGCTCGGCGACTCCCCGCTCGGCGACTACGGGGTCGAGGGCGTCGGCAACGAGTGGGCGTCGGTCGGGCTGTCCGGCGTCATCGGGGTCGGGGCCGTCCTGCTGGTCGGCGGCGGGCTGTTCTGGGCCGTCCGCGGGCGCGAGCCCGCCGGGGAGGCGCGGGAGAAGGCTTCGGCGGGATCGTCCGGGCAGGACTAGTGGGCGCGGGACACGCTCACCGGCTGTACCTGCCGGGCACCTCGCCGGTGCACCGGCTGCCCCCGCAGACCAAGATCGTCGCGGTGGTGGCGTTCGTGCTGCTGGTCGTGGCGACCCCGCGCGAGCGCATGTGGGCGTTCGCGGGGTACGCGCTGCTGCTCGCGGGCGTCGCGCTGCTCGCCCGCGTGCCGTTCCCGACGGTGGCGCGGCGCACCGTGATCGAGGTCCCGTTCGTCGCGTTCGCGTTCCTCATCCCGTTCGTCGCGCAGGGGGAGCGGATCACCGTGCTGGGGCTCCAGGTCAGCGAGGGCGGGCTGTGGGACGCCTGGAACATCCTTGCCAAGGGCACCCTCGGCGTGGTCGCCTCCATCCTGCTCGCCGCGACGACCGAGCCGCGGCTGCTGCTGCTCGGCATCGAGCGGCTCCGGATGCCGCCGCTCATCACGCAGATCGCCGCGTTCATGCTCCGCTACATGGACGTCGTCGCGGCCGAGCTGGGGCGGATGCGGGTCGCGCGGGCGTCCCGCGGCTTCGAGGCGCGCGACCTGCGCGCGACGCGCGTGCTCGCCCGGTCGGTCGGCGCGCTGTTCCTGCGCTCCTACGAGCGGGGCGAGCGCGTCCACCTGGCGATGGTCAGCCGCGGGTACGACGGCCGTATGCCCGTCCTGCACGACGTTGGCGCGACCGCCGCGCAGTGGACCGCCGCCGCCCTGCTGCCCTCGGCCGCCGCGCTCGTCGCCCTCGCCGCCTGGATCGCGCCGTGACCCCGTCCCTGGAGGTGGCGGGCCTCGCCTACGCCTACCCCGACGGCACGCAGGCCCTCTACGGCGTGGACCTCACGGTCGGGCGCGGCGAGCGGGTCGCGCTGCTCGGGCCGAACGGCGCCGGGAAGACGACGCTCGTCCTGCACCTGAACGGCATCCTGCACGGCGGGCTGGGCGAGGTCCGGGTCGGCGGCCTCGCGGTCGACCCCGGTGACCGCAAGGCGCTGCGGGAGATCCGCCGCCGCGTCGGCGTCGTCTTCCAGGACCCCGACGACCAGCTCTTCATGCCGACCGTGCGGGAGGACGTCGCGTTCGGCCCGGCCAACCTCGGGCTGCGCGGCGCCGAGCTGGACCACCGGGTGCGGGCCGCGCTCACCGCCGTCGGCATGCTGGACGTCGCCGACCGGCCGCCGCAGCATCTCAGCTTCGGCCAGCGCCGGCGCGTCGCGGTGGCGACCGTCCTCGCGATGGAGCCGGAGATCCTCGTGCTGGACGAGCCGTCCTCCAACCTGGACCCGGCGAGCCGCCGGGAGCTGGCGGAGATCCTGCTGGGCCTGGACGTGACGGTCCTGATGGTCACGCACGACCTGCCGTACGCGGCCGAGCTGTGCCCGCGGTCGGTGATCCTCTCCGGCGGCGTCATCACGGCCGACCGCCCCACCCGGGACCTGCTGATGGACGCCGAACTCCTCGCCGCGCACCGGCTGGAACTGCCGTTCGGTTTCGACCCGGCCGCCGCCGTCCGCTGATCTTTCCGGCGAACCCGGGCGTTCCAGACGCGCGCGTTTGCCTCCTCCCGTGCCCTCCGCCAGACTCGGAATTCCGACACTGGTAACGGTTTTCATATCCGAAAAGAGGGCAATGTGAAGGTTGCATTCGTCGGCAAGGGCGGCAGCGGCAAGACGACCCTGTCGTCGCTGTTCGTCCGGCACCTCGCCGGGCGCGGCCTGCCGGTCGTCGCCATCGACGCCGACATCAACCAGCATCTCGGGATCGCGCTCGGCCTGGACGAGGGCGTCGCCGCCAAGATCCCCGCGCTGGGCGACCGGCTTCCCGAGATCAAGGAGCATCTGCGCGGCGACAACCCGCGCATCTCCGCCGCGTCCGCGATGGTCAAGACCACCCCGGCCGGCCGGGGCTCGCGGCTGCTGCGGTTCCGCGGCGACGACCCGTTCCACGAGGCCGGGCAGGAGGTCGGCGGCGTCACGCTGCTCGCCACCGGGCCGTTCAACGACGACGACCTCGGCGTGTCCTGCTACCACTCCAAGACCGGTGCGGTGGAGCTCTACCTCAACCATCTCGTGGACGGCCCCGGCGAGTACGTCGTCGTCGACATGACCGCGGGGGCCGACACGTTCGCGTCCGGGCTGTTCACGCGGTTCGACCTCATGTTCCTGGTCGCCGAGCCCACCCGGAAGGGCGTCGGCGTCTACCGGCAGTACACCGACTACGCCCGCGACTACGACGTGGCCATCCGCGTCGTCGGCAACAAGGTGCAGTCCGAGGACGACGTCGCCTACCTGCGCGAGCACGTCGGGGACGACCTGCTGACCTGGATCGGCCAGTCCGCCGCCGTCCGGGCGCTGGAGCAGGGCCGGGCCGGCCGCGAGCTGGAGGACGGGAACGTCGCCGCCCTCGACCGGATGCGCGCCGAGGTCGACGCGTGCGTCCGCGACTGGGACCGGTTCCAGCGGCAGGCCGTCGAGTTCCACATCAAGAACGCGCGCCGCTGGGCCAACGGCGCGACGGGGGAGAACCTGGAGGAGCAGATCGACCACGGATTCCGCTTCCCCGCCGCCTTTCCGGGGTAGGCCGGGCCCTACCGGCAGGGTCGGATCGCCGTTAATCTGCCCGCCATGACGATGCGGCGGATGGCGGCCATGGCGGGCGGCGCGGTGGCGCCCATCGCACTCCTGGCGTTGCTCTTCAACAACCAGTGGGTGGTCGGCGCCATCCGGGACGGCGACTTCGACTACAGCGGCGGGATCGGGCCGCTGGTGGCGACCCTCCAGTTCCCCCAGTGGCGGGTGACGGCGGGGGAGGGCACCTGGAAGTACCTCTTCGCCCTGGACTTCACGTTCCTGCTGTTCCTCGTCCTGCTGGGGCTGCTGGCGTTCGCCGGCGCGCGGGCGATCGACCCGCGCGGGGGCGTGCTCGGCGCGCTGGTCACCGGCTGGTGGGCCACCGCCGTCGCGGGCGGGGTGGCGGGCAT
>NZ_SMKM01000148.1 GCF_004348665.1 Actinomadura sp. GC306 | reverse complement strand
GGGGTCGTGAAAAGGGGCGCTACTTGAGGCCGGTGGTCGAGATGCCTCGGACGAGGTATTTCTGGCCGGCCAGGAAGAAGCCGAAGATGGGGCCGATCGAGACGATCGACATCGCGAACATCGGGCCCCAGGAGGAGTCGCCGCTGGTGTCCATGAAATGGCGCAGCGCGACCGGGGCCGTGAGGTTGTCGGAATTGGTGAGGTAGAGGTTCTGGGTGAAGAAGTCGTTCCACGTCCAGATGAACGTGAAGATCGCCGTGGTGGCCAGCGCGGGGACGCACAGCGGCATCACCACCTGCCAGAACGTGCGGAAGTGCCCCGCGCCGTCGATCGCGGCCGCCTCGTCCAGCTCCCGTGGGAGGGTGCGGATGAACTGCACCATCAGGAAGATGAAGAACGCGTCGGTGGCCAGGAACTTCGGCACCACGATCGGCCAGATCGTGTTGATCCAGTCGATCTTGTTGAACGCGATGTACTGCGGCACGACCGTCACGTGGTGCGGCAGCATGATCGACACCAGCATGATCGCGAACCAGAGCTTCTTGAACGGGAACTCCAGCCGCGCGAACGCGTAGGCCGCCAGCGAGCAGGCCAGCAGGTTGCCGACGACCGCCAGCCCGGTGATGACGGCCGAGTTCCACATGTAGTAGCCGAAGGAGTGCTTGAGCGCGTCCCAGCCGCCGGAGTAGTTCTCGGCGGTCACCTCGGACGGGACCAGCCCCGGCTCCCGGAAGATCAGCTCCTCCGGCTTGACCGAGCTGGAGAGCATCCACAGCAGCGGGTAGAGCATGAACAGCCCGAACACGATCAGCAGCGCGTGCTTGGTCAGCCGTGAGGCGGGGCGGAACAGCAGCGGCGTGCGCCCGCCCGTCCCGCGCCGGCCGCCGCGCCCGCCCGCCCGGCCGCTCGCCGGCGGCTTACTTGTCGTCGCCATAGAAGACCCAGAATCGAGACATGAGGAAGTTGACGGCGGTCAGGGCCCCGATGATGAGGAGCAGCACCCACGCCATGGCGGCCGCGTAGCCCATCTCGTAGTTCTTGAAGCCCTTGAGGTAGAGGTAGAGCGTGTAGAAGAGGGTCGAGTCGACCGGTCCGCCGGTGCCGCCGCTGACGACGAACGACTGGGTGAACGACTGGAACGACTTGATCACTTCGAGCACGGCGTTGAAGAAGATGATCGGCGTGAGCAGCGGCAGCGTGATCGAGCGGAACTGCCGGATCCGCCCGGCCCCGTCGACCCGCGCCGCCTCGTAGAGGTTCTGCGGGATCTGCCGGAGCCCGGCCAGGAAGATCACCATCGGGGCGCCGAACGTCCAGACGTGCAGGATGATCAGCGTCCACAGCGCGGTGTCCGGGCTCGTCACCCAGCCCTGGCCTTCGTAGCCGAACCAGCCCAGGAACGTGTTGACGATCCCGTCCGTCCCGAAGATCTTGCGCCACAGGATGGAGATCGCCACGCTGCCGCCGAGCAGCGAGGGCAGGTAGAACATCGACCGGTAGAACGACAGCCCGCGCAGCCCCTTGTCCAGCGCCAGCGCGAGCGCGAGGGCGAACGCGAGCTGCAGCGGCACCGAGACGACCACGTAGACGGTCGTGACCTTGAGCGAGTTCAGGTAGCGCTCGTCGGCCGTGAACATCGTGTCGTAGTTGTCCAGGCCGACCCAGTTCGCCTCGCTCAGCAGGCTGTAGTCGGTGAACGACAGGTACAGCGAGGCGATCATCGGGCCGAGCGTGATGGCGAAAAGGCCGAGGAACCAGGGGGCCAGGAACAGGTAGGCGGTCCACGCCTGCGCGCGGGTGCGGGAGCTCTTGCGGCGTCCGGGAGGGCGGCCGCCCTCCGCCGCGGGGGAGAGCACGACCGGTGGATCGGCCGTCTCCGGCGCCGGACCGGCCGCGGCGGGCCTAAGCGTCATCACTCGCCCTTCGGTGGGTCGGAGGGTGTTGAGATAGCGCTTTCTTAGCGCGCTGGCGGAGATGTCGTCAACCCTTTGCAGTGAGATACCTCACGCTGCGTCGCGGCCGGTTCTGGAATCTGAGCAGGTCAGCACGGATTCGGCAGGTGGAGTTTTCCGGCAGGACTGCCGCCCGTCCGGTCCGATACTACAACCGTTTGCAGCCGGGTCAGGAAACGGCGAACCGGTACTCGGTGACCGAGACGTGCGTCTCGCCGGGGCGCAGCACCGCCGACGGGAACTCCGGGCGGTTCGGCGCGTCGGGGAACCGCTGGGTCTCCAGGCACAGGCCCGCGAACGGGCCGAACGGGGTGGCGGCGCCGTCGAGCATGTGGCCGGTGTAGAACTGCACGCCCGGCTCGCTGGTCGCGACCTCCAGCGACCGGCCGCTGTCCGGGTCGGTTACCGTCGCCCTGCCGCGGAGCGCCCCGCCGCCGGACCCCGTGCTGGAACCCGTGCTGGAACCCGCGTCGTCCGTGAACACGTAGCAGTGGTCGTAGCGGCCGCCGAGGCGCGCGTCCACGCGGGCGGGGACGGTGAAGTCGAACGGCGTCCCGGCCACCGGGGCCGGCTCGCCCGTGGGGATCTTGCCGTCGTCCACCGGCAGGTAGCGGTCGGCCGCCAGCGACACCACGTGGCCGCGCACGTCGCCGCCGCCCGCCAGGTTGAAGTAGGAGTGGTTGGTCAGGTTGAGCACGGTCGGGGCGTCGGTCGTCGCGCGGTACTCCAGCCGCAGCGTGTCGCCGTCCAGCAGGTACCGGACGCTCGCCGCCAGCGTGCCGGGGTAGCCCTCCTCGCCGTCCGGGCTCACCAGGCTCAGCAGGAGGTCGGCGGGACCCGCCGGCTCGGCGCGCCACACCCGCTTGTCGAAGCCCCGGACGCCGCCGTGCAGGCTGTTCGCGCCGTCGTTGGCGGCGAGCCGGTACTCCGTCCCGTCGAGGGTGAACCGGGCGCCGCCGATGCGGTTGCCGTAGCGGCCGACGACCGCGCCGAAGTACCGGCTGCGGTTCAGGTAGTCGTCCACCGAGCCGAGGCCGAGCACCACGTCGGTGCCGTCGGCGACCTCCAGCCGCTGGACGGTCGCGCCGAGGGTGAGGACGGCGACGCGCAACCGCCCGTTGTCCAGCACGTACCGGTCGACCCGCTCGCCTTCCGGGGTGGCGCCGAAGTGGTCGGGAGCTGCCATGGGGGCCTGCCTTTCAGTGGGGGGAGCCGCTCCCACCTCTCGCGGGGGCGGAGGCCGGAGCCTTGGGCGGGGCGGTGGACTCGCGGACCACCAGGTGGGTCTCCAGGACGGTCGCCGCGCTCATCGAGGTGCTGAGCAGGTCGACGGCCATGCGCCCGGCGTCGGCCGTGGGCATGGCGACCGTGGTGAGCTTGGGCCGGTACAGGCGCCCGGTGGTGCTGCCGTCGACGCCGATCACGCTGATGTCGCCGGGGACCGCGACGCCCAGTTCGTCCAGCCCCTCGATGAGGCCGATGGCGACGAGGTCGTTGTAGGCGAGCACGGCGGTCGCGCCGGACGCCGCGACCCGGCCGGCGACGGCGCTGCCGCCCTCCTCGGTGGGCGCGTTGGGGCCGATGACGACCGGCTCGACGCCGGGCATGTCCGTGACGGCCCGGCGGATCTCGCCGCTGGTCCACGAGCCGGCCGGCCCGGACACGAGGGCGATGCGCCGGTGGCCGAGCCCGGCGAGGTGCTCCATCGCGGTGCGGGCGCCGCGGGCGACGTCCATGACCACGGTCGTCACCCCGCGCAGCCGCCGGTTGACCAGGACGAACGGGATCGTCTTGACGAGCTTCTCCAGCGCCCTGTTCGACGACCGCGGGCTGCACAGCACGATGCCGTCGACCTGCTTGGAGAACGCCAGCACGAGCTCCTCCTCGGTGGCGGGGTCCTCGTCGGTGTCGGCGACGAACAGGTGGTAGTCGCGGGCGCGGGCGGCGGCCTGCGCGGCCTTGATCAGCGGGGGGAAGAACGGGTTCGCGAGGTCGGCGACGATCAGCCCGAGGTTGCCCGTCCGGCCGGTGGTGAGGGACCGGGCCGCGCGGTTGGGCCGGTAGCCGAGCCGCTCCGCCACCGCCAGCACCCGGGACCGCGTCTCGGCGTTCACCATGTGCGGCGCGGAGAACGTCCGCGACACCGTCGACACGTGTACGCCGGACGCGTGTGCGACGTCCCGGATAGTCACTGCCATGGCGCCCACCCTAACGCAACCGTTTGCACGTTCGGGGCGATCACCGCGACCGTTTGCACTGGTGGAGCGCTGATGCCTTGACGGGCGGGGGCTGCCGGGGCGATCGTTACTGCAACTGGTTGCAGCAGCCGAAGGAGTCCATGCGGTGAGCAGAGTGCTCGTCACCGGAAGCGCGGGCCGGCTCGGCCGCAGCGTCGTCACCACGCTGGCGGCCGCCGGCCACGAGGTGATCGGCGTCGACAGCGCCCCGGGCACCCCGCGGGAGGCCGCCGGGACCCTGCCCGCCGACCTCACCGATCTCGGCGAGGCGCACTCGGCGATCACCCGGTACCGGCCGGACGCGGTCGTCCACCTCGCCGCCATCGCGGTGCCCTTCGGCCGGACGGACGCCACCACGTTCCGCGTCAACACCCAGCTCGCGTTCAACGTGTGCGCGGCGGCGGTGGCGCTGGACGTGCCGGGCCTGGTCGTCGCGAGCAGCCCCACGGTGATCGGCTACGGCGCGCCCGGCGGCTGGACGCCCGCCTACCTGCCGCTGGACGAGGAGCACCCGGCGCTGCCCTGGAACGTCTACAGCCTGTCGAAGCTGGTCGCCGAGCAGACCATGCAGGCGTTCGCCCGCTCCGCCACCGGCACCCGGATGGCGGCGTTCCGGCCCTGCTTCGTCGTCGCGCCCGAGGAGTGGGAGGGCGCGCCGACGCAGTCCGGGCACACGCTGCGCGAGCGGCTGGACCGGCCGGAGATCGGCGGCGTGTCGCTGTTCAACTACCTCGACGCCCGGGACGCCGGCGAGTTCATCGGCGCCCTGCTCGCCCAGCTGCCCCGGCTGGAGCGCAACGGCGAGGTGTTCTTCGCCGGCGCCGGGGACGCGCTGGCCCGCGAGCCGCTCGCCGAGCTGCTGCCCCGGTTCTTCCCCGCGACCGCCGAGGCCGCCCGGGTGCTCACCGGCACCGCGCCCGCGTTCTCCTCCGCCAAGGCCGAGCGGCTGCTCGGCTGGACCGCCAAGCGCAGCTGGCGCACCGAACTCGTGTGAGGAGCCCACTCATGATCAAGGACTCGGCATGATCAAGGACCTGTCGGTGGCGGCGCGGTCGGTGCCGCTGGCCCGGCCGTGGGGCGCGGACGTTCCGTGCAACCACGTCCTGGTCGTCACGCTCACGCTGGACGACGGCCGGACCGGCACCGGGATCTCCTGGACGCCGCAGATCGGGACGCACGCGGTGAAAGCGCTGCTGGAGCACGACGTCCGCGACGCGGTGACCGGGCTCCCAGCACACCCCGGTGTCGTCTGGGACAGGCTGTCGGCCCATCTCGGTGAGGCGGGGCGGGCCGGAATCGTCCCGATCGCGATGGCGGGGGTCGATCTCGCGCTGTGGGACCTGGCCTGCGGTGACCGCTCCCTGGTGGACGTCCTCGGGGCGCGGCGCGAGTCCGTCCCCGTCTACGGCAGCGGCATCAACCTGCACTACCCGCTGGACGAGCTGACCGCCCAGGCCGGACGGTGGGCCGCCGCCGGATACCCGGCCGTCAAGATCAAGGTGGGCCGGCCGTCGCTCGCCGAGGACGTCGCCCGGGTCGCGGCCGTCCGCGAGGTCGTCGGCCCCGGCACCGCGCTGATGATCGACGCCAACCAGCGCTGGGACCTGCACCGCGCCCGCACCGCGCTGCGGGCCCTGGAGCGGTTCGACCTCTGCTGGATCGAGGAGCCGCTGCCCGCCGACGACATCGCCGCCCACGTCGAGCTGCGCCGGAGCATCGGCACGCCGATCGCGGTCGGGGAGAACGTCGCCACCGCCCACGGCTTCCGCGACCTGCTCACCGCGGGGGCGTGCGACGTCGTCCAGCCGAACGTGGTGCGGGTCGGCGGCATCACCCCGTTCCTGCGCATCGCCGAACTCGCCCGCGTCTTCGGCGTGCCGGTGTACCCGCACCTGCTCACCGAGCTGTCGGGCCAGCTCGCCCTTGCGCTGCACCACCCCGCGATGGTGGAGGCGCCGGAGGACGCCACGCTCACCGACCTCGGGCTGCTCGCCGGCCCGCCCCCGGTGGAGATCGCCGGCGCGGAGCTGCGCGCGACGGGCGCGCCGACCCGGTGGGCCGCGCCGTGAGGCCCGTGCGGATCGTCGTCGCCGGGGTCAACGGCTACGGGCGCAACCACCTGGCGAACGTCCGGCGGCTGGCGGCGGCAGGGCGGGCCGAGCTGGCCGGGGTGTGCGACCTCGCGCCGCCGTCCGGGCTGGACGTGCCGAGCGGGCCGGACCTGCCGGCGCTGATCCGGGAGACCGGGGCGGAGGCGGCGGTGATCGCCACCCCGATCCACACGCACGCGCCGCTGGCCGTGGCCGCGCTGCGCGCCGGGGCGCACGTGCTGCTGGAGAAGCCGCCCGCGCCGTCGGTCGCGGAGTTCGACGCGATCGCCGCCGCGGTGGCCGGCACCGGGCTCGGCTGCCAGGTCGGCTTCCAGTCGCTCGGCTCGCACGCGATCCCCGCCGCGCGGGACCTGCTCGGCGAGCCGATCCGCGCCATCGGGGTCGCGGGGGCGTGGAGCAGGCCGGTTACGTACTTCACCCGCTCACCGTGGGCGGGCCGGCGGCGGCTCGACGGGGTCGACGTCATGGACGGGGCGCTCACCAACCCGTTCGCCCACGCCGTGGCCACGGCCCTCGCGGTGGCCGGGGCGCACACCGTCGAGTCGGTCGGCGGCATCGAGCTGGAGCTGTACCGCGCCAACGCGATCGAGTCCGACGACACCTCCAGCGCCCGGGTCCGCCTCGCGGACGGGACGGTCATCGCGATCACCGTCTCGCTCTGCTCGGACCGGCGCACCGAGCCCTACCTCCACCTCCACGGCGAGACCCGGTCGGCGCGGCTCTTCTACACCCTGGACGAGATCGAGGCCGGCGGCGTGCGGACCGGCTTCGCGCGGGCCGACCTGCTCGGCAACCTCATCGCGCACATCCGGGACGGCGCGCCGCTCCTGGTGCCGCTCGCCCGCACCGGCGGCTTCACCCGGCTGCTCGACGCGATCCGGCTCGCGCCGCCGCCCCGCCCGGTCGAGCGGCGGTTCGTCCGGCCGGAACCGTCCCGGCTGGTGCTGCCGGGTATCGAGGGCCTCGCCGTCCGCGCGGCGCGGGACGTCGCGACCCTCTCCGAGCTGGGCTTCCCCGACGCCCTCGGCACCGTCGCGGACCCGTGGCCGGAGACCGCGCTGCGGGTGGGGGCGCGGGAGGTCGCGTCCTACATCCAGCGCGGAGACCTCCAGGCCACCGACGCCCCGCGGCCCCATCTGCACCCCGTCCGGACCCTCGGCGGGACCGTCGTCACCGAGACTCGGCCGGCCGATCACGTCCACCATTTCGGGGCCGGTGTCGCGATCGCCGACGTGGACGGGGTCAACTTCTGGGGCGGCTCCACCTACGTCCGCGGCGAGGGTCCGCGGATGCTGCCCAATCATGGGCGGCAGCGGCGGCGCGTCCTCAGGCCCGTCCCGGGCGGCTATGCCGACTCCCTCGACTGGGTCGGCCCTGACGGCGCCGTCCTCGCCACCGAGGACCGGACCCTGACCGCGCGTCCCGCCGGCGACGCCGCTTGGGCGCTGGACTTCGCGTTCACGCTCACCGGCTCGACCGGGAGACCCCTCGTCCTGCAGAGCTCGGCCTGCAAGGGACGCGCCGGCGCGGGCTACGGCGGGTTCTTCTGGCGCGCGCCCAAGGACTCCGCCGGCCTGGCGGTCTTCACCGGCGAGGCGTCCGGCGAGGACGCCGTGCACGGCAGCGTCACGCCCTGGCTGGCGCTGGTCTCGGACGCGTGGAGCCTGGTGTTCGTCCAGACCGAAGGGCTCGACCCCTGGTTCGTGCGCGTCGCCGAATACCCCGGCGTCGGCCCCGCCCTCGCCTGGGACAAGCCCCTGACCGCCGAGGACGGCCTGACCCGGGCGCTCACCGTCGTCGTCGCCGACGGACGGTTCACCCAGGGCCAGGCCGCCGACGCGGTCAGCGCGCTGTGCCCGTCACCAGGCGGACTTTGATCGCCTCGATGACGCGAGGGCTCTGGCCGGTACGGGTACTCAGCCCAGGCGGGCCTCGATCGCCTCGATGACGCGGGGCCGCAGCTCCGCGGCGCGGACGACGGCGTCCACGGAACCGACCTCGACGGCGCGGTGGATGTCGTGGACGCGGTCGAACTCCGCGGCGACCTCGCCGAGCTTCTCCGCCCGGACCGCCGCGCGCAGCTCCTCCAGCTCGGCGGTCAGCACCGCCCGCTCGGGACCGCCCGCGGCGGCGACCCGGGCCTCCAGGTCGCGCACCCGCGGGTCGGCCGCGGTGCGGGCGTTGACGTCGCCGGAGAACACCACCGCGGCGGCGGGCGCGCCGCCGAGCACCGACGCGAACGACCCCTCCACCGCCAGCACGGTCATGTTCGCGTTCAGCGCCTTGGAGAACACCACGAACGCGCCGCCGTGGTACCGCGAGATCACGCAGAACACGATCGGCCCGCGGAAGTTCACGATCGCGCGGCCGATCTCCGCGCCGTACTCCAGCTGGAGCTTGCGCATCGACTCGGGCGAGCCGTCGAAGCCCGACAGGTTCGCCAGCACCACCAGCGGCCGGTTGCCGCTGGCCGCGTTGATCGCCCGCGCGGCCTTCTTCGACGACCGCGGGAACAGGGTGCCCGCGGTGTAGGCGTCGGGGCCGTCGGTCGGCGGGAACCCGCGCCGCGGCACCGACTGCGACTCGATGCCGAGCAGGCACACCGGGATGCCGCCGAGGTGGACGTCCTGGACGGCCGCGGTCTCCGCGTCCGCCATCCCCGCCCAGCGCTCCAGGACCGGGTGGTCCTGGTCGGACAGCGCCCGCATCACGGTGCGGATGTCGAACGGCTTCTTGCGGTCCGGGTTGGCCTCGGCGGAGAAGATCTCGCCGACCGTGCTGAACTCGCTGCCCGCGATGACATGCGGGAAGTCGGAGATGTCGCGGTCGACCGGGTCGGTGGTGGTGGCGCGGCGCGGTGCGTCCTCGTCCGGCGCGACGTAGGTGTGGGCGTAGTGCGCCATGAGCACGTCCCGCGCGGCGGCCAGGTTCGGCGCCCAGTACTGCGCCTGGCCGTTCGGGCCCATCACCCGGTCGTAGCCGCCGATGCCGAAGTTGTCCTCGGCGGACACACCGCCGGAGAAGTCGAGCGACTGCTTGCCGGTCAGCACCATCGCCGAGTCCGGCGTCATCACGAGGACGCCCTTGGTGTGCATGAGCATCGTCGCCTCGGCGTTCCAGTACGGCTGCGCGCCGACGTTGATGCCCGCGACCACGATGTTGATCTCGCCGCCGTCCTGGGTGAACTCCACGATCCGCTTGAGCGCGGCGGCGACCCAGTCCATGTTCTCCGTGCCGGACTCCATGGAGATCCGGGCGCCCGCGGACAGCGCGTACCACTCCAGCGGCACCCGCATCCGCTCCGCCAGGTCCAGCGCGGCGATCACGCGGCGGCACTCCGGCTCCGACAGCGCGCCGAGCGCCTTCGTCGGGTCGCCGAGCAGCACGACCCGGGTGACGCCCCGCGGGTGCAGCCGGGTCTTCGTGGTGACAACGCCCGCGACGATCGCCGCGGTGTTGCCGCCCTTCGGCCGGTCGACCGGTGCCAGCGCGCCGGCGGAGTCCAGGTCGTACTCGACGAAGTCGCCGAGCAGCCGGGTCAGCTCGTACGGGTACACGGTGTTGCGGCTGCTCGCGCGCAGTACCTTCTGCCGGTAGCCGTCCAGCGGCTCGACGGGCTCGTCGGACGGCTCGCCGACCCGCACCTTGGTGCCGCCGGTCGCGTCGAACACGATCCGCACGGAGATCTTGCGCGGGTCGCCGGTCACCGGGTCCCGCTGCCGCCCGATGAGCAGGATCTCCTCCAGCCCGGCGCCCGCGGTGGTCGGCACGACGCGCTTGGCCAGCATCTCCAGCTCCGCGCGGGTGAGCTCGCTCGGCGGCCAGACGTAGATCACGATCCGGTTGGTGGGGAACCGGTTCTTGCCCGTCCGCCGCGACTGCGCCCGGCGGATCGAGTCGACGCAGGACGCGATCGTGTACTCCGCGGTCGGCAGGGTCAGCAGCCGCCCGTCGTGGTCGCGCAGCTCGGCCAGGTCGCGGACCTGCGCGAACGCGACGAGCCGGTCGTCGGACGGGTTCTCCCGCGCCACCGCCCGGTAGAGGTACACCTCCTCGTCCGACGACCGCAGCCGCGTCAGGTCGAACTTCTCGAGCCGCTCCATCTTCATCCGCTGCGCGATGTACGGGTGCAGGCCCCGGATCAGCCGCTCCTCGGCCATCCCCGTGCCGGACGGGCGGAACGTGAAGTGGTGGTGCATCACCGCGCCGCTGCTGCCCGCGACGGTGGCGGTGACGCGCTGGACGCCGGCCGGCAGCGGGTGCGCGTTGATGACCTCGTGCAGCGCCGCCGCCATCGCGTCGAAGTCCTCCGGCTGCCCCTCCCAGGAGAGGTAGATGTCGGCGTCCACGGCCGGCGCGCCGTCCGCCAGCTCCGCGAGCCCGCGCAGCGCGCCGCCGAGCGCGTCGAAGCCGACCGCCGCGGAGACGAGGTGCCTGCCGTCGCGCTCGGCGACCACGAACCGGCAGCCCGCGGCCTCGCTAGTGCGGACGCCGGTGAGGCCCTTGTTGCCGTAGTACCGCCGGGTCAGCACCTCCAGCAGGACCGAGTTGTCCCGGTCGTGGCGGACGAGGCGCTGCCCGAGCAGCCGCACCAGCGGCTCGGTGCTGCGCACCATCTCGGCGATGCGGCCGGCGCGGTCCGGCGCGTCCGGGTCGGCGTCCAGGTGCCGCAGGTGCCGGCGGACGTCGGCGTAGACGCGGGCGCGGTTGCGGCGCAGCAGCGGCTGCGCGAACCAGGCGAACACCACGCCGCACGCGAGGTCGTACACCACCGGGAAGCGGATCTGCGTCGCGGCGATCAGCCGCTCCAGCGCGAGCCCGGCGGGTTCGCGCAGCGCCTCCTCCGGCGGCGGCTCCTGCATCCAGCTCCGCAGCAGCGCCGCGATGGCCGCGGCGTCGGCCGCCGCCCGCTGCTGCGCGAGGAAGATCCGGAAGACCGCGGCCTCCAGCTCGGGGGAGCGTTCGAGGTCGGTGACGCCGTAGTGCCCGAGCGCGGTGGACAGCTCGTCCTGGAACGCCTTCGGCAGCCCCGCCCGCTCGACGTCCAGGCACTGCAGGTAGCTGTGGAAGTGCTCCCGCGCGCTGTGGACGTGGCCGTTCCCGTCGCCGCCGCCCGCGGGCCGGTTGCGGCTCAGCTCGGCGAGGTCGGCGAACACGTCGATGAGCCCGATCTCCTCGGCCAGCGGCCGGTGCCCCTCCGCGAGGGCGGCGCGGCGGGCGGCCATGTAGTCGTCCAGCACCCGGCCCTCGTCGTGCGGGTCGACGTCGAAGCCCAGCAGCAGGCCGCGCACGTCCTCCTGGGCGCGGATGAGCCGCACCCTGGCCGGGACCCGCTCCGGCGCAGCCGGCAGATCCAGTTCGACGGCGGCGGACGCGACCTCCTCGTCCGCGCCGTCGTCGTCGGCGAGCGGCTCCAGCCGCAGCAGCGGCGCGCCGGTCTCCACCTGGCTGCCCACGGACACGGCGCATTCCTTCAGCCGCGCCTTGAACGGCGCCCGCAGCACCGTCTCCATCTTCATGCTCTCCAGCACCAGGATCGGCGCGCCCGCCTCGACCTCCGCGCCCGCCTTCAGCGGCGTGTCCACGACCAGCGCGGGTGCGGGGGAGCGGATCACGCCGCCCTCGTCGCGGCTGACGCGGTGCGCCACGCCGTCGACCTCGACCAGGTGGATCGGGCCGTGCGTGCCCGTGAGGAGCCGGTGCCGGGTGCCGTTCACGACGATCTGCCCGGTGTGCCGGTCGAAGCGCTCCAGCTCGACGTCGGCGGTGCGGACATCGCCGCCCGCCTCCACGCCCACCCGGAACCGGTCCGCGCCGATCCGCGCGACCCGCACCCGGTACCCGGCGCCGCGCAGCTTGAGGTCGAGGGGGCGTCCGCTCTCGTGCTGCACCTGCGGGCGCCCGCCGAACGCCGTCGACAGCAGCCGCTGCCGCTCGGCGCGCTCCTCCTCCTCGTACGCCTCAATGGCGGCGGCGGCCAGCGCGACGGCGGAGTGTCGGTGCGTGACCAATCCGCCCGCCTCGCGGACGCGGTCGATCCACCCGGTGTCGGCGCTCGCGTCGATCACCTCGGGCCGGTCGAGCAGGTCGAGCACGAAGCTCTTGTTCGTCGCCCCGCCCTCGATGATCACGGTGGTCTCCGCCATCGCCCGGCGCAGCCGCCCGAGCGCCTCCGCCCGGTCGGCGCCGTAGGCGATGATCTTCGCGATCATCGAGTCGAAGTCGGCGGGAATGGTGTCGCCCTCGCCGACCCCGGTGTCGACCCGGATGCCCGGCCCGGCCGGCAGGTCCAGCCGCGCGATGCGGCCCGGCGACGGCGCGAAGTCGCGGTCGGGGTCCTCGGCGTTCAGCCGCGCCTCGATCGCGTGCCCCCGCTCCACCGGCGGCTCCCCCTCGAGCCGCCCGCCCGCCGCCACGTGCAGCTGCGCCTTGACGAGGTCGAACCCGGTGGTCGCCTCGGTGATCGGGTGCTCGACCTGGAGCCGGGTGTTCACCTCAAGGAACGCGAACAGCCGGTCACCGGGGTGGTACAGGAACTCGACGGTCGCGGCGCCGCGGTACCCGACCGCGAGGGCGAGCCGCTCCGCCGACGCCTTCAGCTCCGCCACCTGCGCCGCCCCGAGCACCGGCGACGCCGACTCCTCGATGATCTTCTGGTTGCGCCGCTGCACCGAGCAGTCGCGGACGCCGAGCGCCCACGCCGTCCCCTGCCCGTCCGCGATCACCTGGACCTCGACGTGCCGCGCCTCGGTCACCAGCCGCTCCAGGAAGACGACCCCGCTGCCGAACGCCCGCGCGGCCTCCTGACTGGTGCGCTCGTAGGCGTCGGCGAGCTCGTCCGCGTCGGTGACCACCCGGATGCCGCGCCCGCCCCCGCCCGCGGTCGCCTTGAGCATCAGCGGGTACCCGATCTTCTCCGCCGCCGCGAGCGCCGCGTCGAGCGTCTCGACCGGACCGCGGCTCCACGGCGCGACCGGAACCCCGACCTCCTCGGCGATCAGCTTCGCGCCGATCTTGTCTCCGAGCTTGCGCATCGCGTCCGGGCTCGGCCCGACGAAGGTCACCCCGAGCCGCTCGCAGAGCTCGGCGAACGCCGGATCCTCCGCGACGAACCCCCACCCCACCCACGCGGCATTGGCTCCGGTCTCCACCAGCGCCCGCTCCAGCACCTTCATGTCGAGATAGGGACGCGCGGACGCCGGCCCGAGCTCATAGGCGAGGTCCGCCTCCCGCACGAACGTGGCGGCCCGATCGACGTCGGTGTGCAGGGCGACGGTCTCGATCCGCGTCCCGGTCTCCGCGGTGATGTCCCGCACGGCGTGAATGAGCCGCATGGCGGCCTCACCACGGTTGACGATGGCGACACGACTGAACACCCGACCGAGCCCTTCTCCAGACCGACGCTGCACACCGCGACACGACAGTCCCGGCAGGCAACACCCTTCCGCCCCTCGGCCCGCCGCGCCATGCCGGACACGACTCATGCTGCGCCGCTCGAATTGTGGAGAACCTTCAAAACCACCCCCTGCCCCGGCCTCGCCGGCATGCCGATGGCGAGCGCATGATCCCGGCCGTGCACCTGGACGGGGGCGAATCGCCTAACTTGTCCTCTTGTGACGGCTGGGGAGGACGGGCTCAGTGCGACGGGCATTGTCGGTGGGATTCGTGCCCCACGCCATCTTCGTCGCGTGTGTCTGGGCGCTGCTCCGGGCTGACGCCTTCTCTGGGCACGGGCGCTGGGGGGACGCCGTACCGCACACCCTGGCCGGGATCGCCGGGGCCGCATTCGGGATCTGCTCCTGCGCCGCCGTCCTCGGGCTGCTCCTTCATCCCTTCCAGATCCGGGCGGTCCGGATGCTGGAGGGGTACTGGGGCCGCTGGACGGCGACGGCCCGCCTCGCCGGTGTCATGGTGCGGTACCAGCGGCGCAGGCGGCGGTCGCTGGAGGCCATCGTGCCGGAGGCCACCGTCCTGGGAGCCGACCTGCCGGTTTCAGCGGACGAGCGCGACCCGGCGACGCCTCCGACCGAGTCCCCGAGTGAGCGAGGACGCCGAGCGGCCACCGCCCGGGAATGGGCGCGCGCGGACGGAGCGCACCGCCTTGCCGCCCTGCCGCCGTCCGAGACGCTGCTTCCCACGGCACTCGGCAACGCCCTGCGGGCGGGCGAACTGCGCGCGGGGGAGCGCTACGGGTTGACGACGCTGACGTCCTGGCCTCGTATCTATCCGCAGATGTCCCGCCCTCTGGCGGCCGTGGTCAGCTCCGCTCGCGACACCTTGGACACGGCCGTCAACCTCTGTTACAGCTTCTCGGCCTGCGGTGTCGTCTCCGGGGCGGCGGTGCTCGACGAACCCGGCATGTGGTGGCTTCCCGCCGGTTCGCTCGGCGCGGCGGCCCTGGCCTACAAGGGCGCGGTGACGGCCGCTCAGGGGTATGCGCACCTGATGCACGTCGTCTACGACCTGCATCGCTTCGACCTCGTGCGAGCGATGCACCATCCGCTACCGGACCGGGAAGGCGAATGGGACCTCTTCCAGCGCATCTCCGATGCGCTGGCCGACCGTGCCGCCGACCTGCCCTACGATCATGGCCGTCCCGGCCAGGCGGAGACCGGCGGCACCGCATAGCCGTGGAGAACACGTCGCCGGCCGTCGTGGTGGTGCCTCAGGGAAGGTGGCCCATGTCCTTCACCCGCTCTGCTTCTCCAAGGAGATCGTTGTAACCTCTTTCGGGCGAGCGGGCCCAATGGTGTACCGACGGCGGCAGGTTGCGGAATCGGCAGCCGTTCCGGTGCTCGACCTTGGCGTTGAACTTCTTGAGATAGGCCGCCGTCGCCTCCTGCCCGCTTTTCAAGGCTGCATGCCAAGCCTTGAGGGTATCTTCCTTGACCGGTTTGTGGACCAAGGCCGGGCATCGTTTGCCGTTGGCGTCGCCACGGCAGTCGGCAGCCCCATCATAGATCGGTTGGGAGCCCGGGAGTATAGTAGCCTCGCTGGTCACTTTTCCCTCCTCTTTCCGCTTCGGGGCGGTTCACCGCGCGCATTTCCCGCTCAGCTGACCTGAGCGTGTACTGCTTGCTCTCGAAGTACAGGTAGATGATCCAGGCCAGGTCGATGAGCGTGCACGCGACGATCAATGCCACGGCCGCCCATCGCCACTCCATCTCCCTGCCGACATGTGGTATCAGGGCGAGTGCGATGCCGGAGGCGAGCAGCAGAGTGCCCGCGTTGAAGGAACCGGTCGCGCCGTTGTTGAGTTTCTTCCACTTGCTGAAGTCATCGCCCTGCTGAGCGAGTAGTGCCCCATAGCGGTCGGGGTCCGCGGAGGCGATATCGCTCCCGTGCCAGTCCTCGATATCGGCGATCGAATACAGGTACTGGCGGGCATAGAAATGCAACTGCATGCTGGCTATGAATGACAAGGACGCGATGATGAGGATCAGGAGGGTCAGTCCCGGCCAGCGGAAGTTGTCATCGTGCGCTGCGGCCACGACTCCGGTGAGTGAAAGGGCGGCCGCGGTGAGGAGCGGCGCGGCGATCGTCCGCACTTCCTTCGCCGCTTCGACGTATCCGAGCGGGCGGGGAGAGATATGCGGCATCGCTTCACCTCACGCGACCGGCACCTGCCGATGATGCTGACAGATCATTTTTGCGAAGGCCATGGGCGAATGTGGCCATGGCCGGTTTGCGCCCGGTCGAGTGCGGGGGTGGCGGGCGGCGTCCCCGTCCGGGGCGTGGGCG
>NZ_SMKM01000147.1 GCF_004348665.1 Actinomadura sp. GC306 | reverse complement strand
CCTTCCTCGACCCGCGGCGGCTCCGTCCCCGCCGACGATGTCGCCGCCGCGGGTCGAGGAAGGGAGGCGCTAGATGGACCACGGGCTCGTCAAACGCCTCCGCCAGGAGGTCGGCGACCGGCTGGCGCAGCAGCGCAGGCTGGACGCCGCCAACGGGCTGCCGCCGATGACCGGCGAGGACGAGCGGCAGTTCGCCCGCGCCCTCATCGGCCAGGTGCTGGAGGAGTTCGCCCGCGGCGAGATCACCTCCGGGCGCCGCCCGCCGAACGCCGAAGAGGAGGAGGCGCTCGCGGCCGGGGTGCACGCCGCGCTGTTCGGCGTCGGCCGGCTCCAGCCGCTGCTGGAGGACCCCGAGATCGAGAACATCGACATCAACGGCTGCGACCGCGTGTTCATCGGCTACGCCGACGGGCGCGAGGTCATGGGCGAGCCGGTCGCCGAGAGCGACGAGGAACTCGTCGAGCTGATCCAGATCCTCGCCGCCTACAGCGGGCTGTCGTCCCGCCCGTTCGACACCGCGAACCCGCAGCTCGACCTGCGGCTGCCGGACGGCTCCCGGCTGTCGGCCGTGATGGACGTGACGCTCCGCCCGGCGCTGTCGATCCGGCGGGCCCGGCTCGGCAAGGTGTTCCTGGCCGACCTGGTCGGGAACGGCACGTTCACCCAGGAGATCGCGCAGTTCTTCGGCGCCGCCGTCCGCGCCCGCAAGAACATCATGATCGCGGGCGCGACGAACGCGGGGAAGACGACGCTGCTGCGCGCCGTCGCCAACGAGATCCCGCCGAACGAGCGGCTCATCACCGTGGAGCGCGCCCTGGAGCTGGGCCTGGACGCCTTCCCCGAGCTGCACCCCAACTGTGTCGCGTTCGAGCAGCGGCTCCCGAACTCCGAGGGGCAGGGCGCGATCTCGATGGCGGAGCTGGTCCGCCGGTCGCTGCGGATGAACCCGTCCCGGGTGATCGTCGGCGAGGTGCTCGGCGACGAGATCGTCACGATGCTGAACGCGATGACGCAGGGCAACGACGGGTCGCTGTCGACGATCCACGCGAACTCGTCGGTGGAGGTCTTCAACCGCATCGCGACGTACGCGATCCAGTCGGAGGAGCGGCTGCCGGTCGAGGCGACGCACATGCTGATCGCCGGCGCGATCGACTTCGTCGTGTTCATCGAGAAGCGCAACGAGTACGCCACCGGGGGCCGGCTGCGGCGCTACGTCTCCAGCGTCCGCGAGGTCACCGGCGTGGACGGGCGCGTCCTGTCGTCGGAGGTGTTCGCCCTCGGCCCCGCCGGGTTCGCGGTGCCGAGCGCCCCGATCGCGTGCGCCGCCGAACTCGCCGACCACGGCTACGACCCGTCCGGAGGTGCCTGGTGAACGGCCCGGTGAGCGGCGGGCGCGCGGCGGATCACCGGGGAGGGCGCTGATGTACGCGCCGGACGTGCTCCTCGCGATCCTCGCGGGCGCCGTGGCGGGCGGCGGGCTCCTGCTGCTGCTCGTCGCGCTGCGCGGGCTGCCGCCGCGCACCCGGCCGGCCCGGGGCCGCAGCCGCGAAGAGCTGGTCAAGACGTTCACCACCCGCACCGCCGTGGCCGCCGTCGTCGGCGTCCTGGTCCTGATCGTGACCCGCTGGCCGATCGCCGCCGCCGGCACCGCCGCGCTCGTGCTCGTCTGGAACGGCCTGGTCGGCGGCGCCGCCGAGGAGCGCCGCGGCATGGCCCGGCTGGAGGCCCTCGCCGGCTGGACGGAGTCGCTGCGCGACACGATCGCGGGCGCGGTCGGCCTCGAACAGGCGATCCCCGCCTCGCAGCGCGCCGCCGCACCCGCGCTGCAGCAGCCGCTGCGCGACCTGGTCGACCGGCTGCACACCCGCGTCCCGATGCCGGAGGCGCTGCGCCGGTTCGCCGACGACATCGACGACCCGTCCGCCGACCTGGTGGTCGCCGCGCTGATCCTGAACGCCAAGCTCCGCGGCCCCGGGCTGCGCGACATGCTGAGCGCCCTCGCGAACTCGGCCCGCGCCGAGCTGGACATGCGGCGCCGCGTCGAGGCCGACCGGCGCTCCACCCGGCGCAGCGTCCGCATCGTCGTCGCCGTCTCCGTCGGGACGGCGCTGGCCCTCGCCGTGTTCAACCACTCCTACGTCGAGCCGTACGACGACCTCCTCGGCCAGCTCGTCCTGTGCGTCGTCGTCGCCCTGTACGGGGCGGCGTTCCTGTGGCTGCGCCGCCTGTCGAAGTACGAGCTGCCGGGCCGGTTCCTCAGCGAGCCGCGCCCGGCCGCCCAGCCCGGCGTGCCCGGCGAGGTGCCGAGCACCGTGGCGGGCTGGCAGGGCGGCGGAGGCGGCCCCGGCCCGGACGGCGCGTCCGGCACGCGCGGCTCGCAGGAGCTGCCGCTGCGCGGGCGGCACGCCACGAACGCGGGCGGGGACGCGGGAGGGGGTGCCGCCCCGTGAACGCCGCGATGATCGCCGGCGCCGTCGTCGGCTTCGGCCTGTACGTGCTGGTCCGGGCGCTGTTCCCGGCCCGTCCCGGCCTCGCCGCGCGGATGGCGGCGCTCGACGCGGCCCGCCGCCAGGACATCGCGGAGCAGCAGGCCGGGCGGCCGGGCGGCGCGGCGCCGGCGGGGCGGACCACGTCCCCGACGATGGAGCGCGTCGGCGTGCTGCGCGCCCGGCTCGGCCGGGAGCTGGCGCGGTTCTACGAGTCGCGCGGCTGGAAGCTCCGCTCGGTGCGCGCCGACCTCGCGATCACCGGGCGGTCGCTGGAGGCGTTCCTCGCCACGAAGTTCCTGCTGCCCGCCGCCGCGCTGCTGTTCATACCGCTGATCGCCGCGTACTTCGCGCTGCTCGGGCTCGGCTCGTCCGTCGCGGTCCCGGTGTGGATCTGCGTGCTGTTCGCCGCGCTGTTCTTCTTCTTCCCCGACATGCAGCTCCGGCAGGAGGCGCAGGCCCGCAGGCAGGACTTCCGGCACGTCGTCGGCGCGTTCCTCGACCTGGTGTCGATGAACCTCGCCGGCGGGCGCGGCGTGCCGGAGGCGCTGCTGACCGCCTCGAACGTCGGCGAGGGCTGGGCGATGCACCGCATCCGCGACGCGCTCGCCAACGCCCGCATCACCGGCCAGACGCCCTGGCAGTCGCTCGGCCGGCTCGGCGAGGAGCTCGACATCGCCGAGCTGCGCGACCTCGCCGGCGCGCTCGCCCTCGTCGCCGACGACGGCGCGCAGGTCCGCAAGTCCCTCGCCGCCCGCGCCGCGTCGATGCGCAGCCGGGAGCTGTCGGAGCTGGAGGGCAAGGCGGGCGAGCGGTCCCAGTCGATGCTCGTCGCGCAGCTGTTCCTGTGCGCCGGATTCCTGATCTTCCTGGCCTACCCGGCCCTGATGAGGGTGCTCGCCTCATGATCCCCGACCCCGCCGCCGTGCCGGCCCCATGGAGGTACCGCTATGAACCCGCACAACCCGCTGCACGACCCGTCCGTCGTCTACCTGCGCGCCGTCCTCGGCGCCCGGCTCGCCCGGCTGCGCTCGGACGAGGAGCGCGACCGGGGCGCGTCCGCGATCGAATGGGCGATCATCACCGCGATCCTGGCGCTGCTCGCGATCACGATCGGCGCGGTCATCACCAGGAAGGTGACCGACAAGGCCAACACCATCAACACCGGCTGACCGGGCCGGGGGCCGACTCCGGCGCGTCCTCGATGGAGTGGGCGCTGCTGACGCCGGTCCTCATCCTGCTGATGCTCGTCGTCGTGCAGTTCACGATGGTGTTCCACGCCCGGCACGTCGCGCTCGCGGCGGCGCAGTCGGGTGCGCGCGTCGCGCGGACCGCGCCCGTCGGCGGCGGCTGGCAGGACGCGGCGACCGCGAAGGCCGCCGGGGACGTCCGCGAGATCGGGCCGGAGCTGCTGAGCGGCCTCAGCGTCCGCGCGGGGGAGTCCGGCGACCAGCGCTGGGTGGAGGTCAGCGGCGAGGCGGTGACCGTCGTCCCGTTCATGACGTTCCGGGTGTCGCAGCGCTCCCAGGGGCCGATCGAGTGCTTCCGCCCCGACGTCGGCGAAGGGCTCGCGTGCGAACCGGGGGCCGGCTGATGAGACGCGGGGACCGCGGGTCGATGTCGCTGGAGATGGTGCTGGTCACGCCCCTGTTCGTGGGGTTCCTGCTGTTCCTCGCCGGCGCCGGCCGGATGGTGGACGCCAAGGGCCAGGTGGACGGCGCCGCCCGGGACGCGGCGCGCGCCGCGTCCATCGCCCGCAGCGCCCCGGCCGCGCAGCGCCTCGCCGCCGACACCGCCGCGGCCGGCCTCACCAGCGCCGGCTGGTGCGCGGGCGGGCCCGGCGTGACGACCGACGTGTCCGCCTGGGGGCCGGGCGGCCGGGTCGGCGTGACGATCACCTGCGACGTCGACCTCGGCGACCTGTCGTTCATCGGGCTGCCCGGCACCAAGCGCCTGCAGGGCCACGCGATCGCGCCCGTCGACACCTTCACCTACCGCGGGACGGACGCCGGCGGCGCCGACGACCCCGGGAGCGCGCCATGACCGCCCGCCAAGCCCGTGACCCGCGCGGCGACCGGGGCACGATCGCGCTGTACACGGTGCTGTTC
Source organism: Actinomadura sp. GC306 (assembly GCF_004348665.1). Classification (GTDB taxonomy): domain Bacteria; phylum Actinomycetota; class Actinomycetes; order Streptosporangiales; family Streptosporangiaceae; genus Spirillospora. The sequence continues at coordinate 11,510 of NZ_SMKM01000147.1, read as the reverse complement.
ACCCCCATCGTCTTCGTGCTGGCCGGGCTGCTGGTCGACGGCGGGCTCGCCATCCACGCGCGGCAGCGCGCCGCCGACATGGCCGAGCAGGCCGCCCGCGCGGGCGCGAACCAGATCGACACCGACGCCCTGCGCGCCACCGGCGAACCCGTCCTCGACCCGGCGCGGGCGCGCGCGGCGGCCTGCGCGCTGCTCGCCGATCACCGCGACCAGGTCACCGCGTCGCAGTGCGACGCCGACGAGCAGGAGGTGGCGGTGAACGTGCAGATCACCGTCCGGCCGCAGCTGCTCGGGATCATCCCGGGCCTCGGCGAGTTCCGGATGACGTCCGGGGCGACGGCCCGTCCCGTCACGGGAGGGATCGACCCGTGAGCGCGAGGCGAAACCGGCCTACGATGTGGGCGACGTCCAGGGACCGGCGAACGGTGGGGGCGCGATGGTGACGCGGCAGGCTCGGCGGACACCGGACCGGGGCGGCAGGCGGCCCGGCGGAGGGCACCGCAGCGCGGGCGACGTGCTCGCCGGCATCGGCGCGATCATCGCGCTGGCCGTGCTGGTGGCCGGCGTCCCGGCCGCGCTCGTCGTCCTGTTCGGCTCACCGCTGCCGGACACCGTGCCGACCACGGCGGACCTCACGCAGCGGATCGGCCCCGGCGCGCTCATCGGCATCCTCGTCGCGCTGGTATGGCTCGCCTGGCTCCAGTTCACGGCGTGCGTGGTCGTCGAGGTCTACGCGGGGATCCGCGGGGTGGGCGTGCCCGCGCGGGTGCCGCTCGCCGGCGGGACGCAGTCGCTGGTGCACCGGCTCGTCGTGGCCGCGCTGCTGCTGTTCACCGCCACCACCGCGATCATGCCGGCGCTGTCGGCCGGGGGCCTGTCGCAGCACCCGCCCGCGCAGGCCCAGTCGCAGGACTTCCGCCCCGTCGCGGCGACCGTGCCGGAGCGCACCGCCGCGACCCCCGGCACCGACCGGGCGTCGGCGGACCTCGCCGCCGAACCGATGCGGACGGCCGACACCACGAAGATCTACCGGGTGCAGCCGCCCGAGGGACGCCACCACGAGAGCCTGTGGGAGATCGCCGAGAAGTGCCTGGGCGAGGGCCGCCGCTACAAGGAGATCTTCGCCCTCAACAAGGGCCGCGTGCAGCCGGACGGGACCCGGCTGACCATCGCCAGCCTCATCCGGCCAGGCTGGATCTTGGAGATGCCCGCGGACGCCAAGGGCGCGAAGGTCATCCCCGCGGGGGAGCTCGACGAGTACTTCCGGTACGGGCACCCCGCCCCGGACCGGCCGGAGCGGCCCGCGAAGCCGGAGCCGCCGCGGGAGACGGAGAAGCCGCGGCCCCCGGCGTCCCAGGCACCGCCCACGGCCGCGCCCACCGCGCCGCAGCCCACCGTCCCGCAGCCGACCGCTCCGGAGACCCAGCCGACCGCGCCAGAGCAGCAGGCGCCCGAGAAGCCGGCGCCCGAGAAGCCGGCCCCGGAGCAGCAGGCCCCGGAGCAGCAGGCGCCTGAGAAGGAGGCGCCGGCGCAGCCGCCCGTCCACGGCGGCCCGTCCGGCGAGATGGACGGCGACGCCGAGAGCGGCGGCGCGTCCGTGCCCGGCCAGGGGGACGACACCGGCGGGACGCTCGACCTCGGCTGGCCGCACGGCCTCGCGGCGGCCTCGCTGCTCGCCGCCGGGCTGGTCGTCGCGCTCGGTCGGCGCCGCCGCGTCCAGCTCTGGCACCGGGCGTTCGGCCGGATGATCGTCCGGCCGGAGGGGGCGGCGGCCGAGGCGGAGCGGGCGCTGCGGCTCGGCGCCGACGACGAGTCCGCGCGGCTGCTCGACCTCGGCCTGCGGCACCTGTCCAAGTCGATGGCGGCGGGCGGCCGCACCCTCCCGACCATCTACGGGGTGCATCTCGGCACCCCGCACGCCGGGCCGGGCAGCCTCGACCTGTGGATCGCGCCCGCCGACCGCAATCCCCCCGCGCCGTGGCAGGCGTTCGACGACGGCCAGGTGTGGCGGCTGCACAGCGAGGCGCTGCCGGAACTGGAGGCCGCCGACCTCGGCGACGTCCTCGCCCCCTACCCGGGCCTCGTGTCGATCGGCACCAACGACAACGGCCGGATCCTGGTCGACCTGGAGGCCGCGCACGGGCTCATCGCGCTGCGCGGCCCCGACGACGTCCGCCGCGCGGCGCTGTCGGCGATCGCGATGGAACTGGCCACCAACCGCTGGTCCGACCACATGCGGATCACGCTCGTCGGGTTCGACGGGGAACTCGGCGAGGGCCTGGCGGAGATCGCCCCGGACCGGGTCCGGGCCGTGCCGACGCTCGCCGACGCGCTGCCCGAGCTGGAGGGGCGCGCCGAGGAGGTGCGGCAGGCGCTCGCCGCGTCCGGCGTCGACTCGGTCCTCACCGGGCGCTGCCGCGGCGTGTTCGGCGAGGCGTGGATGCCGCACTACCTGATCATGGCGAGGCAGCCGTCCGAGCGGGAGGCGGACCGGCTCGTCGCGCTCGCCCGCACCGGGACCCGGATGGCCGCCGGCTACCTCGTCCCCGGCGACGTGCAGGGCGCCACCTGGACGTGGGACGTCGACGAGGGCGGCCGCCTCCAGGCCGGCGTGCTCGGTTTCGACGTCGACGCGCAGCTCGTCGCCGACGACGACTACCGCGGCGTGTTCGAGCTCTTCCGGGCGGCGGGCCGGCTCGACTCCGCCGAGCTGCCGGGACTCGCCGGCGGGGCGGAGCCGCCGAGCGCGCACGAGTCGTCGGTCGACATCCGGCTGCTCGGCCCGATCGAGGTCGCGGCGCCGGGCCCCATGGACGACGACCGCCGCGCGCTGTGCACCGAGCTGCTGGTGTATCTGGCGGCGCACCCGGAGGGCGTCCACCCGACGGTGCTGTCCGGCGCGATCTGGCCGCGCGGCACGACTCCCGCGGTCCGCGACGCGTCCGTGGCGCGCGTGGCGGACTGGCTCGGCCGCGACGCGCGCGGCCGCCCGAACCTCTACACCGACGAGCGCGGCCGGATCCGGCTCGGCTCGGAGGTGCGGGTCGACCTCAACGTGTTCCGCTGGCTGGTGTGGCGGTCGGCGGCGGAGCCCGGGTCGGAGACGGCGTACATGGCCTACGCGCTCGACCTCGTCCGCGGCCCGCTGCTCGCCGACCGCCCGCGCGGCCGGTACGCGTGGCTGGCCGACCACGACCTGGAGTACGAGGCGTCCGCGCGGGTCATGGACGTCGCGCACCGGCTCGTCGTGCTGCGGCTCGACGAGGGCGACGCCCGCGGCGCGGTGAGCGCGGCCCGCGCCGGGCTGCGGCTCGCCCCCGACGACGAGGGCATGTGGCGCGACCTGCTCCGCGCGACCCACGCGACCGGTGACGTGGCCGAGCTGCGGGTCGTCGTGGACGAGCTGCGCACCCGCGTCGCACGCGACCCGTACTTCGACCGGCTCCAGCCGGAGACCGAGTCGCTGGTGGAGGAGCTGCTGCCCGGCTGGCACAGCGTCAGCACCCGCTGACGCGGCCGGACGCGGCGGCTACCGGTACAGGCCCGTGCCGCCCAGCGAGAACCGGCCGGGCTGCGGATGGACGGCCAGGCCCGCCGGGCGCCCCGCGACGCGGACCTTCCGCACGACCCGGCCCGTCCGGGTGGAGACGGCGTAGACGAGGCCGCGGGGGTCGGCGAGCCACAGCGCCGACCCGTCCCGCGACATGCCGCCGGGGATCGGCGTGCCGCCGCCGGGCAGCGGCCAGCGGGACGCGACCCGCCGGGTGCCGAACCGGACGGCGGTGAGCGTCCCGCCGCCCACCACGAACAGGCGCCGCGCGTCGCGGCCGACCGCCAGCCCCCGCGCGCCGGGCGCGGTGCGGACGAACCCCCGCACGGCCAGCCGCCCGGCGTCCACGAGCCAGACGCCGCCCCGCACCGGATCGGCCACGTAGAACAGCGTCCCGTCCGGCGACAGCCGCAGGTCGCCGGGGCGCGCCCCCGCCGGGAGCCGGACCGTCGCGGAGACGCGGCCGGTCGTGAGGTCCACGCGGGTGAGCGCGCCGGCGGAACCGCACGTCGCCACCAGCGCCGACCCGTCCGGCGTGAAGTCGGCGTACCCGGGGGTGCACGGCAGCCGGACCGACCCCTTGCGCCGCATCGTGCGCGGGTCGCGAACCTCGACGCGGGACGGCCGATGCGCCAGCACCAGCGCGTGCCGGCCGTCCGGGGAGAAGTGCAGTGCGGCCGGGGACCCGGCCTGCACCGGGCGGCCGCGCACCCCGCCGAGCGGCCCGAACCGGACGAGCGTGCCGCGTGCGGGATCGGTGGCCCAGAGGCGCCGCAGGTCCCAGGACGGCACGACCCGCGAGGCCGCCGCGCCGGTGTGCAGCCGCCCGACGGTCCGCATCGTGCCGGCGTCGATGACGTCGATGGCCCGCCCGTGCGCGACGTAGAGCCGCGCGGGCACCTCCCGCGCGTGCGGGGCCATCATTCCGGGCCCGGTGGCGGCGTAGACGTGCCCGCCCGCCGGCACCAGCGGGACCTCGCCGGGGACGCGGTCACCGCTTCTGCGGGCTTCGGCGTCGGGTTGTGCGCTCAGGTACGGCGCCGGGCCGCCGAGCCCCAGGACCGGGCCGTCCGGGGAGCCCTCCCCGGGCCGGTGGAACGGGACCGGCGACTCGCATCCGGCCAGGACCCCGCCGGCCACCACGGCGCAGGTGAGCACGGCCCACGGGCGCATCGCCCGTGATCGTCCTGCCCGGCGTCCCTGCACGGCCCTCCCCTCACCAGGCGGGGACCTTACCGGGGGACGACCGTCCGTGTCCGGTCAACCGCGAAACGTGGTCACGCCACCGGACGTGGGGGCGGACGCGCGGCCGGACGCGGGTGGGACGGGCGCTAGTCGGACTTGCCGAAGCCGATGCCGAACTCGCGGTACACGCGCTCCCAGAAGCCGTCCCGCAGCCAGGTGCGGGCCTCCTGGTAGGGCCGCAGCGAGGAGCCCAGCTCCTTCTCGGCCTCGATCAGCAGCTCCTTGTCGATGACCGGCGGCAGGATCGGGCCGGGCAGCAGGTCGCGGATGTTGTCCCGCCCCCGCTCGAAGATCCACTTCTGGGCGACGTGCTCGCCGATCTCCAGCATGTGGTCGCGGTCGGGCCCGAGCTTGCCGTCGCTGGTCGCGGGCGCGGAGTGCATCGACGCGGCCACCGTCGCGGGCGTCGCCCCGGCCGGGACGGTCACGGCGGTGCGGACGCCCGGCGTCGGCTTCACCGCCGGGGGGCGCCCGGCGAAGACCTGCGACGGCGACGGGACGGGGCTGGTGCGCTGCGCGGCGGCCGCGGCGTCCCGGACGGCGGCGGCGCTCCCCGGCGCGGGGACCGGCAGCACCTTCGCCTTGGTGAAGTAGGGGCGCAGGAAGTCGGCGGGCAGCACCTCGACCGTGTCGGACTCCCACACCAGCCACTCGGCCTGGTTGGAGCCGTGCGTCGGCTCGACCCCCCACAGATGCACGCGCACGCCGTAGCGCTGGGCGGCCTCGACGGCGGGCAGCATGTCCTCGTCGCCGGCCAGCAGCACCGCGTCGGTGATGGCGCGGTGCCGGGCGAGGGCCTCCAGGTCGGCGCGGAGCTGGGCGTCCACGCCCTTCTGCTGGCCCTGGGCGTTCAGGTTCCCGAGCCGCAGCTTCACCAGCGGCAGGTTCGCGATGACGCGCTGGTCGACGGTCGGCTGCCGCTTCGGCGCGGCGTCGAACCAGTACACCCGCAGCAGCTCGCCGAGCAGCTGGTCGTCGGCGTGGCTGGTCAGCGCCTTGATGAGCTTCTCGGCGGCGACGCGGTACTCGCGCCTGGACCCGCAGCTCAGCAGCAGGGCACCGGAGGCCGCGTAAAGGTACCCCGCGTCGACGAAAATCGCGTACCGCGCGGGCTGGGGAACGAACTCCGAGGTGGCCATGGCCTTCCACCTTATTCGTGCCGGGCCGCCCCTGGGTGTGAACCGCCGTGACAACGTCGTGCCGGGAACCCGGCGGGCCGCCCGCGCGACATCGCGTCGCGCGGGCCGCCGCAGGTGGTGGGGGAGGGTGCGGGCCTCGGGGTCAGTGCGGCAGGGCGCTGGCCCGCCACGCGCCCGCGCCGCGCGGCCGCAGGTCGTCCGCGAGCGTCGCGCGGACCAGCCGGGAGCGGTCCGACCAGCGCGACGGCCGGGCACCGCCCGCGGCGGCCCCGCCGCCGTCCCGGGCGGCGGCGGCCGCCCGGGCGCGGGCGGTCAGCACGGCCACGAGCGCCGCGATCTCCGCCGGCCCCGGGTCGCCCCGGACGATCTGGAGGAAGGGCTTGTCGTCAGCGGTCACGGATTCTCCTGACCTTCTGGGAGGGTCGGGTCAGAGCGGGATGTTCCCATGCTTCTTGGGCGGCAGCGTCTGCCGCTTCTCGCGCAGCGCCCGCAGCGCCCGCACGACCTGCCCGCGCGTCTCCGACGGCTTGATCACGTTGTCGATGTAGCCGCGCTCGGCCGCGACGTAGGGGTTGGCGAGCGTGTCCTCGTACTCGGTGATCAGCTCCGCGCGGCGGACGTCCGGGTCGTCCGCGGAGGCGAGCTCCCGCCGGTACAGGATGTTGACCGCGCCCTGCGCGCCCATCACCGCGATCTGCGCGGTCGGCCACGCCAGGTTGATGTCGGCGCCGAGGTGCTTGGAGCCCATGACGTCGTAGGCCCCGCCGTACGCCTTCCGCGTGATGATCGTGACCAGTGGGACGGTCGCCTCGGCGTACGCGTACAGCAGCTTCGCGCCGCGCCGGATGATCCCGTTCCACTCCTGGCCGGTGCCGGGCAGGAAGCCGGGGACGTCCACGAACGTCAGCACCGGCACGTTGAACGCGTCGCACGTCCGCACGAACCGCGCGGCCTTCTCCGAGGCGTCGATGTCGAGCGTCCCGGCGAGCTGCATCGGCTGGTTGGCGACGATGCCGACCGAGCGGCCCTCGACCCGGCCGAACCCGACGATGATGTTCGGCGCGTACAGCTCCTGGACCTCGAGGAACTCGCCGTCGTCCACGACGTGCTCGATGACGGTCTTCATGTCGTACGGCTGGTTCGGCGAGTCCGGGATGAGGGTGTCCAGCTCCTCGACGAGCTCCGCCGGGTCGACGGGGACGTCGAACGCGGGCGCGTCGGAGAGGTTGTTGGACGGCAGGTACGACAGCAGCGCCTTGACGTACTCGATCGCGTCGTCCTCGTCGGACCCCTGGTAGTGCGCCACGCCCGACTTGGAGTTGTGCGAGTGCGCGCCGCCGAGCTCCTCGAACGTGACCTCCTCGCCGGTCACCGTCTTGATCACGTCGGGGCCGGTGATGAACATGTGCGAGGTCTGGTCGACCATGACGATGAAGTCGGTGATCGCCGGGGAGTACACGGCGCCGCCCGCGCACGGCCCCATGACCAGCGAGATCTGCGGGATGACGCCGGACGCGTGCACGTTCCGCTTGAAGATCTCGGCGTACAGGCCGAGCGCGACCACGCCCTCCTGGATCCGCGCGCCGCCGGAGTCGTTGATGCCGATCACCGGGCAGCCGGTCTTGACCGCGTGGTCCATGACCTTGCAGATCTTCTCGCCGAAGACCTCGCCGAGGGAGCCGCCGGAGACGGTGAAGTCCTGGCTGAACACCGCCACGGGACGCCCGTCGACCGTGCCGTACCCGGTGACGACGCCGTCGCCGTAGGGGCGGTTCTTCTCCATGCCGAAGTTCGTGGAGCGGTGCCGCGCCATCTCGTCGAACTCGACGAACGAGCCGGGGTCGAGCAGCGCGTCGATCCGCTCCCGGGCCGTCATCTTGCCCTTGGCGTGCTGCTTCTCCACCGCCCGCGCCGAGCCGGCGTGCACGGCCTCGTACCTGCGCCGCTCCAGGTCCGCGATCTTTCCCGCCGTGGTGTGGACGTCGTACTCCACCGGGGGTTCAGGGGCTTCCGTCGCCATGCGGGCCAGGGTAACCGGACACTGATGCCGCCGATGCGGGCGGGGGCCGCTCTCCGGGTCTGGTTACGCTGGGGCGGGTGGCTACGAAGACGCGTGAGACCTTCCGGCAGGACCTGCCCGAGCCGCTGCGCCGCGACGTGCGGCTGCTCGGCGCGATGCTCGGCGACTCCCTGGTGGAGTACGGCGGCCAGGGGCTGCTGGACGACGTCGAACGGCTCCGCCAGGCCGTGATCGCCGCCCGCCGCGGCGAGGCGTCCGGCGCGGAGGCCGCCGCCATCGCCGACGGGTACCCGCTGGAACGTGCCGAGCAGGTCGCCCGCGCGTTCACCGTCTACTTCCACCTGACGAACCTCGCGGAGGAGCACCACCGCATCCGGACGCTGCGGGAGCGCGACACCGGCGACACCGTCCCCGGCTCGGTCGCGGCCACCGTCGAGCACATCCGCGCCACCGGGGACGCCGACCTGGACGGCCTCGTCGACGGCCTGGAGTTCCGGCCCGTCTTCACCGCCCACCCGACCGAGGCCCGGCGGCGCGCCGTCGTCACCGCGATCCAGCGCGTCAGCGACCTGATGACGCGGCTGGACGGCGCGCCCGGCGCGTCGGAGCGCGCGGAGATCGAGCGCAGCCTCCGCGAGGAGATCGACCTGCTGTGGCGGACTGCCCTGCGCCGGACCACCAAGCTCGACCCCCTGGACGAGGTCCGCACCGCGATGGCCGCGTTCGACGAGACGCTGTTCCGGGTCGTCCCGCACATCTACCGCGCGCTGGACCATGCCCTCCTCGACGGGGCGCTCGACGGGGGCCGCACCGGCACCCGCCCGCCGAAGGCGCGGCCCTACGTGCGGTTCGGCAGCTGGATCGGCGGCGACCGCGACGGCAACCCCTACGTCACCGCGCAGGTCACCCGCGAAGCGATCATGATCCAGGCCGACCACATCCTGCGCGCGCTGGAGAACGCCTGCGCGCGCATCGGCCGGGAGCTGACCGTCCACGAGACGACCACGCCCGCGTCGGCGGCGCTGCGCGACCTCCTCGCCGCCGCCCGCACCGCGCACCCCCGGCTGCTCGCCGGGATCGCCAAGCGGTCGCCCGGCGAACCGCACCGCCAGGTCCTGCTGCACGCCGCCGCCCGGATCGCCGCGACCCGCGAACGCGACGCCGACCTCGCCTACGGCTCCCCGGACGAGCTGCTGGCCGACCTGCGCACCGTCCAGGACTCCCTGGCCGGGGCGGGCGCCGCCCGGCAGGCGTACGGGCGCGTCCAGCAGCTCGTCTGGCAGGTCGAGACGTTCGGCTTCCACCTCGCCGAGCTGGAGATCCGGCAGCACTCCGAGCTGCACGAGACGGCGCTGCGGGAGCTGGCCGCGGGCGGGCCGCGATCGGAGATGACCGAGGAGATCCTCGAAACCCTCCGCGTCATCGCGTGGATCCAGGGCCGGTTCGGCGTCCGCGCCTGCCACCGCTACATCGTCTCGTTCACCCGCTCCGCCGAGGACGTCGCGAACGTCCACGAACTCGCCGCGTCCCTCGGCGAGCAGGCGCCCGTCCTGGACGTCATCCCCCTCTTCGAGACCGGCGAGGACCTCGAACGCGCCCCGTCCGTCCTGGACGGGATGCTGGCGATCCCGGCCGTGCGGCGCCGCCTGGACGACACCGGCCGCCGGCTGGAGGTCATGCTCGGCTACTCCGACTCGGCCAAGCAGCTCGGCCCGGCCAGCGCCACCCTCCGCCTCTACGACACGCAGGAGGCGCTCGCCGCGTGGGCGGCCCGCAACGACATCAGGCTGACGCTGTTCCACGGCCGCGGCGGCTCCCTCGGCCGCGGCGGCGGCCCCGCCAACCGCGCGATCCTCGCGCAGGCGCCCGGCTCGGTCGCGGGCCGCTTCAAGGTCACCGAGCAGGGCGAGGTCATCTTCGCCCGCTACGGCCAGCGCGAGATCGCCAGGCGGCACGTCGAGCAGGTCACCAGCGCGGTGCTGCTCGCCTCGACCGGCGCCGTCCAGGACCGCGCCCGCGAGGCAGCCGCCCGCTACCGCCCGCTCGCCGACAAGATCAGCGAGGCGGCCGAGGCGGCGTTCCGCTCGCTCGTCGAGACCGCGGACTTCGCCGCCTGGTTCTCCCAGGTCAGCCCGCTGGAGGAGATCTCGGGGCTGCGCATCGGCTCCCGCCCCGCCCGCCGCAAGGCGGCCCGCGGCCTGGAGGACCTGCGCGCCATCCCGTGGGTCTTCGCCTGGACGCAGACCCGCGTCAACCTCCCCGGCTGGTACGGCCTCGGCAGCGGCCTCGCCGCCGTCTCCGCGGACGGCCGCGACCTGACGGCGCTCCGCGAGGCGTACGAGTCGTGGCCGCTGTTCAACACCCTCCTCGACAACGCCGAGATGAGCCTGGCCAAGTCGGACCGCGCGATCGCCGAGCGCTACCTGGCGCTGGGCGACCGCCCGGAACTCACCGATACCGTCCTCGCCGAGTACGACCGCACCCACCGCCTCGTCCTGGCGGTGACGGGCCACGACCGCCTGCTGGAGAACCGCCGCGTCCTGTCCCGGGCGGTCGAGCTGCGCAACCCGTACGTGGACGCCCTCTCCCACCTGCAACTACGAGCCCTCACGGCCCTCCGCGCAGGCGTGACCGACGACGAGGAGCGCACCCACCTCGAGGCGCTGCTCCTCCTCTCAGTCAACGGCGTGGCCGCCGGCCTGCAGAACACCGGCTGACCCGGATCAGGACGGCCAGACGGGGTCGCGCTTCTCGGCGAAGGCGGCGATGCCCTCGCGGCGGTCGGCGGAGGCGGCGGCGGTGCGCCAGGCGTTCTCCTCCAGGTCGAGCCCCGCGTCGAGGCCGACGCCGTTGCCTTGGCGGAGGGCGCGCTTGGCGGCGCGGACGGCCACCGGCGAGTTCTGCGCGATCACCTTGGCCAGTGCCAGCGCCTCATCACGCGCCGCCCCCGCCGGAACCTTCCGGTCGGCGAGCCCGATTTCGACGGCCTCGTCCACATCCAGTCGGCGGCCGGTGAACACCAGGTCGGCGGCCTTGGCGGGGCCGAGGCGGCGCAGGGCGAGCTGCGTCCCGCCGCCGCCGGGCACGAGCCCGACCCGCACCTCGGGCAGCCCGAACACGGCCGTCTCGTCCGCCACGATCAGGTCGGCGGACAGCGCGAACTCGCAGCCGCCGCCGAGCGCGAACCCGTGCACGGCCGCGACGACCGGCTGCGGCAGGTTCAGGACGCCGCCGAACGCGGCGCGGAACACCGGCCGCTGGGCCATGATCTCCGCGTCGGTCATCGCGTTGCGCTCCTTGAGGTCGGCGCCGACGCAGAACGCCCGCTCGCCGGCGGCGCTCAGCACCACCGCGCGGACCTGGTCGTCCGCCGCCACCTCCGCGCACACGCTGGCGAGCCGCCGCGCCATAGCCGTCGACAGCGCGTTCAGCGCCTCAGCCCGATCCAGCACGATCTCCGCAACGAACCCGTCCCGCCGCAAGCCCACACCATCCATGCCCCGACCCTAACCCCCTCCCCTTTCCCGTTGACTTGCGGCGTGTTGTTGTTATGGAG
>NZ_SMKM01000146.1 GCF_004348665.1 Actinomadura sp. GC306 | reverse complement strand
CCCCACGGCCGTGCTCACCTGGACGCTGCCGCCCGCCGCGCGGGAGCTGCCGCTGCTCATCCGGCAGGCGCCCGCCGGCACGGACCCGCTCGTCACCGCCCAGGCCGGCTCCCGGTCGGCGACCATGCCCGGCCTGCGGCCGCGGACCCGCTACTGCTTCAAGGTGGGCGCGGTGCTGCGGCTCAACCAGGGCCAGGCCCCCGACGTGTCATGGTCGGCGCCCGCCTGCATCAGCGCGAACCGGACGGGCTGAGCCGGGCCGTCCCGCCGGTTCGCGGGCCGCTCCGCCGGACGGTCAGCACTTCCAGACGGCCGGGCCGCTGAAGCTCGTCCAGGCGCCGGGCGTGCCGACCAGGTAGCCGATCACGTAGCCGGTGTGCCCCTGCCAGGTGATCTTGGTGTACATGTCGCCGGCGAGGTTGGAGTCGCTGGGGTGCTGGTAGTAGGAGCCCTGCTTCTTGCAGTGCACGGTGACGTTCTCGCCGTTGTTGTCGCGCATGGTGGCCACGGTGGAGCTGGTGTGGCTCGCCTCCGCTTTGATGTAGCCGTCGGAGCCGCCGTTGCGCGTCACGGCGTAGGTGCCGGCCGGGCCGGTCAGCGTGGTGCCGAGCGTCGCGCCGGCGCCGGTTCCGGCGCCGTTGACGGGCGTGACGGAGAAGGTGTAGTCGCCGTTGGACCACACGTCGGCGAGCGTCGCGGATGTGGCCGTGACGGTCTTGCCGCCGCTGACGGGCCCGGTCCAGGTCAGCCGGTAGCTCGTCGAGCCGCCGCCGGGCGCGGCCGTCCAGGAGACCTGCGCGCCGGACGCCGTCGCCTTCGCCGCCAGTCCGGTCGGCGTGCCCGGTGTCACGCACGGGCGGACGGGGTCGCTGGCCGCCGAGGGCACCTCGCGTGTCCTGCCCCGGCCGTCGCGGTAGCGGACGGCCACGCGGAACCGGTACTCGGTCCCGCAGTCGCCGCCGGCGACCGTGAAGGTGAAGGGGCCGGCTCCGGGGGCGATGGCGGACGGGCTCACCGACAGCCCGGAGGGCACGTCCTTCAGCACGTACCCGGCGATGCCGTCGCCCCGTGACGGCTGGAAGTCGATCCGCATCGTCCCCGCACCGGGCGCGACGGAGACGTTGCCGGGCGCGGACGGCGGCGCGCCGGGCGCCGCGGGGCGGGACGGCGGTGCCGCCGGGGTCCCCCGCGGGGACGGCCGGCCGGACGGCGGGGCGTCCCCGTCGCCGGGCAGCGGGATCGTCCGGCGCCGCGGGCCGCCCGCGACCCGGTCCCGGTACTTGTCGACGCCCCGGTGCGCGTTCCCCCGGTCGACCACGACGGCGTTCGGGCCGGCCGGGTCGTTGGCCCAGAGCAGCCCGTCCTTGACGAACACGTCCAGCCTGGCCGGCCGGTTCGTCACCGGGACCGGGCGGTCGAACCGGTTGGCGGCCGAGTCGTACACGATCAGCGCGCCGGCCGTCTCGTCGGGAATGTAGACCTTCGCGCCGAGCACCTGCGGCGGCCGGTACCGGTGCCGCGGCATCGGCAGCCGGGCGCTGGAGTACCGGCCGGTGTCGGTGTCGACGGTGACCAGGGAGCCGGTGCCGGGCACCAGCAGCGGGACGATCCTGCCCTCGGTGTGCGCGGGGGCGAGCACACCGCCGCGGCCCGCGCGCCGCACGGTCGTCGGCAGGGCGATCGTGAGCGGCGACCCGGACCGGACGACGGTGGCGGTGGCGGCGGTGGAGTCGGTGACGACGGGGTGCCCGGCGGCGATGGTCAGCGCCAGGCCGGCGCCGGGCGCGCCGACCCGGACGGGCGGCTGGAGCGCGCCGTCCCGGAACGCCGCGACCTCGCCCTTCTGCGAGACGGGCACCCACAGCGTCCCCGTGCCGTCGACCCCGGCCTGGCCGAGGACCGGCGGCAGCGTCGCGGACGCGCCGACCGGCGTCAGGCCGACCGGGTCGATCTGCTGGACGACGCCCTTGACCGAGTCGACCGTGTACGCCTTCCCGGCGCCCGCGAGGACCTGGACGCCCCTGCCGAGGGAGCGGCTCTGGCCGATGCTCAGCTGGGACGGGTCGAGGCGGCTGACCACGCCCGTGTCCAGGTCGACGATCAGGATCGTGGCGCCGTCCTGGACGATCTTGACGTTGTGCCCGCGCATGTGCGGGATCACGCCGGCCTTGCCGTCCACCTTGGCGGCGGGTCCGTTGACGTGGACGACGGCGCCCCTGCTCTTGGCGGTCAGCCACGCGCCGACGTCGGCGAGGCGGTACTCGGCACTCGCGATGCCCACCCCGTACACGGCCGCGGCCACCACGAGCACGCCGACCAGCCCGGCCGCGACCTGCCCCGTGAGGCGGTCGCGGCGGAACCATCCCTGGACCGCTGTCCGCATGACGCTTGATCACCTTCCCCCGGTTCGCTCGCACGGTAGCGGGCGGCGGGCCAGGAATGTCGGTGATTTCGCGAATAGGTAGTTGCTCAGTTTTCGCGAATCGCGTCAATGAACGTCGGAATTGTTATGTTCCGGCCGGTGATGATCGGCACGGGCCGCCCGGTGACCTCGATCTTCCCGGCGAGGACGGCGGCGACCCCGGCGGCGCCCGCGCCCTCGGCGACGAGCCCGTGCTCGCGGAACAGCCAGCGCATCGCCGCCCGGATCTGGTCGTCGGTGACCGCGGTCAGCTCCGCGTCCCGGCCGATCATCCCCGGGGTGACGCTGCCGGGCTCCAGGTTGCCGGGCAGGCCGTCGGCGAACGTCTCGCCGACCTCGACCTCGACGACCCGCCCGGCCGCCACCGAGGCGGCGACGCCGCGCGACACCGCCGACTCGACGCCGACCAGCCGGACGTCCGGCCGGTCCCGCGCCCACAGGGCGAGCCCGGCGAGCAGCCCGCCGCCGCCGACCGGCGCGATGACCGTGAGGGGCCCGCCGGCCTGCCGTTCGAGCTGTCGTTCGAGCTCGCGGCCGATGGTGCCCTGCCCCGCGATGACCGCCGGGTCGTTGTAGGGCGAGACGTAGTGGCCGGGCAGCGTCAGCGCGTGCGCCTCGGCCTCGTCGTAGGTGGTCCCGTGCCGGACGAGCCGCACCGGGTACCCGCCGATCCTGTCGGTCTTCACCGGGGACGCCCGGGTGGACACGACCACGGTGACGTCGGCGCCGGACCGGGCCGCCGCGTGGCCCATGCCGAGGCCGTGGTTGCCCGCGCTCGCCGTGACGGCCGGGCGGCCCGGCGGCAGCGCCGCGACGGCCGCGAGCGCGCCGCGCACCTTGAACGCGCCGGTCGGCTGGAACGTCTCCAGTTTCAGCAGGGCGCCGGGCGCCAGCGGGGACGGCACCAGGGGCGTCGGGTCGAGTACGGAGGAGACGGCCCGCCACGCACGGTCGAGGTCGTCGCGGTCCGGTGGGCGGACGGCGCGGGGCGTCACGGGCGCTCTCTCCACGGTCGCATGCGGCCACCGTAGCCGCCGCGCCCGGTGCGGGCGGCCCCGAGCGGCGGGGCCGGCGTACCGGACCGGCCCGTCAGCGACCGGGGGTGCAGGCGGCGCCGGAGCCGACGGAGGCGGCCCGCCTTGGCGGTGACGAGGCGTCCCACCGCGTCGGAGTGCTCCCAGGCCCGGTCGGCGGCTGCCGGGTCCGGCCGGGCCGCGGAGAAGCGGCTGTGGTTGACGAGGTCGGCGAGCGGCCTCAGGTGCCCGTGCGCGTCGGCGCCGACCGCGGACGCCCCGAACCCGGCGACCTCGTGCGCGGTCAGCGTCCGCGCCGTGGACAGGCCGACGTCGGCGAGGTGGTCGAGGGCCTGGTGCCAGGCGCCGGCGATGCGCGCGGCGGGCGGCCCCGCGCGGCGGCGGCGTCGGCGCAGGGCGGGAGCGGCCAGGACGGCGAGCAGGTAGCCGGCGGCCGGCGCCGCCGCCGCGGCCGACGCGAACACCCACCACGGCGTGGGCGAACCGCCGCCCGCGGCGGCGGGTTCCCCCGTCTCCTTCTCCTCGGCGGGGGCCGGGCCTTCGCCGCGTGCCTGGGACGCCGCGTTCTTCTGCGCCTGCTCCAGTTTCTGCTCCGTCTCCCCCGCGGCGACCGAGTCGTCCTGGTTCGAGCGGCGCGCGGAGTCCGGGAGCGGGTTGAAGCGGACCCAGCCGAGGTCCTTGAACTTGATCTCGGGCCAGACCAGCACGTCCCCCGACCGGACCTGGACGGCGTCGCCCGCGCGCCGCCCCCCGCGGAACCCGACCACGACCCGGGACGGCATGCCGATCGTGCGGGCGAGCAGCGCGTACGCGGTCGCGAAGTGCTCGGGGGTGCCGCGCCTGCTCTCGGCGAGGAAGTAGTCGAGCTGCCGGTAGCCGTGCCCGGGCGGCGCGGTCACGTCGTAGGCGGCGTGCGTCCTGAGGCCCTCGGCGAGCAGCGCGGCCTTCTCGACCGGCGAGCCCGCCCCCCGCGTCGCGCCCTCCGCGAACCGCCGGAACCCGGCGAGCTGGGCGGGCGGCTCCGTCGCCCCCGGCCCCCACGGCATCCGGAGCGCCGCCCTGGCCTCGGCGTCGGTCGCGAACGCCGCGCCGGCGAGGTCGCCGGCCGTCCATTCGGGGACGACGGACGTGACGCGGTAGCTCTGGCCGGGCCGCAGCGGCTCCCCGGCGGCGAGCGCACCGCTGTCCGGGTCGACGACGACGGGAAGCCCGTCGACCCGCCGGGGCCGGTCGGGCGCGGGCACCCACACGCCGATCAGGCCGTGGATCGTGATCCGCTGCTCGACCTCGTGCTCCACCCCCGGCGTGGGATGCTCCGGCACCCGGCTCCCGGTGGGGACGAACCGGGCCGTCGACGACCACGTCACCCCGTCGAACCGGTCGAGGACGGCGAGCCGCTCCAGCTCGGTGCGGCCGGATTGGACCGTGAACAGCACCTCGCCCGGCCGCAGCAGCCAACCCCCGACGCGGTCGAGCGGGCTGACGCCGTCGCGCAGCTGCGGCGGCGGTGCCCGCACCTGCTCACGCGGGTCGTAGGGCCGCGTGCCGACCGGGACGACCGGGCCCGCCGCGAACGCCACCGCACCGAGGAGCGCGGCGGCGGGCACCCCGGCGGCGAGCGGCCGCCACGCGAGGTCCCCCTCGGCGCGGAGCAGCACCAGGACCGCCGTCAGCACCACGGTCGCCGCGGCGAGCGGCAGGTTGGAGCCGGGCCCGTCCACCCCCAGCGGGAGCGCCACCGCCCACCCGGCGAGCGCGGGGACGCACGGGGCGGCGCGCAGCGAGGTCCGCAGCGCCAGCTCGGCGGACGCGAACGCCGCGAGCCACACCACGACGGCGACCAGGACCAGGTACTCCGGCTCTGCCGGGGCGGGCAGCAGCGTGGTCAGAATCGCCTTCCACGAGCTGAGCACGCCGGCGCGGAGCGTCTGCGGGAGCGTCCCGTCCGCGAGGGCGGGGCGCAGCACGGTGAGGGTCACGGTGGCCGCCCACGCGACCATGGTCAGCACCAGGGAGATCCACAGCGGCCACGGGGCGCCGCCCTTGCGCGGGCCGGACAGCAGCCCGCACAGCACGGTCGGCACGACCGCGGCGACGGCGGCGACCGGGACCACCGGGCCGTACCCGAAGACCCGGTGGAAGGCCAGCCCGCACACCGCGGCGAGGCAGGCGGTCACCGCGAGCGAGGCGTACCGGGTCACCGGGTCCTCCCGAGCCGCCGCCACGCGTCCGCGAGCCCCTCCAGGTCGGCGAAGTCGACGACCCGCACGCCGGGCGGCGCGGACGCGGGCTCCGCCGCCCGGACCCGCAGCACCACCACCCGGTCGAACCGGCTCCGCACCGCCGCGATGCCGGCCAGCTCCACGGCGCCGCCCAGCACGGCCACGAGCGACCCGCCGCCGCGCACCCGGCGCACCGCGTCCACCACCGACCCGGCGCCCTCCCGGGTCTCGACCGAGGTGAGCCGGTCGAGCAGCGTCTCCAGGTCGTCGGGCCCGCCGCGCGTCTCGGCGACCGGCCCGCCGCCGGTGAGGACGCGGACCGGGAACTGCGCCGCCGCCGCGGCCGCCGCCACCGACGCCGCCGCGTCCACGGCCAGCTCGAAGTCGTCGGGCTCGGGCCACGCCCCGGGACGCGCCTCCAGCACCACCGTCGTCGTCGGCAGGCTCGCGTCGACGAGCCGGCGCACCATCAGCGTCCCCGTCCGCGCCGACGACTTCCAGTGGATGTGCCGCAGCTCGTCGCCGACCACGTACTCGCGCAGCGCGTGGAACGTCGCCGTCCCGGCCGGGGACCGGTCGCTCGTCGGCCCCTCCAGGTGGTGGGCGCGCCCGGACGGCAGCAGCGCCAGCGGCACCGTCCGCGGCCGGACGAGCAGCACCTCCGGCGCGCCGTACTCCCGGGTCCGCCGGGCGAGCCGGAGCGGGTCGGCGCGCTCCAGCCGCAGCGGCCCCACCGGCAGCTCGCCGCGCCGGCCGGTCGGCAGCCGGTAGCTGACGGTGCGGGTGGCGCCGGCCCGCAGCCGCGGGATGTCGACCTCGACCGCGCCCGGCCCGGCCGCGTCCCGGGCGCGCACGCCCCGCGCCCCGCGCCCCCGGTTGGTGACGTGCAGGACGCCCACGGCCGGCTCGCCCCGCGCCACCTTGGCCGGTGCCACCTCCCTGCGGACGTCCAGTCTCACCTGCGGCAGCGTCCACAGCACCGCGCCCGCCACCGCCGCGAGCCCGGCGACCCCGAACATGGCGGGCTCCGGGTAGCCGAGGCGCCAGCCCGCCGCGTACAGCAGCACCGAGGCGGCCGCCGTCCCCCAGCCGAGCGGCGTCAGTATCCCGGCTCTCCGCACGGTCTTCACACGCCGGCGGCCTGCGGGGTCGGCACGTTGCGCAGCGCCTCGGCGACCACGTCCGCGCCGGTCCGGCCGCGCAGCTCCGCCTCCGGCGTCACGATCAGCCGGTGCGCGATCACCGGGACCGCGAGCGCCTTCACGTCCTCCGGGACGAGGTAGGACCGGCCGGCCGCCGCCGCCCGCACCCGCGCCGCCCGCAGCAGCGCGATGCCGGCCCGCGGGCTCGCGCCGAGCCGCAGGTCGGCGTGCTCGCGGGTGGCGGCGACGACCCGCACCAGATAGTCGAGCAGCGGCGGCGCGACGTGCAGCCGCTGCGCGAAGTCGATCATCCGGGCGAGGTCCGCGCGGCCGACCACCGGCGGCATCGCGTCGAGCATCGCGCCGGTCGGGGCGCCCGCCAGCAGCGCCACCTCGGCCTCGTGGCCGGGGTAGCCCATCGAGATCCGCATCAGGAACCGGTCGAGCTGCGCCTCCGGCAGCGGGTACGTGCCGTCCATGTCGACCGGGTTCTGCGTCGCGATCACCATGAACGGGCGCGGCACGGGGTGCGGGGTGCCCTCCACGGTCACCCGGCGCTCCTCCATGACCTCCAGCAGCGCCGACTGCGTCTTCGGCGAGCCGCGGTTGATCTCGTCGGCGACGGCAAGGTTGGCGAAGATCGGCCCCGGGTGGAAGTCGAACGCGTTCGTCCCCTGGTTGTAGATGGAGACCCCGGTGATGTCGCTGGGCAGCAGGTCGGGCGTGAACTGGATGCGCGCCCACTCGGCCTCGACCGACGCCGAGATCGCCCGCGCCAGCGTCGTCTTGCCGACGCCCGGCACGTCCTCGACGAGGAGGTGGCCCTCCGCGAGCAGGCAGACCAGCGCCAGCTCGACCTTCTCCCGCTTGCCGCGCACGACGCGCTCGATGCCGCCCGCCAGCGCCGCGAACATCTGCGCGAACCGCCCGGCGAGCGCGTCCGCGTCGGCCCCCGCGCTCTCGCTCATCACCCGCACCCCTCAGCCGCGACCCCCGCGGCGAAGGGCACAATAACCGCTTTCGCGGCGGTGCCGTCCGGGGAATCACCGAATGCCCGGGGCGAACCGAACGCGAGCGTTATGCCCGACGTCCTAATGTTGGGCATCGCGACGACGACTCCGAGGTGGACGTGGACGACATCAGCATCACCGACCTGTGGGACCGCGTGACGGGAACGCAGCCCGATCCCCCGTGGTGGCTGGTCGCCCTCGTCGGCCTGGTGGCGCTCGGGGCCGTGCTGCACGGCCCCACCTGGCGCGTCGCGCGCAACACCGTGACGATCGCCCACGAGGGCGGGCACGCGCTCGTGGCGCTGCTCACCGGCCGCAAGCTGGACGGCATCAAGCTGCACTCCGACACCTCCGGGGTGACGGTCTCGCGCGGCAAGCCGCACGGCCCCGGCATGATCTTCACGGCGCTGGCGGGCTATGTCACTCCCCCGCTGCTCGGGCTGTTCTTCGCGCTGCTGCTCGCCGCCGGCCGCATCACGCTGATGCTGTGGTTCTCGCTCGCGCTGCTCGGCGCGATGCTCATCATGATCCGCAACGCCTACGGCGTGCTCTCGGTCGTCGCCACCGGCGCGATCGTCTTCGCGGTGTCGTGGCTGGGCAGCGCCGAGGTGCAGGCCGGGTTCGCGTACCTGGCCGCCTGGTTCCTGCTGTTCGCCGCCACTCGCCCGGTGATCGAGCTGCAGCGGATGCGCTCCCGGCACATGGCGCCGAGCTCGGACGCCGACCAGCTCGCGCACCTGACCGGCGTCCCGGGCCTGGCCTGGGTCGGCCTGTTCGGCGCGACCGCGCTGCTCGCCCTCCTCGCGGGCGGCGCCCTCCTCGTCCCGGACGCCGACCTGCCCGACCTGCCCGGCCTGCCCGGTCAGGCCGATTTCTGATACCGGTTCCGGCGGCCGGCCGGGGCGCCCTGGACTGTCGGGGGGCACCGATAGTTTCGGCTGTGTGAGCGAACGATGGAGCCGCGACCAGGTGCTCGGGCTCGCGCCCGACGCGGCGGCCGTGAAGGCGGCCGGAGGCGTCGCCAAGCCGGCCAAGTGGGACGGGACGGGGTGCGACGGCGAGGCGGTCTGGGGTGAGTGCCAGGGCTCCGGGAAGTCGGTGTACCGGGCCGCCGTCGATCTGACCGAGCCGGCGTTCCGGTGCTCGTGCCCGAGCCGGAAGATCCCGTGCAAGCACGTCCTCGGGCTCCTGCTCCTCTGGAGCGAGGGCTCGGTGGCGGACGGGGCGCGCGCCGGGTGGGCCGCCGAATGGCTGGCGGGCCGCCGGGAGCGCGCCGGCCGGGCCGCCCAGCGGCGGGCCGCGGCGGGCAAGGGCGGCGACGAGGGCCGGGGCAAGGACCCGAAGACCGCCGAGCGGCGGGAGCGGCGGGTCGAGGAGGGGCTCGCCGAGCTCGACCGGTGGCTGCGCGACCAGGTCGCGCACGGGCTCGCCCAGGCGGCGAAGGCGCGGTACCAGATGTGGGACGACGTCGCGCGGCGGCTCGTCGACGCGCAGGCGGGCGCCCTCGCCGGGCAGGTCAGGGGCCTCGCCGCGATCCCGGGGACGCCCGGCTGGCCCGACCGCCTGCTGGCGGAGTACGCGCTGCTGCGGCTGCTGGTGCGGGCCCATCGGCGGCGGGACGAGCTGCCGGAGGGGCTGCGCGAGACCGTCCGGTCCCGCGTCGGGTTCACCGTCCCGCAGGAGGAGGTCACCACCGCGGGAGAGCGCGTCCGGGACCGGTGGTGCGTGACCGGGTCGCGCGACACCGCGCAGGACGTGCTGACGACGCGGCGGGTGTGGCTGCGCGGCCGGCGGACCGGCCGGCCGGCGCTCGTCCTGTCGTTCTCCGCGCCGGGCACGTCGCTGGACGCGTCGCTCCCCGTGGGCACGGAGGTCGACGCCGAGCTGGCGTTCTACCCGGGTTCGCAGCCGCTGCGGGCGCTGGTCGCCGAGCGGTTCGGGACCGCGG
Organism: Actinomadura sp. GC306; assembly: GCF_004348665.1. Lineage (GTDB taxonomy): Bacteria > Actinomycetota > Actinomycetes > Streptosporangiales > Streptosporangiaceae > Spirillospora. Next base: position 6,475 of record NZ_SMKM01000146.1, on the reverse strand, counting down.
TCCCGGGCACGCCCGGCGGGACGTCCGTCGCGGGGTTCCTGGACGAGCACGCCGCGGCGCTCGCGCGGGATCCGTGGCTCGACCGCTGGCCGGCGACGCTGGCGGACGTCCGGCTGGCCCGCGCCGGGGACGGCGGCCTGTACGCGGCCGACGCCGCCGGGGACGCGCTGCCGCTCCGCATGGCCGACCCGTGGCGGCTGCTCGCGCTGTCGGGCGGCGGGCCGGTGACGCTCGCCGGGGAGTGGAGTCCGCGCGGCCTGCGTCCGCTGGCCGCCTGGCACGAGACCGAGGGAGCGGTGGTCCTGTGAGCGGGTGGAGCGAGCACGTGACCGCGGCGCTGCTGGGCACCGAGCGGCGCGACCCGCCCGTGCTGCCCGAGGCCCCCGCCGGCGGGCAGGCCGCCGATGGCGCCGCCGATGACAGGGCCGGGCGGCTGCTCGACCAGGCGGCGCTGCTGGCCGTCCGGCGCCGGGCCGGGCGCGTCCCCCCGGCGGCCCCGGTCCCGGTGGCGCTCGCCCCGGTGGAGGACGCCCCGGTCGTCCCCGCCCCCGCGGCGGCCCGGCTGCGGCGGATCCTGGGCGGGGAGCACGTCCGGGTGCTGCCGGAGTGGCTGGACGCGGCGGCGGCCCGCGGCCTGCGGGTGCCCGTCCAGTCGCTGCCCGACCTGCTCGAACGCGGGCGCGGCGACCGGGCGCTGCGGCCGTCGATCGCGGCGGCGGCCGGCCGGCGCGGCGTCTGGCTGGCGCTGCAGAACACCGACTGGGCGTACCTGGTCGGGTCGGGCGACGATCCCGGCGGCGGCCCCGAGGTGTGGTCGACCGGGACGCGCAACCGGCGCGTCGCCTACCTGACCGGGCTGCGCGGGACCGACCCGGCACGGGCCAGGGAGCTGCTCGGCGAGACGTGGGCGAAGGAGCCCGCGCCCGACCGCGCCGCCTTCCTCGCCACGTTCGCGCACGGCCTGTCCCCCGCCGACGAGGAGTTCCTCGAAGCGGCCCTGGAGGACCGCGGCAAGGACGTGCGGCAGACCGCGTCCGACCTGCTGGCCCGGCTGCCCGGCTCCGCCTACGGCGCGCGGATGGCGGCGCGCGCCCGCGCCTGCCTGGCACCGGAGGCCCGCACGGAGCGGGGCCGCCGGCAGACGTGGATCAAGGTCGATCCGCCGCCCGCCCACGACGAGGAGATGGCGCGCGACGGCATCCCGTTCCACCCGGCGGGCTCGTTCGCGCCGAGGGGCGGCAAGCCGGTGGGCGCCCGGTCGGCGTGGCTCCGCGAGGTCCTCTCCCGCACTCCGCTGGCCACCTGGACGGAGCTGTTCGGGCTGCCGCCGATCGAGATCGTGTGCCTGCCGGTGCCCGAGGCCGACGGGCGCGACGTCCACGTCGGATGGGCCCGTGCCGCGCTGATCCAGCACGACGTGGAGTGGGCGCGGGCGCTGTTCAAGGGCGGCGTCATGGTGGACGAGCCCGAGGCGCTCGCCGAGCTGCTGCCCGTCCTGCCCGAGGCGGAGCGCGACGCCGCGGCCGCCGGCCTGATCCGCTGGATCGAGGGCGAGATCGACCTGCTGCGCGTCCTCGAACGGGTGCCGGGGCCGTGGACGGGCGCGCTCGCCTCGGCGGTGCTCGCGATCCTCACCGCCGCCGCCGGACGCGGGACGCGCCGCGAGGAGCACCTGGTCGGCCAGCTGTGCCGGCTCGCCCACGAGCGGCTCGACCCCGCCGCCGCGCCGCGCCTGGACGCGCTCGCGGCCGAGGCGGGCGCGGCGGTCCCGCGCGCCGTCACCGACCTGACCGACACCCTGCGCTTCCGAGCCGAGATGTTGAAGGAGCTGAGTTCGTGACCGAGAAGCAGTTGCCGGAGGGCCCGGGGGGCCGTCCCCCGGAAGGGACGGCGCCGGCGGTGCTGCGGCCGCACGCGGAGCAGGAGTACGCCGGGGAGCTGGCGCGGCTGGCCGAGCACGACGACCGGCCCCGCCCGCACGGCTGGCGGCTGTCGCCGTGGGCCGTCACCACGTACCTGCTCGGCGGCGAGCTGCCCGACGGCACGGCGATCACCCCGAAGTACGTGGGGCCGCGGCGGCTGATGGAGGTCGCGGTCGCGACGCTGGCCACCGACCGGGCGCTGCTGCTGCTCGGCGTGCCGGGCACGGCGAAGACGTGGGTGTCGGAGCACCTCGCCGCCGCCGTCAGCGGCGACTCCACCCTCCTCGTGCAGGGGACGGCCGGCACCGCGGAGGAGGCGATCCGCTACGGCTGGAACTACGCGCGGCTGCTCGCCGAGGGCCCGTCGGAGCAGGCGCTGGTGGAGAGCCCGCTGATGCGCGCGATGCGGCTCGGCGCGGTCGCCCGCATCGAGGAGCTGACCCGGATGCCGTCCGACGTCCAGGACACGCTGATCACCGTCCTGTCGGAGAAGACGCTGCCCGTCCCGGAGCTGAACACCGAGGTCCAGGCGCGCAAGGGCTTCACCGTCATCGCGACCGCCAACGACCGCGACCGGGGCGTGAACGAGCTGTCCAGCGCGCTGCGCCGCCGCTTCAACACCGTCGTGCTGCCGCTGCCCGAGTCGGTCGAGGAGGAGGTCGGCATCGTGGCGCGCCGCGTCGACCAGATCGGCGCGGGGCTGGAGCTGCCGGAGTCCCCGGCGGGCCTGGAGGAGATCCGCCGCGTCGTCACCGTGTTCCGCGAGCTGCGCGCGGGCGTGACGGCCGACGGGCGGACCAAGCTCAAGTCGCCCAGCGGGACGCTCAGCACCGCCGAGGCCATCTCGGTCGTGACCGGCGGGCTGGCGCTGGCCGCGCACTTCGGCGACGGGGTGCTGCGCGCCGCGGACGTGGCGGGCGGGATCGTCGGCGCCGTCGTCCAGGACCCGGTGTCGGACCGGGTGGTGTGGCAGGAGTACCTGGAGGCGGTCGTCCGCGACCGGCCGGAGTGGCGCGACTTCTACCGCGCGTGCCGGGAGGTGTCTTGAGCCACGTCGAGGTCTACGGGATCCGCCACCACGGGCCCGGCTCGGCGCGGGCGCTGCGCGGCGCCCTGGAGGAGTTCAAGCCGGACGCGGTGCTGATCGAGGGCCCGCCGGAGGCCGACCCGATCGTGGAGCTGGCCGGCGACCCCGCGATGGCGCCGCCGGTGGCGCTGCTGGCCTACTCGCCCGCCCCCGCCGGCGACACCGGCGGGGGCCGCGGGAGCGGCCGCAAGGCCGCGTTCTGGCCGTTCGCCGAGTTCAGCCCCGAATGGCAGGCGATCCGGTACGCCCTCGGGGCGGGGGTCCCGGTGCGCTTCTGCGACCTTCCGGCCGCGCACCAGCTCGTCCCGTCCGACGACGCGGACGAGGAGTCCGAACAGCAGGGCCCCGAGCCGGAGGGCGAGGCCGGCGCGCCGCCGGAGCCGGCGGAGGGCATCCGGCTCGACCCGCTGGGCTGGCTCGCGAAGGCCGCCGGGTACGACGACGCCGAGCGGTGGTGGGACGACGTCGTCGAGCACCGCGGCGGCGGCCCGTCGCCGTTCCCGGCGATCGCCGAGGCGATGACCGAGCTGCGCGAGCAGCTCGCCGAGCTCCCGGAGGGCGCCGCGTCCGCGGGGCTCCCGCCCGGCCACCTGCGGCGGGAGGAGCAGCGCGAGGCGCACATGCGGCGGACGCTGCGCCGCACCCTCAAGGAGGGCCACGAGCGCGTCGCCGTGGTGTGCGGCGCGTGGCACGTCCCCGCCCTGCGGGCCAAGGTCCCGGCCGCCCGGGACGACCGGACGCTGCGCGGCCTGCCGAAGGCCAAGGTCGCGATGACGTGGGTGCCGTGGACGCACGGGCGGCTGGCGGGGCGCTCCGGGTACGGGGCGGGCGTCCGGTCCCCCGGCTGGTACCACCACCTGTTCACCGCCCCCGACCGGCCCGTCGAGCGGTGGCTCACCGCCGCCGCCCGCGTCCTGCGCGACGAGGACCTGCACGTCTCCTCGGCGCACGTGATCGAGGCCGTCCGGCTCGCCGAGGCGCTCGCCGCGCTGCGGGGCCGCCCGCTCGCCGGGCTCGACGAGGTGACCGAGGCGACCCGGGCGGTGCTGTGCGAGGGCGCCGACCTGCCGGTCGAGCTGATCCAGCGGCGCATGGTCGTCGGGGAGCGGCTCGGCGCCGTCCCGGAGCGGACCCCGATGGTGCCGCTCCAGCGCGACCTGCAGGCGCAGCAGCGGCGGCTGCGGCTGAAGCCGGCCGCGCTCGACAAGGAGCAGGACCTCGACCTGCGCAAACCCACGGACCTGGAGCGCAGCCGGCTGCTGCACCGGCTCCGCCTCCTGCACGTCGACTGGGGCGTCCCGGCCGCGGCGGGCCGGTCCAAGGGCACGTTCCGCGAGACGTGGACGCTGGCGTGGCGGCCGGAGTTCGACGTCGAGCTGATCGAGGCGAGCGCGTGGGGCACCACCGTCCAGGGCGCGGCCACGGCCCGCGCGGAGGCGATCGCCACCGGCGCCGGCACGCTCGGCGACCTCACCTCGGTGGCGGAGCGCTGCCTGCTCGCCGACCTCGGCGACGCGCTGCCCACCGTGATGCGCGCCCTCGCCGACCGGGCCGCGGTCGACACCGACGTCGCGCACCTGATGTCGGCGATGCCCGCCCTCGTGCGGGCGCTGCGCTACGGCGACGTGCGCGGCACGTCCACCGGCCCGCTCCGCACGGTCGTGGACGGCCTCGTCGTGCGAATCTGCGTCGGGCTCCCGCCGGCCGTCGCCGGCCTGGACGACGACGCCGCCCGCGAGTTCCTCGGCCACGTCGACGCCGTGCACGGCGCGCTGGCGCTATTGGCCGACGAGGGCCACATCGAGCGCTGGCGCCGCACGCTGGAGGGCCTCGTGGCCCGCCCGGAGGCCCTGCACGGCCTGATCGAGGGGCGCCTCACCCGGCTGCTGCTGGACGCGGGCCGCCTGGACGACGTGGCCGACCGGATGGCGCGGGCCGTGTCCACCGGCACGGGCCCCGCCCGCGCCGCCGCCTGGGTGGAGGGGTTCCTGTCCGGCGGCGGGCTGATCCTCATGCACGACACCGCGCTGCTGCGCCTCGTCGACGACTGGGTCGCGGGGCTGCCGGGCGACTCGTTCACCGACGTGCTGCCCCTGCTGCGCCGCACCTTCGGCGCGTACGCCGACGCCGAGCGCCGCGCGATCGGCGAGCGGCTGCGCCGCCTCGACCAGACCTCCGCCGCGTCGTCCGGCCCGGACGAGGAGGACGTGGACGCCGCCCGCGCGGCCGCCGCGACCGCGACCGTCCTGCACATCCTCGGCTGGGAGGGATCTTCGTGACCGATGCGGTGACGCCGGAGGACGACCGGCTGCGGCGCTGGCGGCTCGTGCTCGGCGGCGGCCAGGCCGACGGGACGGGCGTCGCGCTCGCCGGCGACGACGCGCGGATGGACGGGGCGCTGGAGCGGCTCTACGGGTCCGGTGGCGGCGCGGGCGGGGGGCGGTCGCGGCGGCGCGGCGCCGGGCTCGGCGACTCGGCGCCCTCGGTGGCGCGGTGGCTCGGCGACATCCGCACGTACTTCCCGTCGAGCGTCGTCCAGGTGATGCAGAAGGACGCGATCGAGCGGCTCGACCTCACCCGGCTGCTGCTGGAGCCGGAGATGCTCGACGCCGTCGAACCGGACGTCCACCTCGTCGGGACGCTGCTGTCGCTGAACCGGGTGATGCCCGACCGGGCGAGGGAGTCCGCGCGGGCCGTGGTGCGCACGGTCGTCACCGAGCTGGAGCGGCGGCTCGCGCAGAAGACCCGCTCGGCGCTCGGCGGCGCGCTGGACAGGTCGGCGCGGGTGCTGCGGCCGCGGCGGCTCGCCGACGTCGACTGGGAGCGCACGATCCGCGCGAACCTGCGGCACTACCTGCCCGAGCACGGGACGCTCGTCCCGGAGCGGCTGATCGGGTACGGGCGGCGGCAGCGGTCCGTGCAGCGGGACGTGATCCTCGCGATCGACCAGAGCGGGTCGATGGCGGCGTCGGTGGTGTACGCGAGCGTGTTCGGCGCGGTGCTGGCGTCCATGCGGTCGCTGCGGACGTCGCTGGTGGTGTTCGACACGAACGTGGTCGACCTGACCCCGCAGCTGCACGACCCCGTGGAGGTGCTGTTCGGCACACAGCTCGGCGGCGGGACCGACATCAACCGGGCGGTCGCCTACTGCCAGGGCCTGGTGACGCGGCCGGAGGACTCGATCTTCGTCCTCATCAGCGACCTGTACGAGGGCGGGATCAGGGAGGAGCTGCTGCGGCGGGTGGCGGCGCTCACGTCGGCGGGCGTGCAGGTCGTGGTGCTGCTCGCCCTGTCGGACGAGGGCGCCCCGGCCTACGACCGCGGGACCGCGGCGGCGCTGGCGGCCCTGGACGTCCCGGCGTTCGCCTGCACCCCGGACGCGTTCCCCGACCTGATGGCCGCCGCGATCGAACGCCGCGACCTGAGGCAGTGGGCGGAACGCAACACCCCGGACACTCCCCCACCC
>NZ_SMKM01000145.1 GCF_004348665.1 Actinomadura sp. GC306 | reverse complement strand
GGGCTGGTGGGCGGGCGTCCTTCACGCGGGTCGGGTCGAAGCCGCGGGCGGTGGCGAAGACCACGAGGATCAGGGCCGTGGGGGCTATGAAGGCCAGGCGCAGGCCGTGGTCGGCGTGCAACGGGGCTATGGCGCCCACCAGGGCCGCACCCAAGACGAAGCCGACGTAGTTGAAGATGTTGACACGGGCCACCGCCACGCCCAGGCCGGTGGGATCGACCCGTCCGGCCGCGGTGAAGCAGACCGGGGCGATCACGGCGAGGCCCAGTCCGGCGACGGCGAACGCCGCGATGCCGACGGCCGCGTTCGGGGCCGCGACGACACCGGCCATGCCGGCGATCCCCACCGCGGCGCCCAGCCGGACGACCCGGACGGGGCCGGAGCGGCGCACCGCGAGGTCGGCGACGGCGCGGCTGACCACCATGGCGACCTGGTACGCCACGTAGCCGAGCGGCGCGACCCAGTCGGCGCCGGCCAGCTCGTCGTCGAGGTACTTGGCGCCGTAGTTGGAGATGGCGGAGTCGGCGAGGTAGGCGACGGCCATGGCCGCGCCGACGACGATGATCGGACGCCAGGGGACGCTGCGTCCGGCCGCCTTGAGCTCCTCGGCGGACGGGCCCTCGCCCTCCTCGCCGCGGGCGTAGAGGCGGTGGCCGGTCGCGAGGGACGCGGCGACGCCGGCGGCGGCCGCGATCGCGAAGCAGGCGGCCAGCGGCAGGTCGAGCCGGTTGCTGAGGGCCGCCCAGAGGCCGCCGAGGATGCCGGCGACGCTCCAGACGGCGTAGAAGCCCGTGATGAGGCTCATGCCGTAGCGGCGTTCGACGGCGACGGCCTGCGCGTTCATCGAGGCGTCCACCGCGCCGACGAACAGGCCGAACGCGGCGACCGTCGCGTACAGGGCGATGTCGTTGTCGCCGGTGAGGCCGATCGCCGCGATCGTGAGGGCCACCGCGGGCTGCGACACCCGCAGCACCGGGCCGCTGCCGAACCGCTTGAACAGGGCACCGGAGATGACGCTGCCCACCCCCGCGATGACCGGGACCATCAGCAGCACCAGCGCGAGCGTGCCGTCGCTCAGGTGGTGGGCCTTCTGCAGCTGCGGGACCTGCGTCACCAGGGACGCGAAGCACAGCCCCTGGACGGCGAAGGCCGTGTAGGCGGAGAGCCGGGCCCGCCGATCCCGTGCGGTGATGCCCTGGCTCATGGCCCGACCCCTCTGCGCCGCATAACGTGAAGAAAGTTCGCGTCAGCGTAGGAGCAGGGGACGTCCCTGGTCAACGGTCAGTCGATGAGCCGCCTGCGCATCCCGCGGACGGCGATCACCCACATCAGCGCCGCGAAGAGGACCAGGGCGCCGAGGTGACCGAGGTCGGCCAGCGGGTCCAGCCCGAACACCGCGTCCCTGACCAGCTCGACGCAGTGGTAGAGCGGGTTGAAGTACGAGACCGTCTGCGCCCAGCCGGGCAGCGCCTCGACCGGGAAGAACGTCCCCGCGATCAGGAACAGCGGCGTCACCACACCGGTGATCACGTAGTCGAACGAGTTGATGGACGGGACCACCGACGACGTCCACGTCCCGAACAGCCCGAACCCGAGCGCGGTGAAGAACGTCACGATCGGGACGAGCAGCATCCCCCACGCGGGGTCGAGGCCGAAGAACAGCGCCACCACCAGCGGCGTGCACGAGTACACCGCCGACTTGGCCGCGATCCACAGCGCCTCGGCCGTCACCAGTTCGTGGACGTCGACGGGCGTGGCGAGCATCCCGTCGTAGGTGTGCTGGAAGACCCGCCTGATGTAGCCGTTGAACATCCCCGGGAACACCGACGTGAACAGCGCCGCGACCCCGACGACGCCGGTCGCGACGAAGTCCAGGTACCGGTAGTCGCCGATGACCGCGATCATCGAGCCGAACCCGTAGCCGAACGCCAGCAGGAAGAACGTCGGCTCCACCATCGAGGCGAAGGACTGCGACTTCCAGTACCGCTTGTACAGGGCCAGCTCGTGGCGCCAGATCCCGCGCACGGGCGCGAACTCGAACCGCCGCAGCCGCGGCGCCCGCGCACTCTGCACGCTCACGCCTGCCTTCGGCGGGTGGACGACCCCCGGGTTCGCTTCGCTCATTCCAGTTTGTTGCGGGGGGCCGACCCCCCGCGCCCCCCGGTTCGCTTCGCTCATTCGACGCGCTCCCCGGTCAGCACAACGAAGACGTCTTCGAGATTGGAGGCGCGGCGCACACCGTCCGGGCCCAGCTCGTCCTCCAGGGACGGCGGGATCGTCTCGGCCTTCAGCACCGACACCGACGGCCCGGTGCGGCGGGTCGACAACCCGGCGCCCTTGGCGATCCGCTCCACCTCGGTCAGCCGGTCGGGCGGCCCGTAGTGCTCGACGACCCGCGCGCCCGCGTACTCGGCGACCAGCGACGACGGCGAGCCCCGCGCGATCACGCGGCCGTGCGACATCAGCGCGCAGTCGTCGGCGAGGCGCTCGGCCTCCTCGATGTAGTGCGTCGACATCAGGACGGTCGTGCCCCGGGCGCGCAGCCCGTCGATCAGCCCCCACAGCTCCGCCCGCACCTGCGGGTCGAGGCCGACGGTCGGCTCGTCCAGCAGGACGAGCGCGGGGGAGTGCACCAGGCCGCGCGCGATGAGCAGCCGCCGCCGCATCCCGCCGGACAGGTCGTCCACCTTCGTGAGCTGCTTGCCGGTCAGGTGCGCCAGGGCCAGCGCGTCGTCGACCGCCTGCCGGCGCGCCCGGCGCGGCACCCGGTACAGGTGCGCGAACACTTCGAGGTTCTCGCGGGCGGTGAGCTCCTCGTCCAGGTTGTCCTGCTGGGGGACGACGCCCATCACGGCCCGCGCGCGCTTGGACTCGCGCGGGACCTCGAAGCCGAGGACGCGGATGTCGCCCTCGTCGGCGATGGCCTGCGCGGTCAGCATCTTCATCGTGGTGGACTTCCCGGCGCCGTTCGGCCCCAGCAGCCCGAGGCACACCCCGGGCGGGACCTCCAGGTCGAGCCCGTTCACGGCGGTGAAGTCGCCGAAGCGCTTGACGACGCCGCGCAGGCTGATGGCGGCCCCCGGGGCGTCCCGTCCGGGAGCGGCCGCGGCCTGGACACGTTGCACCGTCATGAACCCCACAGTACGGAAATCACCGGACGTACCCCCAACGCATTTTCCGGGCTCCGCCATGTCGCCCGGAGGTTAGTCTCTAAAGGTGGACGTCCCCCAGCATCCGGCACCCGGCAAGGTGACGCGCGTGCGCGACCTGCGCGCGTCCGACGCCGACCGGGAACGCGTCGTCGCCGTCCTCGGCGAGGCACTCGCCGACGGCCGGCTCACCATGGAGGAGCACTCCGACCGCACCTCCCGCGCCTACGCCGCCCGGACGCTGGGCGAACTCACCGGCCTCACCGGCGACCTCATCCCCGAGGAGGCCCAGCCCATCCTCGTGGACGACCGCCCCGTCTCGGTCTTCTTCGGCCGCACCCGCCGGGACGGACGCTGGGTCGTCCCGGTGAAGCTGCCGCTGCTCGCCCTGTTCGGAACGGTCGAACTGGACCTGCGCGAGGCCGTCCTCCAGCGCCGCCACATCGTGGTCGACTCCCTCGTCCTCGGCGGCCGGGTGCGGCTCCTCGTCCCCGAGGGCGTCCGCGTGGACGTCACCGGCCGCACCATCCTCACGACCCGCGACGTCCGCGCCCGCCCCGCCGACGAGGGCCCCACCATCGAGCTCGGCGGCACCATGATCTTCGGTTCCGTCCGCGCCCGCGCCCCGAAGCTGCCGCTGCGCACCCGCGTCCGCAACCGCCTCACCCGCGGCGACCGCTAGCGGTCGCCGCGACTTGCGGCGTATCGCCCCTGTGAGCCCGCCCATAAGGGCAACACGCCGCAAGGCAACGAGGTGCGCTAGACGGCGGCGTCGAAGTTGATCGCGCTGTAGGCGCGGAGCTTGTTCAGCTGGTGCTCGCTGGCGATCGTCCGGATCGTCCCGCTGCGGGAGCGCATGACCAGCGAGTGCGTCACGGCCGTGCCCTTGCTGTAGCGGACGCCGTCCACGAGCTCGCCGTCGGTGATGCCGGTCGCGGCGAAGAACACGTCGTCGGACGTCACCAGGTCGTCGGTGGTGAGCACCCGGCCCAGGTCGTGCCCGGCGTCCACGGCCTTCTGCCGCTCCTCGTCGCCCTGCGGCCACAGCCTGCCCTGGATCACCCCGCCCAGCGCCTTGATCGCGCAGGCCGCGATGATGCCCTCGGGGGTGCCGCCGATGCCGAGCAGCAGGTCGACGCCCGTCCCGGGGCGGCACGCCATGATCGCGCCGGCGACGTCGCCGTCCATGATGAACTTGATCCGCGCCCCGGCCTCGCGGACCTCCTTGACGATGCCCTCGTGCCGCGGCCGGTCCAGGATGCAGACCGTCACATCGTTCGGCGCCGACCCCTTCGCCCGCGCGATGGCCCGGATGTTGTCGCCGATCGGGCGCTCGATGTCGACGGCGTCCGCCGCCTCGGGGCCGGTAACGAGCTTCTCCATGTAGAACACCGCGGACGGGTCGAACATCGACCCGCGCGGCGCCACCGACAGCACCGCGATCGCGTTGTTCATGCCGAGCGCGGTGAGCCGCGTCCCGTCCACCGGGTCGACGGCGACGTCGCACTCGGCGCCGGAGCCGTCGCCGACCTCCTCGCCGTTGAACAGCATGGGCGCGTCGTCCTTCTCGCCCTCGCCGATCACCACGACGCCCTGCATCGACACCGTGTTGATCAGCTGCCGCATAGCGTTCACGGCCGCCCCGTCGGCGCCGTTCTTGTCCCCGCGGCCGACCCAGCGGGCCGCGGCCAGGGCGGCGCCCTCGGTGACCCGGACCAGCTCCATAGCGAGGTTGCGGTCCGGGGCCTCCGGTTCGGTCGTCAGCGGGGAGGAAACGGTGGTCTCGTCGGCCATGACGCGGCGCCCCTTCGTTCGGTGGTGACTCGGATTCTCGGTGGACCGGACGCCCTGCCACAAATTGGACCAGACCAACGGAAGCGCGGGTGCACCGGCCCGGTGGACGCGGCCGGCGGAGGGGCCGGATTTGACGGTCACGCGGGCAAGGGATCGTTTCCCCATGGGAGAGGGCGTAATCTCTGGCGTCATGAGCAGCCACATCGACGTCCCGTCCGGCGAGGTGTCCCGCAACGGGGGAACGCGGTCCGGCGACGCCCCCGCGCGGACCTCCGACCGCGGGGCCGCCACCCGCGGCGCACTCCTGGCCGCGGCGAGGGACGTCTTCTGTGAGTCGGGCTTCGCCCAGGCCGCCGTCACCGACATCGTCGCCAAGGCCGGCGCGAGCGTCGGCAGCCTCTACCACCACTTCAACGGCAAGGCCGACCTCTACCTGACGCTGTTCGAGGAGTTCCAGGGCGACCAGCAGGAACGCACCCGCCAGGCGGTCAACGCCGTGCGGGAGGCCGGCGAGACCGACCCGATGCGGCTGTTCATCGCCGGCGCCGGCGCCTACCTCAACGGCTGCATCGAGGAGCGGGACGTCGCGCGGCTGTTCATCTCCGGCGACGGCCCGCCCGGCTTCGACCGCGTCATGCGGCAGCGGCTCAACAAGTGGGCGCGCCGCAACGCAGCCCTGTTCCACACCCCCGACGGAGGCGTCGACGAGGCGCTGGTGATGGTGCTGACCGGGGCCATGGCGGGTGCTGTGTCGGAGATCTCACTCATGGACGACGAGGACGCCGCCCGCCGCCTCGCCGACGAGATCACGGGCATCGTCGGCACGATCCGCAACCCCCGTACCGAGCAGCGCTGACCGTACGGGATCCTGGAGGGGTGACCGACAAGACCCCACCTTCCGTCCCGGCGGCCGAGGACGCCCCGCGCGAGGCGGAGGCTCCGCGTGAGCACGACGTCCCCCGCGAGGAGAGCGCCCGGCCCGAGCCCGGGGCCGCGGGAGCGGACACCGGCCCCGCCCAGGGGGAGGGGCAGGCCGGCGGACGGCCCGTGATCGAGGTGAGCCCCGCCGTGCACAAGCGGCTGACCACGGGCCTCGGCGGCTTCACCATGGCGATGGCCGCCTGCCTGGTGCTCGTCCTCGCGATCTACGCCGTCACGCCCCGCAGCAACGAGCAGATCCTGCCGACCGTCGACTACAGCGCCCAGCTGTGGGCGATGAGCAGCGACGCCCCCTTCACCGTGTACGCGCCGGAAGGGCTCTCGCAGGACTGGCGCCCGACCAGCTCCCGGATGCACGGCCTCGGCGAGGACGGTGAGCCCGTCGCGTGGCACCTCGGGTTCGTGACGCCCAGCGACGAGTACGCGGCCCTTGAGCAGAGCAACGAGAAGCCGTCCGAGTACATCCCGCGCATGACCAACAGCAGCATCCCCATCGGGACGCACCAGGTCGGCGGCGACGCGTGGAACAAGTACCACCGCAAGGACAAGAAGGCGAACTCCCTCGCCCGGACCCTCCCGGACGGGACGAGCCTGGTCGTGACCGGCACCGCCACCTACGAGGAGCTGGCGGTCCTCGCGGCCTCGCTCAAGCCCCAGTCGAAGGAGGGCACGCCCCTCACTCCCACGGGCGCGGCCACGCCGGGCTCGTAGGCCCCCGGCCCTAGAAGGGGGCGGGGGCGTCGCCGTCCTCGGGCTGGGCCAGCGCCGCCGCCAGCCGCGCGCGGGCGCCCTCCAGCCACTCCTCGCAGATCGCCGCGAGCTTCTCGCCCCGCTCCCACAGCGCGAGGGACTCCTCCAGCGTCAGGCCCCCCGCCTCCAGCCGCTTCACGACGTCGGCCAGCTCGTCGCGCGCCTGCTCGTACGACGGCTTGCCCGCCGTCCCCGTCTCGTCCGCCATCCGCTCCACTTCCTCGTTCACCGGGGACGCACCCCGTGCCCCGGACCGACTCACGACCCGTCGCGCTCCTCGACCGTCACGCCCAGCCCCCCGTCCGCCAGCCGGATGTGGAGCCGCTCGCCCTCCTTGACCTCCGCGGCCTCCCGCACGACCGCCCCGCCCTCCCGCTGGACGATCGCGTACCCGCGCTCCAGCGTCGCAGCGGGCGACAGCGCCAGCAGCCGAGCGCGGGTGTGCGACAGCTCGTCGCCCGCCCGGTCCAGCGCGCCGGACAGGCAGCGCCGCGCCCGGTCGCGCAGCGCCAGCACCCGCTCGGACTGCCGCTCGACCTCCCGCACCGGGTCGGCCAGCGCCGGCCGCGACCGGACCGCCGCCAGCCACGCCGACTCCCGCTCCAGGCCGCCCGCGATGCAGCGCCGCCCCCGGTCGCGCAGCTGCCGGACGAGCTGGAGCTGCTCGCGCACGTCCGGGACGGTCTTCTTCGCCGCGTCGGTCGGGGTGGACGCCCGCACGTCCGCCACCAGGTCCAGCAGCGGCGCGTCCTGCTCGTGCCCGATCGCGCTGACCACCGGGGTGCGGGCGGCGGCGACCGCGCGGACCAGCGCCTCGTCGGAGAAGGGCAGCAGGTCCTCCATCGCACCGCCGCCGCGCGCGATGACGATCACCTCGATCTCGGGGTCGGCGTCCAGCGCCCGCAGCGCCTCCATCACCTCGCCGACCGCGTAGGCGCCCTGCACCGCCGTGTTCTCCACCCGGAACGCCACCGCGGGCCACCGCCGCCGGGCGTTCTCCAGGACGTCGTGCTCGGCGTCGGAGTCGCGCCCGCAGATCAGCCCGATCTTGCCGGGCAGGAACGGCAGCGGCCGCTTGCGCTCCGGGCGGAACAGCCCCTCGGACGCCAGCACCCGCTTCAGCCGCTCCAGCCGGGCGAGCAGCTCCCCGACGCCGACCGGGCGGACCTCCAGGACGCTGAGCGAGAAGGTCCCGCGGTTGATCCAGAAGTCGGGCTTGGCGTGGACGACGACCCTGGCGCCGTCGGTCACCGCGGGACCGGCCGCCTCGAACACCGCTCGGGGGCCGACGACCCGCACCGACATGTTCGCCACGGGGTCGCGGAGCGTCAGGTAGACCGTCCCGCCGCGGGCGTTCAGGTCGGTGATCTGGCCCTCGACCCAGATGCGGCCGAGCTTCCCGATCCAGCCGCCGACCGCCTGCAGGACCGTCCGCACCGGTACGGGGGAGTCGGCCGAGGTCTCCATCGCCATGCGGGCACCCTACGGTGAGATCGTGACCGCATCCGAACGCGAGCTCGCCGAACGGCTCAGCCAGCGTCTCCGCCACGTCGTGCTGATGCTGCGCCGGGACGGTGCCGACCAGCCGATCACCAGCCAGCAGCTGTCCGTACTGGCGTCGCTGGAGCGGGAGCCGCGCCGGATGACGGCGCTGGCCGCGGAGCACGGCGTCCGGCTGCCGACCATGACCGCGCAGGTCGACCGGCTCGAACGCGACGGGCTCATCACCCGTGGCCGGGACGGGACCGACGCCCGCGTCGTCGTCGTGCGGCTCACCCGCACAGGAATCGAGCGCATGTCGGCCGGGCGCGAGCACCGCATCGGCCTCCTCGCGGCACGCCTCGCGCGGATGACGGACGAGGAGCGCGCGGCCGTCGACGCCGCCCTCCCCGCCCTGGACAAGCTCCTCACCCCCTGACCGGCCACGACGCGGCGAGGGCCCCCGGAATCGTGCGTCCGGGGGCCCTCGCCGTTCGCGTGCGCGGTCAGGTGGTGCCGTTGAGCTTCGCGATGCGGCGCTCGTACATGCGGATGACGTCCTCGCGCCCGGCGTGCTTGCGCTCGTACTCGCGCAGCAGCTTCACCTGCTCGACGGACAGGCCGCGCAGGCGCGCGCGCAACTGCGGCAGCGTGGCGCTGTCGTAGTCCGGGACGGGCAGGTCCTCGACGAGGTGCTCGGCCTCGGCCTGCGCGGCGGGCTTCAGCTCCGGCTTCGGCTCGAACGCCGCCTCGTCCTTGGCCGCCTTGTCCTCGGGCTTGTCGTCCTCGGCCTTGCCGGCGGCCTTCGGCGCGTCTTTGCCCTCGGCCGGGCTCCCGGGCGTGTCGGCGGCCTTCGGGCTCGGCGCGGGCTCGGCCTGCGGCGCCGGCTCCGGCTTGGGCTCGCTGGGCACGGGCTTCGGCGCGGGCTCGGCGAACGGGCCGGCCTTGTCGGCCTCCGTGCCCGCCCCCTGGCCGGCGCGGTGCTTGCCGGCGGCGGTGCGCTTCGGCGGCTTCGGCGGCGGCCCGGGACGGGTGTGCCGGGGCGCCGGACGCGTCCGCGCGCCGGGCTTGCCGATCGTGATCTCCTCGTCGGCGTTCCGCGAGGTCGCGGCCGCCGTTCGCGGCCGGCGGGCGGGCTCGGGCTCCGGCTCGGACTCCTCACCGCGGACGCGCTCCACCACGGTGCCCACCACCTTCTCCGCGGTGGTGTGCACGTCGTCGCGCAGCCGGCCGAGCACCGGCTTCACGCCGTCGCCCTTGGTGATCTCCTTGTAGTCCCGCGTCACCCGGTCGCCGAGCAGCAGGGCCCGGCCGACGCCGAACATGGCCAGCCGGACGGCGTGCAGCGGGAGGTCGCGGATCTGTTCGCCCACCGTGTCCTGGACCTGCTGCTTGAGGCGGCGCGGCGATCTCGTCATCGTCTTTCCTCTTCCTTGCCGTCCTGAACACCGGATCGGGTCATGCGGCTACGTCTCGTCGAAGTTCACTCTGCCCCATGGGTGCGATGGTGGTCACCCCGGGTTAATGGATTTCTGTCCAAAAGCGGCGTGCCGTGGCTCACACCCCGCGGCCCGTCCCTGGCCCCATCCCCATCGGCGGCGGGATTAGGCGCGGTTCCGTCCGGCTCGGGAGCGATCCAGCGGTGCTGCACGGCCCTCGCGCCGTCCCTCGTACGATAGAGGCATGACCGCCAACAGCCAGCGCCGGAGGCGCTCCGGGGGGAGCGGGGGGGCGCCCCCCCTCGAACAACTCCGCCAGCGCCGTGTCCTGCTCGCCAAGCCGCGTGGTTACTGCGCGGGCGTCGACCGCGCCGTCGAGACGGTCGAGATCGCCCTGGAGAAGTACGGGGCGCCGATCTACGTCCGCAAGCAGATCGTCCACAACGTCCACGTCGTCAAGACGCTGGAGGCCCGCGGCGCGATCTTCGTCGACGAGACCGAAGAGGTCCCCGAGGGATCGATCGTGGTGTTCTCCGCCCACGGCGTCGCGCCGTCGGTGCACGAGGAGGCCAAGGGCCTGAACCTGCAGACCATCGACGCCACCTGCCCGCTGGTCACCAAGGTTCACAAGGAGGCCGTGCGCTTCGCCGCCGACGACTACGACATCCTCCTGATCGGCCACGAGGGCCACGAGGAGGTCATCGGCACCACCGGCGAGGCCCCCGACCACATCCACCTCGTGGACGGCCCCGAGGACGTCGCCAACGTCACCGTCCGCGACCCCGAGAAGGTCGCGTGGCTCTCGCAGACCACGCTGTCGGTCGACGAGACCGTCGCCACCGTCGAGAAGCTCCGCGAGCGGTTCCCCAAGCTGATGGACCCGCCGTCCGACGACATCTGCTACGCCACCCAGAACCGGCAGGTCGCCGTGAAGGAGATGGCCGCGGAGTCCGACCTCGTCATCGTGGTCGGCTCCACGAACTCCTCCAACTCCGTCCGCCTGGTCGAGGTGGCCAAGGAGCACGGCGCCAAGAGCGCCTACCTGGTCGACTACGCCGACCAGATCGACCCCGCCTGGCTGGAGGGCGTCACCACGGTCGGCGTGACCAGCGGCGCCTCCGTCCCGGACGAGCTCGTCCAGGGCGTGCTGGCCTGGCTGGCGGAACGCGGCTTCGGCGACGCCGAGGAGATCGAGTCCGTCAAGGAGCACATGCGCTTCTCGCTGCCGAAGGAACTCCGCCGGGACCTCCGCATCACCCCCGTCTAAGGGGTCAGTCCACCTCGCCGTGGTGGGGACGGCGGTCCTGCGCCACGGCGGGGGACTCGTCCCACCGGACGGGGTTCTCGTTCTCTTCCTTCTCGAAGAGGCGGACGCCGACGAGCTTGTCCCGCAGCTCGTTGACGTTCGTCATCAACCCGCGGGACAGGCAGATCACCACGGTCAGCACCGTCCCGAAGAACAGCCACGGCGCCGTCGCGGCCAGCGTGGTGAAGACACCGACGGTGAGGCCGCGCACCAGCGACCCGTTGCCGAGCGTGGTGGCGAACTCCACCGCGAACGTCGCTGCGAAGAACACCAGCGGCGGGCTGACGACGAGCGTGAGCAGGTCGGCCGGCCGGGTCGCGAACGCGGCCAGGGCGCAGCCGATCGCGAATCCGGCTCCGGTGAGCAGCGGCACGCCGAGCAGGCGCGCCAGCAGCCCGCAGACGACCCCGGCGGCGAAGATGACGACGATGCCGCCGCGCCCGGTGAGGGCGACCGGGTTCGCGGACGCGGCCTGGGGCGGCCGCGAGGACGAGGCACCGCGCCTACTCCGCACCCGACCCCCAGGGACCGGCGACGTGCCGCCCGGCACGTCGCGCACCGACGATGAACTCATGGCCACCTCTCTCGCCGATCAAGCCGATCTGTCTGCTCGGGGATGGCCCGCCCGCCGAAACCTACCGGTTCCGTGTGGTCGTCCGGGGGCGTGGAGTCATGCCCGGTCAGCTCGGCGGCGGAAAGCGACCGCGGACTTTCCTCCACGGGACGGGGACCGTCCAGCTCCTCCTCGACCACACCCAACTCGTTCAGCTTGCGGGCACTGACGAGCACGCGCGTCTCCAGCGAACCGACCGTCCGGTTGTAGGACTTGATGGCCCCGGTCAGCGCACGGCCCAGCTCGTCCACGTGCTGCCCCATCGTGCCCAGCCGCTCGTACAGCTCCTTGCCCAGCTCGAAGACCGCGCGGGCGTTCTGCGACAGCGCCGCCTGCTGCCATGCGTACGACGCCGTCCGCAGCATGGTGATGAGCGTCGTGGGCGTGGCGATGTGCACCCGCCGCCGCATCGCGTACTCCAGCAGACCGGGATCGCGGTCGAGCGCCGGCGCCAGGAACGCCTCACCCGGGATGAACAGAACGACGAACTCCGGCGCGGGACTGAACGCCTGCCAGTACGACTTCGCCGCCAGCCGGTCGACGTGGTCGCGCAGGTGACGCGCGTGCGCGTCCAGCCGTACGGGATCGCCGCTCTCGGCCGCCTGCAGGTACGCGGCCAGCGAGACCTTGCTATCGACGACGATGCTCTTGCCACCGGCCAGCCGCACCACCATGTCCGGACGCACAGAGCCGTTCACCGTGAACGAACCGGCCTGCTCGTCGAAGTCGCAGTGGTGCGCCATCCCCGCCAGCTCCACGACGCGGCGGAGCTGGAGCTCCCCCCACCGCCCCCGCGCCTCGGGCCGCTGCAGCGCCCGCACGAGCGACTGCGTCTCGCGCCGAAGCTGGTCGGAGCTCTGCCGGACGAAGTCGACCTGCTTGGCCAGCATCGCGTGCGACTCCCGCCGGCCCGTCTCGACCTCGCGGAGCTGCTCCTCCACCTTCGCGAGCGTCTCCCGGAGCGGCGCGACGAGATGCTCGACGGCCTGCTGCCGCCGCTGCAGGTCCCCGGCCGCCTCGACGCCGGCCGCCTTGAGCCGGGCGTCGGCCAGTTCGAGGAACCGCCGGTTGCTGGCGTCCAGCGCCTTCGCGGACAGGTTCTCGAAGTGCTCGGCCATCCGCTCCTCGGCGTAGGCGAGCTTCTCCTCCGCCGCCCGCGCCCGTGCGATCAGCGAGCCCTGCCTGCCCGTCGCGAGCGCGTACCCGGCGACGACGCCGAAGACGGCTCCGACGAGGAGGCCGGCGAACAGCGCGAGGTCCATCCGTTCATCGTGACAGCGCGGCGCCGTACCCCGGTCGCGACGCGCCGAACCGGCCCACCTCACCGGACATTCGGGTCGACTCCCGGCCCGCCCGGCGATCCGGGCAGCCCGAGGGGTCCGCGGACGCCCATAAACTTGACGGCCGTGAGCCTCTCCATCGGAATCGTCGGCCTGCCGAACGTCGGCAAGTCCACCCTGTTCAACGCGCTGACCAAGAACGACGCGCTTGCCGCGAACTACCCGTTCGCGACCATCGACCCCAATGTCGGCGTGGTCGGGGTGCCCGACCCGCGCCTGACCGTCCTGGCGGAGATCTTCGGCTCGCAGAAGATCATTCCCGCGACGATGGAGTTCGTCGACATCGCCGGCATCGTCCAGGGCGCCTCCGAGGGCCAGGGCCTCGGCAACAAGTTCCTCGCCAACATCCGGGAGACCAACGCGATCTGCCAGGTCATCCGCGTGTTCGAGGACCCCGACGTCACCCACGTGGACGGCGACGTCGCCCCCTCCCGCGACATCGAGACGATCAACACCGAGCTGATCCTCGCCGACCTCCAGACGATCGAGAAGGCCCTGCCGCGCCTCGACAAGGAGGCCCGCACCAAGAAGGACAAGGACAAGCTCGCCGTCGTCGACGCCGTCCAGGCCGCCCAGAAGCTCCTGGACGACGGCACCACGCTCTTCGCGGGCGCCGAGAAGGCCGGCATCGACCTGTCCCTGCTGCGCGAGCTCCAGCTCCTCACGGCCAAGCCGTTCCTCTACGTCTTCAACCTCGACGAGGCGGAACTGACCGACGAGACCCTGCGCCCCCGCCTCCGCGACCTCGTCGCCCCCGCCGAGGCGATCTTCCTGGACGCCAAGATCGAGGCCGAACTGATCGAACTCCCCGACGACGAGGCCCTCGAACTCCTCCAGAGCATGGGCCAGGAAGAGTCGGGCCTCGCACAGCTCGTCCGAGTGGGCTTCGCGACCCTGGGCCTGCAGACGTACCTGACGGCGGGCCCCAAGGAAGCACGGGCCTGGACGATCCGCAAGGGCGCCACCGCCCCGGAGGCCGCCGGCGTCATCCACACCGACTTCCAGCGCGGCTTCATCAAGGCGGAGGTCGTCTCCTTCGACGACCTGACCGCCGCCGGCTCCATGACCGCCGCCAGAGCCGCCGGCAAGGTCCGCATGGAAGGCAAGGACTACGTGATGCAAGACGGCGACGTAGTCGAATTCCGCTTCAACGTCTAACCCCCAACCGCACCGCCCCTGACCTCCCGCCGACACCTGCGGCCCACCAGGCGCAGCCCGGACGGCTCCGTGAGCTGTGTGATTTTGGCAACAGCGGGGGTTGGGGAGGGTTGTGTGGGCGCTGAGCTGGGCGTTTGTCGTGTGATGTCCCGAATGCGACACTTTGTCGGGTTCTTTCGGGAAGGAGGTGCGGGCGGCATCGCCATCCGGTAACCAAGCAACTCCCGACTCGTGCCGCTTGTCCGGATGCTGGACCTGCGCACTGTTCGGAGCCTTGGATAGGGGATCGTCACCGTTTGGCAATCTTCCCTGTTCCTGCTGAGCTGGATTGCATTATCCACAACCGCGTGCCGGGGCTGTGCTTTGCTGGGATGCGCTGGAAGAATTGACGCCCGTGGTTACCCTGGGCCCGAGGTGGGTTCAGAAAGGCCACCGGCACATGATCAGGCACACACCAGCGCGCCGACCGGGGGCGAGGCGCGAGCGGAGGCGGGATGGCTCGCAGGTCGGCCGCGGGACGCGGCCGTGACACGGCCGTGGTCGAGGAGACGGCGGTGCCCGGCAGGGCGCTCTCGTCGTCCGTCGACCCCTGGGACCCGTCCGGCGGCGACCGGGACCGCGGGCGGTCCGGCGGTGGCGGCCGGGGCGGCGGACGCTGGGGCGGTGCCGGCGGGCGCTGGTGGGTGTGGGCCGGACGCGCCGTCCTCTGGGCGGTGATCATCGTCATCCTGGTCAACGGCATCCGCGCCCCGTTCGAGCGCTTCACCGCCGAGGAGACCTCCGGCGGGCCCGCCGCCACGGCCAAGCCCCCGCGCGGCGCGGGATTCCCCAGCAGTGCCGCCGGCGCGTTCGCCCTGCAATTCGCCGACGTCTACCTGAACTTCGACCAGAACACCGCCGCCGCCCGCGAGGCCCAATTGCGGACCTTCCTGCCCGACGGCGCCGACCCGCAATTCGGCTGGAACGGCGCGGGCAAGATGCAGGTGCAGTCCATCCAGGTCGCCGGAGTGGACGCCCGGGACGCCAGCAACGCGACCGTGACGCTGCTCGCCCGCAACGGGGAGAAGTGGCTGCGGCTCGCCGTTCCCGTGTACGCCGACAAGGGCGGGTCGCTGGTCGTGTCCGCCCGTCCCGCGCTGCTTCCCCCGCCCGCCAAGGCCCAGCTGCCGGAGAGCGGCGTCCAGAACCGCGACGCCGCCCTCGAAGGCGAGCTCCAGCCCTTCCTCGGTACCTTCTTCCAGGAGTACGCGACCGGCAACCAGGAGGCCCTGTCGCGCTTCTCCGACGGCACCACCATCGCCGGTCTCGCCAATTCCGTGGCCTTCGTGCAGGTCAGGGAGGTCGTGGCACCGAAGGGACCCCCCGGCGAGCGCACCATCACCGCGACCGTCATCTGGCGCCCCGCCGCGGGCGGCGACGGCGAGCTGGAGCAGACCTACCAGCTCGCCATGGTGAAGAGCGGCGACAAGTGGCTCGTCCGCAACATCCGCGGAACCACGCGACCGGACGCATCATGAAAGGCCTTGATTTGAGCGAACCGACCCCCAGCGAATCCGCCGACCGAGGAAGGTGACATCGATGCTGCACCACATCATGGCGTCGATTCCCTACGACATCCTTGCGGCGCCCAATGACGAATTGAAGACCGATCAGCTCGCCGATTGGCTACGGCAGATATTCGGTCCGCTCTTCCTCGTGATCGTCTCCATTGTGGCGATCTTCTTCCTGTTCACCCGCGAGATCACGCGTTTCGTGCAGTTCATCCTCCTGGCGATCGGAATCGGGGTGGTCTTCTACGTCCCCAACATCATCGAGACCACGGCCAAGGCGATAGCCACGGCCCTCGGCGTGGACGTCAGCTGACCGGCAACCCGTGCTCGCGCGGTTAGGGGAGTAGGGGCGTGGATCTACCCACGTACACGAACATCTGGCGCATCGAGAAGCGGCTGTACAAGCTGTACGACCTGCGGCTGCCCATGCCGCTGCCGCTCGTCCAGATCGGCGTCTTCCTCGGCGTCTTCGTGCCGTGGATCGTCCTGCTCAGAATCGTCGGCATCCCGTTCGAGTCCCCCTGGCACGTGCTGTACATCGTCCCGCCGGGGGTGCTGACCTGGCTCGCCACCCGCCCGGTCATCGAGGGCAAGCGGCTCACCGAACTGCTGCTCTCCCAGGGCCGCTACCTCGCCGAGCCCCGCACGTGGTGCCGCCTCACCCCGATCCGCGAACCCCGCGAGGTCGTCATCGTCGCCCGCGTCTGGCGCCGCGCCGAGGCCCCCGCCCCGGCGGCCGCCATGGAACGTGCCGCGATCAAGGCCCACCGCAAGGCACAGCAGCAGCCCGCCGCGGTCCCCGCCATGGGGGCCGCCG
>NZ_SMKM01000144.1 GCF_004348665.1 Actinomadura sp. GC306 | reverse complement strand
GACGGGGAGCGCCGGATCTCTGGGCGGATGGTACTGCCCGCCGGCGGGCGGCGTGCGCTACTGCGGCGGGTTGGGGATCTTCTCGCCGAGGAACATCCGCCGGACGGCGCGCTCGGCCGCGTGCCCGTCGTCCCAGGGGCAGAACCGGGCCTTGAAGTCCGCGAGGTCCTTGCTCGCGGCGTCGCTCCACGCGGCCCGCGACACGAACGCCTCGACCAGCTCGTCCTCGGTGAAGGCGACGACGCCGGGCGGGGTGGCGGTCAGGTCGAAGTTGACGCCGCGGGTGAGCTTGTAGGTCTCCCAGTCGTTCGCGTAGATCACGATCGGCTTGCCGAGGTTGGCGTAGTCGAACATGATCGACGAGTAGTCGGTGAGCAGGGCGTCGGAGGCGATGGCGAGGTCCTCCACCGACGGGTGCCGGGACACGTCGATGATCCGGCCCTCCGGCCAGCCCATGTCCGCCGCCAGGTTCGCGATCTTGTAGAAGTAGTGCGCCCGCAGCAGCAGGACGTGGTCGTCGCCGAGCTGCTCCATGACCCGGCCGATGTCGAACATCGGGCTGTACTGGCGCTGGTAGTCGCGGTGCGTCGGCGCGTACAGGATCGCGGTCGCGCCCGCCGGGACGCCGAGCTCGGCGCGCAGCGCCGCCCGCTGCTCCTCGTCGCCGATCGCGTTCACCAGCCGGTCGTTGCGCGGGTAGCCGATCTCCAGCATCTCGTAGTTGCAGGGGAAGCCGCGCTCCCACGCCTCGGTGGACAGCGGGTTGGACGACACGAGGTAGTCCCAGCGGTCCGAGCGCGTGATGAGGGCCTTGAAGTCCATGTCCTTGGCGCCGACCGGGAAGTCCATCTGGTCGAGGCCCATCTTCTTCAGCGGGGTGCCGTGCTGCGTCATCATGTGCACCTGCCCCGGCCGCTTCACGTACTCGTCGGGGAAGTTGACGTTGTTGACGAAGTACTTCGCGCGGGCCAGCGTCCGGTAGTAGTCGGCGGACCCGAAGACGACGTAGTCCACGCCTTCCGGCATGGTCTTGCGCCCGCCCGGCTTCACCACCCACACGGGGCGGATGTGCGGGGCCAGCTCGCGGACCTTCTCGTAGATCGCCGCCGGGTTGCAGGCGTAGCCGCGGTACCAGTAGGCGGCGAACACCGCGAGGTTCTCGTCGATCGCCAGCCGCCGCTGCATCCGGTAGTAGGGGCGCTCCTTGGCCAGGTCCTTCGACAGCCGCACCCCGCGCCGCCCGGCCCGGGTGATCTTGTGGCCTTTGCGGCGCGCCTTGTGCTTGACCTCCTGCGCCCGCACCCGCTGGAAGCCCCGGTAGTCGTTCGCCTTCACCATCCGGTGCTTGTCGGCGAGGAACGGCTTGTCCTCCGGGTCGGGCGGGACGTGCCCCTCGGGCTCGTACTTGGCGTACGTCTTCGACATCTCGGCGAAGAAGCGCTCTTCGTCGGACTCGTGGACGCGGTCGCCGCGCTCGATGATGACGAGCAGGTGCCAGATCGTCCGGTCGAACATCAGCGGCCGGAACGGGTCGGCCTCGGCGCCCATCCGGTTCATGAACTCGAAGACGCGGTCGTACTGCGCGAACGCGTCGAAGTGCTTGGCGCCGGTGGTGCGGGTGATCGCGCCGCGGCGGCGCTGCCGGTAGATGTAGCAGACCCGGTCCAGCAGGCTCAGCCGCTCGGCGGCCATGAGGATCGGGTAGGTGACGTTGAGGTCCTCGTAGTAGCCGCCGCTGAACCGCAGGTCCTGTTCGAGGAGGAACTCCCGGCGGATCGCCTTGTTCCACGCCGTCATCATCATCTCAAGGACGCTCGGGCGCTCCGCCAGCGTGAACACGTCCGGCGCGGGCGGCTCCCGGAACAGGTGGTTGATGACGCTGCGCTTGACGCGGCCGTTCCAGTAGGCGCGGGCGTAGTCGAAGACCAGGACGTCCGGGCGGGTCTCTTCGAGCCGGTCGACGATGGCCCGGACGGCGCCCTCCGTCGCGTAGTCGTCGCTGTCGAAGAACCAGACGTAGTCGCCGGTCGCCATGTCGAGCCCGATGTTGCGGGCGTGCCCGAGCCCGACGTTCTCCTCAAGGTGCCGCACCCGGACGCGCGAGTCGCGCTCGGCGAACTCGTCGAGGATCTCCCCGCAGCCGTCCGGGGACCGGTCGTCGACCGCGATGACCTCCAGGTTCGGCAGGCTCGGGTCGAGGATCGAGTCCAGGCACTGCCTGATGTACCCCTGCACTTTGTGCACCGGCACGATGATGCTCAAGGAGATACCGCTATCGCTGCTCACACGTAGGCCAATCAGCTACTCGGTGAATCTGGACCATACCCACAAGTGGTAGGTAAATCTTATGTCCTGGCATGGGACGGCTTGAGCAGCCATCGGGCCTTGGGCTCGACCGCCCAGTGGGTGAGCCGCTGGACGGGCGCGGTCGCGAGGACGACGCCGAGCAGGGCCGCCAGCAGGGTCACCCCGACCAGGCCGAGCGGGGTGTGCAGGACGGGTTCGGCCAGGACGCCGGTGTAGTCGAACGTCTTCACGATGAGTCCGTGGAGCAGGTACACGTACATGGACCGGGTCCCCATCCGGGTGTACCAGGAGTGGCCTCGCGGGATCACCGCGAGGAAGGCGGCGCCGAGGAAAACGGCGAAGCCGAGCGCCGCGAGGCGGTAGCCCGAACCGGTCAGGGCCCCGAAGCCCATGTCCTCGTAGCCCTGGTTCCAGAGGATGAACCCGCGGTCCATCCGGGGGACGACGACGCCCTTCTCCCAGATGTAGGCGACGGGGAGCGCCAGGGCGAGCACGGCGAGGCCGGCCCAACGCGTCCAGGAGCGGCGCAGCCACTGGATGTGCCGGGGGTCGATCGTCAGGCCCAGCACGAAGATCGGGAGCAGCCCGGCGGTGCGGCTGAGCGTCGAGTCGGCGGTGAACGCCCAGCAGCCGGCGGCGAGGCTCAGCGCCACCGCGATCAGCACGGGATGGCGGAGGTGCCCCCACAGCGGGGCGCTCAGCCGCCAGAACACCATGGCGATCAGGAACCACATCAGGAAATGCGGCCGGAAAAGCGCACTCAAGCTGAAATCAACGTCGTTGATGAGAACGAGTTGCGCCCGGTAGAGCAGGATGAAAATCACGTACGGAACGATCAGCGTGGGGAAGATACTGCGGAACTTGTCCGTCGATCGCATGAACCCGCGCGAGAAGTAGCCGGCGATGAAGACGAACACCGGCATGTGGAAGCCGTAGAGCACCACGTACGCCGCCCGCGCGGCGGTGCTGTCCCCGTACTCCGCCCAGACGTGCCCCACGACGACGAGGGCCGCGGTGAAGAACTTGGCGTTGTCGAAGAAGGCGTCCCGCTGCCGCGGCGCCGCGGGCGCCGCGGTCCCGGCGGGGCCCTGCGGGTCCAGCACCGCGGTCCGGGCGCCCGTGCTCACCGGTGCGGTACTACCCGGTGCGGGGCTCCCCGTCATCGTGCCGGAGGCGGTGAGGTCCGGTGCGGTGACGTCGGGGGCGGTAGCGGCCGGTGCGCCGGCGTTCGGCGGCGGGCCGGACACGGGGGGACGCGGCGGAGGGATGGTGTCGGTCATGTCTCCGAAAGCTTCATTCAGTAGCTGACAGCCGTTCACGTGGAGGCACGGGCGACTCTAGCCCTCAGTGGGGGGAGATGTGGCCAGATGTGTGAGTTTGCGGCGCTAGCCGCGGCGGCCGGGGCGGCGCAGCGGGGTGAACACCCACGTCATCTTGGGCTCCAGCGCCCAGCTCATCGTCCGCACGACGTACTTCGAGCACAGGAACGTCCCGACCACGACGGCGATGCAGGCCACGAGCGTGACGCCGACCGGGTTGTGCATCCAGTCGATGCCCCACCAGCCGGTGAAGTTCATCGCCCGGGTGACGAACCCGTGCAGCAGGTAGGCGTACAGCGTCGCGGCGCCCAGGCCGGTGAACCAGTACCGCTTGCGCGGGATCTGGGTGAGGAACGCGGCCACGAGGACGATCGCGCAGGCGAACATCGCCAGCCGCATCAGCGAACCGGTGAAGTTGCTGACGTTGAAGTCCTCGTGGGGGTGCTTCCAGTAGACCCACCCGCGCGACATGCGGTCCATGACGAAGAACGAGGCGGCGAACCCGACGGCGAGCACCGCGGCCCCGATCGGCCGCGCGATCGGCTTCTTCAGCAGCTCGAAGTGCTGCGGCTTCAGGGTGAGGCCGAGGACGTAGAAGGGCAGCAGCCCGATCACCCGGTGGATGTCGAACGTCCCGCCGAGGTCGCTCATGTACGACAGCAGCGAGAAGCCCAGCGCCACGGCCAGCGGCCAGCGGATCTGCTGCCAGACCGGGGTGGACAGCCGCCACATGAACAGCGCGCACAGGAACCACGTCAGGTAGTACGGGTTCAGCAGGCTGATCTCCAGCGCGTTGCGGCCCGCCAGCCAGTCGTAGATGGAGTAGGCGAACTCGAACACCACGTACGGCACCCCGACGTTGGTGATGAGCTTGCGCGCCTTGCCGCCGGAGAACGTCCAGTTCCGCGAGAAGTAGCCGGTGATCACGATGAACAGCGGCATGTGGAACATGTAGATGAACAGGTACAGCCCCTGCGCGAGCGGGACGTCCTGCAGGTAGGCCAGGGAGTGGCCCACCACCACCAGGAGGATCGCGAAGTACTTGGCGTTGTCGAAGAACGGGTCGCGCTGCTTGCGCGGCGCGGGGGCCTCCGCGGCGCCGGCGTCGCGCGGGGCGGGCGCCGCCGGGGCGAGCGCCTCCGGCGCCGGGGCCGTGGGATCGGTGGACAGCGGCCGGCCGTCGCGCGGCGCGGTGTCGGCTCCCGAATGCCTGGTGGTGTACGTCATAGGCTGCCGGCCTAGGTCTCCTTGCAGATGTCTTCGTTCGCGCGGATCTCGCCCTGCTGCTTGGGAATGCCGCCCCCGGCGCTCTTCAGGTTCGTCCAGTCGCGTCCGACGACCAGGTCGACGATGCCCGGGGTGCCGCCGCTGCGCGCGGCGGGCCGCGGATTGCTCGGGATGAGTGCGGCCAGCGTCTTGGAGTGCTGGTCGGCACCCGAACCGTACAGCACCCGCGTGGTCGCGGTCAGGGAAGGCGCGTTTCCGCCGACGGTGACCTGGAAGCCCTGCGACTCCAGGTCGTCGGCGACGCGGCTCGCCTGGCCGTCGATGCCGCTGCCGTTGAAGACGCGCACCCGGACCTGGTTCGGCGGGATGCGCTGCGCGCCGGCCTTGGGCTTCTCGGGCACGGTCTTGTCGCTGCGGACGGCGGCGAAGAACGGCTGGGCGTTCGCGCTGAGCGCCACGCGGTTCGGGTCCAGCGGGTCGGGCCCGGAGGGGACGGTGACGAACCGCAGCTTGCCGGAGCTGACGCCCTGCATCTCCTGGGCGATGTCCATCATGACCTGCGGCGTCAGCTCGCTGTCGGTGGTGAGCGACTTGGTCACCGCGTTCATCAGGGCGAGCAGCTTCTTGGGATTGCTGATCACGCCCGCGCTCAGCGCCTTGTTGGCGAGGGCGCCCATGAACTTCTGCTGGCGCTTGATGCGGTCGAGGTCGGAGCCGTCGCCGAGGCCGTGCCGGACGCGCACGTAGGCCAGGGCCGTCTCACCCTTGATGTTGTGCTTGCCCGCGCCGAGCCGGAGCTTCGACTTGGGGTCGTTGACCGCCTTCGGCAGGCACACCGGGACCCCGCCGATCGCGTTCGTGATCGACTTGAACCCGTTGAAGTCGACCTGCATGAAGTGGTCGACGCGGATGTTGGAGATGCTCTCGATCGTCTTGATGACGCAGGCGGCGCCGCCCTTGGTGAACGCCGAGTTGATCTGGGCGCGCTCCTCCGCCGGGTAGACCTGGCCGCTCTCCCCCTTGCAGGACGGCATCCGGACCATGAGGTCGCGCGGGAAGCTGATCGCCATCGCCTGGCCGCCGCCGGGGGACAGGTGCAGCAGGATCATCGTGTCCGAGCGGGGCGGGTCGCTCTTCAGCTGGCGCCCGTACTTGGCGTTGGCGCCCGTGCGGGTGTCGGACCCGAGCAGCAGGATGTTCAGCGCCTTGTTCAGCTTCTTCGGCCGGTCGGGGCCGAGCCGGGCGTTGACGTCCTCGTGCGAGATGTTCCCGAACGCCTGGCGGTACACGCCGTAGGCGGTGAGGGACCCGACGACCATCAGCACCGACATTCCGATGCACACCCATCCGAGGATGCGCCAGCCGCGTCGCGGCGCCGGCTCTGGGTCGGCGTCGTCGACGTACTCCATGTACATCGGGTTGCTGTTCATGGGCTCCGTGATCCCGGGGTAGGCAGATCCGGGGGCCGGGCCGCGCCCCGCGGGGGCGGCCGGTGCTTCCGGTGTCGGGTGCTGCGGTCGGTACTGGTCCTGGGCGGTCGGGTACTGGACGAGGGCAAGGAGAGCGTAGTCAGGCGAGCCGGTGCGGGTCCCCGGATTCGGCATTCCATCCGGGCAGACCGGCGACCACCGTCACATGCTCCATGGTGAGGCGACGATCTAGCGTAGCTTTGTCGAAGTTTCGTTGGATTATGACGGAAGCTCCCGAGATCAATGGTGCCACCAGCCCGGTGAGCACGCCGTCGAGCGTCCCGAACGACATGCCGACCAGGAGCCGGTCGCGCGCCTCCAGCCGCCACTTCCCGGCCGCCGCGCGCCCGGCCGCGACGAGCTCCGCGCCGCTGAGTGTGGCGTTTGTCACACGGATCGCGGGCGTCTCGGGCGTGACCTCCGGGTCGGGGACGAAGCGGTCGCCATGGCCGCGGACCTCCGCGGAGTAGTCGGTGACGCCGGGCGGGCCGTCGGCCAGCGGGCCGCCGAGGGCGTGCAGCGAGAGCCCGACGATCTCCTCGGCCCCGCCCGCCAGTACCTCGTCGGTGAGCACGTCGTCGAGCACCTCCTCCGCCACCGCAAGGATGTACGGCTCGGCGGGCCCCGCCGGTTCGGCCGTCGCGCCGGCGGCGCCGCGCCCGCGGACCGCCGCGGGGTCGACCGGCTCGGCCACGACCCCGGCGGACCAGCAGGCCATCAGCCAGACGGCGGTCTGCCAGTGCGGCGGCAGGACGAGCACGGCCCGCGTGCCCGGCTCGGCGGCCAGCCCGTCGACCAGGAAGTTCGCGGTCTTGGCGACCCAGTTGTCGAACGTCCGCGCGGACAGCTCGACGCGTTCGCCGCTCGCGTCGTCGTAGAAGGTCACCAGCGGGCTGGACGGGTCGTCCGCCAGCCGGCGCCGCAGCAGCTCAGCGGGACCGGCCGTCTCCCCGCCCGCATCCCTGCCCGTGCCGCCGCCCGTGTTCCCGGCGTGTGCGCTCATGGGGCGAGCGTATGCCCGCGTGATCGCTGTGACGTCATCACCCTGCCGGGACCGCTACGCTCCGCACGGGTGGAGGAGTCGACGGACGGGCACGGGGCGGGAACATTGGACGCGGGTCGGCTGCTCGTGCGCGTGACCGTCGTCCCGACGCTGCTCATCGTGGCGTGGCTGGCCGTATCGCTCCCGCTGCTGATGGCCGGCGCGCTCCGCCCGGTCCCGGCGCTGGCGCTGTTCGTCCCCGTCGCGGCGCTCGTCCTCTGGCTCGGCCTGCGGTCCGGGCCGGGCGGCGGCGACGCGCCCGGACGGCGGGAACTGCCGGGCCGGGGGCCGGTGCCGTGGTGGCCGCTCATCACCGTCTTCGGCATCGCGGCGGCGTTCCTGGTGCTCCAGATCGCCATGTGCGCGGAGCAGATCATCGTCCGCCGCGACCCCGCCTCCTACGTGCAGTTCGCGACCTGGCTGGCCGGGCACGGATCGCTGCCGATCCCGCTGTCGGAGCAGGCGTTCGGCGGCCCCGACCCCGCCCTCGCCTACGAGAGCCCCGCCTTCTACCAGGCGGACGGCGCGATCGTCCCGCAGTTCATGGCGGGGCTGCCGCTGCTGCTCACGCTCGGCGGCTGGGCGGGCGGCACCCACGGCATCCTGCTGGCCGCGCCGCTGCTCGGCGCGTGCTGCGTGCTGGCGTTCGCCGGGCTGGTCGCCCGCCTCGTCGGGCCCCGCTGGGCGCCGGCCGGCGCGCTGCTGCTCGCGCTGACGCTGCCGATGCTCTACGTGTCCCGCAACACCTTCAGCGAGCCGCCCGCGATCGTGCTGCTGCTGGGCGGGCTGTCGCTGCTGCACGACGCCCGGCGCGCGGAGGGCCGCCGGGCCGACCGGCTGGCGTTCCTTGCCGGGCTCGCGCTCGGCCTGATCGTCCTGGTCCGCATCGACGGCCTGCGCGACATCCTGCCGGCCCTCGTCTTCGCCGGGCTGCTGGCGGCGCTCGGGCGGCGGACCGGCCGGTGGCTGGGCGGCGGGCTGCTGCTCGGCGCCGGCGCCGGGCTCGCCGAGGGCTTCGGCCTCTCCCGGCCGTACCTGACCTACCTGGAGGCGTCGCTCACGCCGCTGCTGGTCATCACGGGGGCGATCGTCACCGGGACGGCCGTGATGGTGGCGGTGCTGCGCTGGAACCGGACGGGCCCGCGGGTGCGGCGCGCCGGCGCCGCGGTCGCGCGGGGCAGGCTGCCGGGCGCCGCCGCCGTGCTGACCGTGCTGGTCCTGCTGGGGTTCGCGGTCCGGCCGCTGGTGCAGACCGTCCGCCGCCCCCCGGCCACGGCGGACGACGAGATGAACGTCCGCTTCATCGAGACGATCCAGCGCATCCAGCACCTCCCCGTGGACGGCACCCGCCAGTACTCCGAGCTGTCGCTGCACTGGGTCGCCTGGTACATCGGCCCGCCCGCGCTACTGTTCGCGGCGCTCGGCGCGGCGCTGCTGGTGCGGCGGCTGCTGCGCGGGCAGTCCACCGAATGGCTGCTGCCCTACGCGATGGTCGTCTGGACGACGACGCAGGTGCTGCTGCGGCCGGGCATCACCCCCGACCACCCGTGGGCGTCCCGGCGGCTGATCGGCCTCGTCATCCCCGGCCTGCTGCTGTTCACCGTGTTCGCCGCGGCCTGGACGTTCCGGCGCGTCCGCCGCCTCGGCTACTCGCCGCGCGCGATGCGGATCGGCGCGGTCACCGGCGTCGGGCTCCTGCTGGTGCCGGTCGTGCTGACGTCCGGCGGGTACCTCGTGACGCGGACGGAGCGGCACGAGGTGGCCGCCGTCGAGGGAA
Organism: Actinomadura sp. GC306; assembly: GCF_004348665.1. Lineage (GTDB taxonomy): Bacteria > Actinomycetota > Actinomycetes > Streptosporangiales > Streptosporangiaceae > Spirillospora. The sequence continues at coordinate 7,199 of NZ_SMKM01000144.1, read as the reverse complement.
TGTGCGGCGCGCTGCCGCCGGACGCCTCGGTCGTGGTCGTCGAGCACTCCACCGCCGACCGGTTCCTGCAGGTCGTGCGCGGCATGTGCGGGCGGCCCGCCGCGCGCACCACCGCCGCGGCGACACCCGCCGACGTGCGGCGCGTCATCGGCGGGGTGCGCGACGCCGGCCGCCGCCCGGTCATGATGGCGGCGAAGGCGGAGCAGGTCGCGCCGTACGGGCCGCCGTCCCGGGTCCTGCGGCTCGACACGCGGCAGGACGGCCGCACCCTCACCGAGCCGCCCGGCGGGACGTGGGGCCTGTCGATGGAGGTCTGGATCGCCGAACCCGGCCGGTCCTGAGCGGCGGCGCGTCCCGGCCGCTCCGCCGCTTCGGGCGGCTCCGGCGCGTCCGGGCGAGTATCCTCGCGCTGCGTGAGCACCCAGTCTGCCGAGACCCAGTCCGCCGAGCCGATGGCCGAGCCCGCCGCCGGGGCGCCGCCCGCGCCGCCGGCCGCGCCGGCCGTGCCGCCCGCGCCCGGCCCCGTGCGCGCGCCGGAGGCGGCGCCGGACGCGGCCGAGCCCGCGGAGCGGCCGGTCCACGTCACGATCGTGCTGCCCTGCTACAACGAGCAGGACCACGTGATCGACGAGGTCGAGCGCATCTGCGCGGCGATGGACGCGAGCGGCAAGAGCTACGAGCTGCTGGCCGTCGACGACTGCTCGACCGACGCGACGCTCGCCCGGCTGGAGGAGGCCGCGCCCCGCTTCCCGAACATGCGGGTCATCGCGTTCCAGCACAACAGCGGCTCGGGCACCGTGCGCCGCATCGGCTCCCAGCAGGCCCGCGGCGACATCGTCGTCTGGACCGACGCCGACATGTCCTACCCCAACGAGCGCATCCCCGAGCTGGTGGAGCTGCTCGACACCGACCCGTCCATCGACCAGGTCGTGGGGGCGCGCAAGAGCGAGGAGGGCTCGCACAAGGCGCTGCGGGTGCCCGCCAAGTGGTTCATCCGCAAGGTCGCCGAGCGGCTCACCAACTCCAAGATCCCCGACCTGAACTCGGGGCTGCGCGCGTTCCGCCGCGAGGTGTCGCTGCCGTACCTGCGGCTGCTGCCGCCCGGGTTCTCCTGCGTCACGACGATCACGATCGCGTTCCTGTCGAACCAGCACCCGGTCCACTACATGCCGATCGACTACGCCAAGCGTGCCGGGAAGTCGAAGTTCCACTTCACGAAGGACGCCTACCGCTACATCCTGCAGGTGCTGCGGATGGTCATGTACTTCAACCCGCTCAAGGTGCTGATGCCGCCCGCGCTGTGGCTGATCTTGATCGGGCTGGGCAAGGGCGTGTACGACATGATCGCCCACTTCGGGTACTTCGCCAACAACACCATCATGATCTTCGTGACGGGGCTGATCATCGCGTCGCTGGCGCTGCTGGCCGACCTGATCGTCCGATCGCGCGGCGACGTCTAGCGCATGCCCCGCACACTCAGGATCGCCATCGTCGGGCCGGCGTTCCCGTACAAGGGCGGCGGCGCGCACCACACGACCGAGCTGGCGCACCGGCTGGCGGCGGCGGGCCACGAGGTGGCCATCGAGTCGTGGCGCGCCCAGTACCCCGGGTTCCTCTACCCGGGGCAGCAGACGATCTCCGACCCGGAGGGCGAGCCGTTCCCGGGGACGCGGCGGCGGCTCGACTGGCGCCGCCCCGACGGCTGGTACCGCACCGGACGCGACCTGCGCGCCTACGACCTCGTGGTCTTCGCGGTGCTGAGCCCGGTCCAGGTGCCGTCCTACCTGGGCATCCTCGCGGGCCTGCGGCGCGGCGCGCGGACGGTGGCGCTCTGCCACAACGTCCTGCCGCACGAGCGCAAGCCCTACGACGCGCCGCTGATGAAGCGCCTGCTGCGCAAGGTGGACGGCGTCCTCGTCCACTCGGAGGCGCAGGCGGAACTGGCGCGGGGGCTCACCGGGCGGCCCGTCAGCGTCGCCGAGATGCCCGCGCACCTGCCGGTGGGCCCCGCCGCCGCACCGGGCGACGCGAAGGTGCGGCGCCGGCTGCTGTTCTTCGGGATCGTCCGCCCGTACAAGGGGCTGGACGTCCTGCTGCGCGCCCTCGCCGAGGGGCCGGCCGACGTGGGGCTGACCGTCGCGGGGGAGTTCTGGGGCGGGCTGGACGAGACGCGCGAGCTGATCCGCTCGCTGGACCTCACCGCGCGGGTCGAGCTGCGGCCGGGCTACGTCCCGGCCGCCGACGTGCCGGGGCTGTTCGCCGCCGCCGACGCGCTCGTCCTGCCGTACCGGACGGCGACCGCGTCGCAGAACGTGTGGATGGCCCACGAGCACGGCCTCCCGGTCATCGCGACCGACGTCGGCGGCTTCGCCGGCCAGGTCCGCGACGGCGTGGACGGCCTCGTCTGCGCGCCCGGCGACACCGCGTCCCTGGCCGAAGCCCTGCACCGCTTCTACGCGCCGGGCGAGCCGGAACGCCTCCGCTCCGGCGTCCGCCCGGTCGACCACGCCCCCGTGTGGGCCGCCTACCTCGACGCGCTCACGGCGCTCAGAGGTGCGGCTCGATGACCTTCAGCAGGGCGCGCTTGGGCTTGGCGCCCACGATCTGCTCGACGACCTCGCCGTTCTTGATGAGCAGCAGCGTCGGCAGGCCCATCACGCCGTACTTGTTGGGGGTCTCGGGGTTCGCGTCGTAGTCCAGCTTCGCGATCTTGAGCTTGCCGTCCTGCTCCGCGGCGATCTGGTCGAGGACGGGGGCGACCATCCGGCAGGGGCCGCACCAGTCGGCCCAGAAGTCGACGAGCACGGGGGTGTCGCTGCCGAGGACCTCGTCCGCGAACGTCGCGTCGGTCACGGTGATCGGGGCGGTCACGGTCCCTCCTTCGTAGGGTGCGTATCCCTCACAAGCTCCTTGGCCGGCGGTTCATTCCCCGGCGCCGGGGTCGTGCGCCCGAGCAGCAGCGCGATGCCGGCGACGATGAGGTCGGCGGCGGTCAGCAGCACCCGGGACGCGATCGCGACCACGACCGGCGCGCCCGCCGGCAGCGCCGGGGTCAGCACCACCGTCAGCGCGGCCTCCCGCGCCCCGATGCCGCCCGGCGCGATGAAGACGAGGAACCCGGCGACGAACGCCAGCGCGTACGCGCCCGTCGCGAGGAACGGCAGGCCCGCGCCGTCGCCGCCGACGGCGTCGCACAGCAGCCAGGTGTGCGCGCCGAACAGGATCCAGCCGAGGACCGTCCAGCCGATGGCGCGCAGCGTGACGGCCAGGCTCACCGGGCGCTCCAGCGGCGGCCGCCGGATCACCCGGAGCATCAGCCCCAGCGACCAGCTCACGATCCGCGGGTGGAGCAGCGCCAGCAGGACCGGCGCCAGCAGGAACAGGTACCAGTAGTCTTCGCGCGCCGTCACCGACGTCAGCGGCAGCGTCACCGCCGCGACGGCCAGCCCGCACGCCGTGGACGTCGCGACCGCGAGCATCGTCGACCCGAAGCTGCGCTCGGGGGGCACGTCGTGCTCCCGGGTCATCTCGATCTGCGTCACCAGCGCCCAGACCTTGCCCGGCACGTACTTGCCGAGCTGCGAGATCCCGGAGATCCGGAAGATGGCGCGGACGGGCAGCGGCGAGCCGAGGCCGCCGAGGAACTCCCGCCAGCCCAGCATCCAGACGAAGAGCCCGGCGAGCCCCGCCGCCAGCGCCGCGGCCAGCGTCGCCCACGACATCTGCCGGAAGGCGTGCACCGCCTCGTCACGCTGGGAGACCACGCTGTAGGCGCAGAACGCCAGCGCGAGCAGCACCAGGAGGACCCGCAGCACGCGCACGGCGACGACCTTCATCTTCACGCGCCCAGGGTAGGCGAACCGGGCCTCCCGGCCGCCCGCGCCGCCTACAGTTGGGGGCGATGAAGATCTCGGATGTGGTCGCCTTCATGGGCCACCAGGTGCACGTGTGCCGGTATCGCGAGGCGGGGACGCTCCTCGACTGGATGGGGCGTGACCTGCGCGGCCGCCGCGTCCTCGACGTCGCCGGCGGCGACGGCTACTGGGCCGGCCGGGCACGCCGGCGCGGCGCCGACGCCGTCTCCATCGACCTCGCGCGGGGAAAGATGGCGTACGGCCGGACGCTCGCGCACGCGCCCGCGCTGATCGAGTGCGACGCGCTGCGCCTCCCGTTCGCCGACGGCTCGTTCGACGCGGTCCTGTCGGTCTGCGCGATCGAGCACTTCGACGACGGCGGCCGGTCGCTGGACGAGATGGCGCGCGTCCTCAAGCCCGGCGGCGAGATCTTCATGTCCGCCGACGTGCTGAGCCGCGCCGACACCTGGCCGAAGCTGCGCGACGCGCACAAGGCCAAGTACCACGTCCAGCACACCTACACCCACGACAGCCTCCGCAAGCTCATGGACGAGCGCGGCCTCGACCTCGTCAGGTACAGCTACCAGTTCCGCACCGCCGCGACCGAGCGCCTCTACCTGTCGCTCTCCACCTACGGCGGCAAGGTCGGCTTCAACGCGGCGGCGCCGCTCACCCCCCTCGTGGCGCTCGCCGACCGCAGAGCCCCGAACGACCGCGGGAGCATCGTCCTCATCCACGCCCGCAAAAGGTGATCTCCGGGCGTGCGCGGGCGTGAATGAGGTGCCGCGCGAGGGGCACCAACGGGCGTAGGCTCGGACGGTAAAGGGTGATCTACGCCACCGCGGATGGGGGAGAGACCGTGGCGCCTCGGATTCTGCTCGACGCGACCGCCGTGCCGGCCGACCGCGGCGGGCTCGGCCGGTATGTCGACGGGCTGCTGTGCGCCCTGCACGCGCAGGGCGCGGACCTGGCGGTCGCCTGCCAGCGGGCGGACGAGAAACGCTACGCGGGCCTCGTCCCCGGCGCGCAGGTCGTCGCCGGCCCGGCGGGCCTGTCGCACCGCGCCACCCGTCTCGCCTGGGAGCAGTCGAGCCTCCCGCACGTCGCCGAGCGCGTCGGCGCGGACGTCCTCCACCTGCCGACCTACACGATCCCGGTCAGCCTGGCGCTGCCGACGGTGGTGACGATCCACGACGTGACGCTGTTCGCCGAGCCGGAGCCGTACGACCCGGTCCGCACCACCTACGTCAAGTCGGCGACCCGCACCGCCGCGCGCCGCGCCACCCGGCTGATCGCCCCGTCCCAGGCGACGCGGGACGAGCTGGTCCGCGTCCTCGGCGCCGACCCCGCCGGCATCGACGTCGCCTACCACGGCGTCGACCAGCAGGTGTTCCACCGGCCGTCCGAGGCGGAGATCAAGCAGGTCTCCGACCGGCTCGGCCTGCACGGCCACCCCTACGTCGCGTACCTGGGGGCGCTGGAGCCTCGCAAGAACGTCCCGAACCTGATCCGCGGCTGGGTGCGCGCCTGCGAGCACCGCCCGGACGCCCCGGCGCTCGTCCTCGCGGGCGGCGGCGGCTGGGACGACGAGGTCGACGCCGCGCTCGCGACCGTCCCGCTGAACCTGCGCGTGCTGCGCCCCGGCTACCTGTCCCGGTCGGCCCTGCCGGGCTTCTTCGGCGGCGCGCTGGTCGTCGCCCTCCCCAGCCGCGGCGAGGGCTTCGGCCTCCCGGTGCTGGAGGCCATGTCCTGCGGCGCGCCCGTCCTGACGACCCGGCGCGGCCCCCTCCCCGAGGTGGGCGGCGACGCGGTCGCCTACACCGAGCCCGACCCGTCCGGCATCGGCACGGCGCTCGACGAGCTGTTCGACGACCCGTCCCGCCGCTCCGCCCTCGCCGACGCCGCCCACGTCCGCGCGGGCGAGTTCTCCTGGTCCGCTTCGGCCGAAGCCCACCTGGCCTCCTACCAGCGCGCCGTCGACCAGTACCAATCAACCAAAACCGGCCGCACCCAGTAGGCTCGCCTCCACCACGCCCGCGGTGGAGAAGGGAACCGAGTGGAAGCGATTTTGCTGGTCGGAGGGCAGGGGACGCGGCTGCGGCCGCTGACCATCTCCACCCCGAAGCCGCTGCTGCCCACGGCCGGGGTGGCGTTCCTCGCCCACCAGCTCGCGCGGGCGCACGCCGAGGGCGTCGAGCGCATCGTGTTCGCGACGTCCTACCGGGCGGAGATGTTCGAGGAGGCGTTCGGCAACCGCGCGCACGGCGTCGACCTGGTCTACGTCGTCGAGGACGAGCCGCTCGGCACCGGCGGCGCCATCCGCAACGCCGCGCGGGCACTGACCTCCGGCCCGGACGACCCGGTGCTGATCCTGAACGGCGACATCCTGTCCGGCCACGACGTGCGCGCCCAGGTCAAGCTGCACGAGGAGGCCGGGGCCGCGGTGACGCTGCACCTGACCGAGGTCGACGACCCCTCCCGCTTCGGCTGCGTGCCCACCGACGACCACGGGCGCGTCACCGCGTTCCTGGAGAAGACGCCGGATCCGGTGACGAACCAGATCAACGCGGGCTGCTACGTCTTCCGGCGCTCGGTCATCGACACGATCCCCGAGGGCGAGGTCGTGTCCGTGGAGCGGGAGACGTTCCCGGCGCTCATCGCGTCCGGCGCCACGGTGATGGGGCACGTCGAGTCGGGCTACTGGCTGGACGTCGGCACGCCCGAGGCGTTCGTCCGCGGCTCCCGCGACCTGGTCCTCGGGGCGTTGGCGTCCCCGGCGATGCCCGGCGAGCCCGGTGAGCGCCTCACGCTCCCCGGTGCGAGCGTCGCCGCGGACGCGGTCGTCGCCGGCGGCACGTCCATCGGCCGGGGCGCCGTGATCGAGTCCGGCGCCACCGTGACCGGCAGCGTCCTGCTCGACGACGCGTTCGTCGCCGAAGGCGCCACGGTCCGCGACTCGGTGCTGAGCCGGGGCGCCCGGGTGGGGGGCGGTGCCGTCCTGGACGGCGTGGTCCTCGGCGACGGCGCCGTGGTCGGGCCGGGCAACGAGCTGCGCGGCGGCCTGCGCGTGTGGCCGGGCGTGGAGCTCCCGCCGACCGCCGTCCGCTTCTCCGCCGACACTTGACCCTGCCCGTGGATACCGGCGGCGCGCGGGTGCGGGAGTGGCGGCCGCCGTGGGAGCTGGATCTGCTGGGGACGCTTTCGCCGCATCGGCGGGGGCATCGGGATCCGGCGTTCCGGGTGGAGCCGGATGGGTCTGTCTGGCGGGCCTCGTACACGCCTGACGGGCCCGGGACGCTTCGGCTTCGGTTGACCGGGGACGTTGTGGAGGCCATGGGCTGGGGG
>NZ_SMKM01000143.1 GCF_004348665.1 Actinomadura sp. GC306 | reverse complement strand
CGTGTACCCGGGGGCGGGCGGCATCCTGATGAGCCGGCTGCACCACCCCGAGGCGCTCGTCGCGATCGACGTCACCGCGTCCCGGCACCCGCTCGAACTCGTGAACCCCGGCTGGTCGCGGTACGACACGCTGAGCTACGCGCCGGGCGTCCGCGCGGGCCGGACCCTGTTCATGTCGGGGTTCGCGGCGCTCGACATGGAGACGCAGGAGGCGCTGCACCCGGACGACATCGGGGCGCAGGCGGAGGTCACCTACGGCTCGATCCTGCACCTGCTGGAGTACGCGGGCCTCGGCCCGGCCGACCTGCTGTCGACCATCGAGTTCTGCGTCGAGTCGGCGCTGCGGCAGTACCGCGCGGTCGCGCCCGTCCGGGAGCGGCTGCTGTCCCCGCCCTGGCCCGCGTCGACCGGGGCGATCTGCAAGGGGCTGCTGCGGCCGGAGTTCCTCCTTGAGGTGTTCCCGACCGCGCTGTACCCGGAGGGCGCCCCGACGGTGAAGGACGCGTCATGACGCTGCTCACCGACGAGATGCGCGCGCTGGTCGGCCGGAAGAAGGTCTACACCGCGCCCGAGCCGTTCGGCGCCGCGGCGGGCCGCTACTTCGGCCTGGCGATCGGCGACCACAACCCGCTGTACTCCGACCCGGAGTACGCGCGGGCGCAGGGCCTGGCCGACGTGACCGCGCCGCCGACGCTGATCTGCGAGACGAACCAGTACGCGAACCTGCCGATCGACCCGGACGGCCACGCGGGCCACCAGTGGGGCATCCGGCTCCCCGGCACCCGGCAGGTGCGCGGCGGCAACCGCTACACGTTCCACCGCCGGATCCTCCCGACCGACGTCGTCACCGCCACCTGGGAGATCACCGACGTGGCCGGCAAGAAGAACCGGGCCGGCGCGGACATGCTGATCATCACCTCGCGCGCGACGTACACGCAGCAGGACGGGGACCTGCTCGCGGAGAACGAGGAGACCATCATCTACGTATCGCTGGAGGCCGGGGCATGACCGCCGCGACCGAGGCGCACCGGGCCGGGGACACCGTCCCCCCGCTGGAGCGCACGATCACGTTCCCGGAGATGATCGCCTACGCGGGGGCCACCTGGGACTGGTACCGGCTGCACTACGACCTGGACTTCATCAAGGCGTCCAAGCTGCCCGGCGTCGTCGTGGACGGCCAGGTGTTCGGCGCCCTCCTCGTCGAGCAGATCCAGGACTGGCTCGGCCCGCGCTGCTTCGTCCGGACGCTGGACTTCAGCTTCAAGGCGCTGGTGTTCGCGGAGGAGACCGTCCGGTGCGAGGGCACGGTCGCCGAGGCCGGCGACGGCTGGCTCGACCTCGACCTGCGGGTCGTCGTCGTGGGCGACGGCGGCGAGGCCGACCGCGTCGCCGTCGCCCCGGCGCGCGCCCGGGTCCTGCTCGGCACGGCCGACGGGCCGGGCGGGAAGGGGGCCCCATGAGCACCGGCGTCGCGATCGTCGGTGCCGCCGAGTGCGACCTCGGCGTGACGAACCGGTCGATCCTCGGACTCCAGGCGCAGGCGGTCTCCCGGGCGCTGGCCGACGCGGGCCTCACCCTCCGCGACGTCGACGGCATCGCCACGACCGGCGTCGCCCGGTTCTCGGCGACCCAGCTCGCCGACTACTTCGGCATCGAGCCGCGCTGGACGGACTCGACGTACGCGGGCGGCTCGGTGTACGAGATGTTCGTCGCCCGCGCCGCCCAGGCGATCCAGGCGGGGCAGGCCGAGACCGTCGTGATCACCTTCGCGTCCAACCAGCGGTCGGCGCGGTCCCGCTCGCTCGGCGGCGTGGTCGAGGACCACACGCCCGAGGCGCAGTTCGAGACGCCGTACGGACCGCTGTTCCCGCTGTCGTACTACGCGATGGCCGCGCAGCAGTACCTGCACAAGTACGGCAAGACGCGCGAGCAGCTCGCGGAGATCGCGGTCGCCGCGCGGGAGTGGGCGCTGCTGAACCCGGCCGCGTTCCGCTACGGCAAGGGCCCGCTCACCGCGGCCGACGTACTCGGCGCGCCGATGATCTCCAGCCCGCTGACCGCGCTGGACTCCTGCCTCGTCACCGACGGCGGCGGCGCGGTCGTCCTCACCTCGCTGGAGCGCGCCCGCGACCTGCGCCGCACGCCCGTCGAGGTGCTCGGCTACGGCGAGCGGACGACCAACACCTCGATGACCGCGGTACCCGACCTGACCGTCACGGGGGCGGCCGGGTCGGGCGCGGACGCGTTCGCCCGCGCCGGCGTCACCCCGGCGGACATCGACGTCGTGCAGGTGTACGACTCGTTCACGATCACGGTCGCGCTGACGCTGGAGGGGCTCGGCTTCTGCGGGGAGGGCGAGGCGCTCGACCGGATCGCCGGCGGCCGGATCAGGCCGGGCGGCGACTTCCCGCTCAACACCTCGGGCGGCGGCCTGTCCTACTGCCACCCGGGCCAGTTCGGGATCCTGCTGCTGGTCGAGGCGGTGCGGCAGCTCCGCGGCGAGGCGGGCGACCGGCAGGTCCCCGGCGCGCGGCTCGCCGTCGCGCACGGCACCGGCGGGATCCTCTCGACGCACGCCACGGTCGTGCTGGGGGTGGACGGATGACCGGCCTCGACGGAACGAAGCCCGACGGATTCAAGCCCGACGTCCCGGCGCCCGACGAGATCACGGGCCCCTGGTGGGACGCGACGCGGGAGCACCGCCTCGTCCTGCAGACCTGCCCGAGCTGCGCCGGCGGCGACCAGCCCGCCGCGCAGCACCCGCCGCGCGCGCTCTGCATCCGCTGCGGGTCGGCCGAACTCGGCTGGGCCGACGCCGCCGGCACGGGCGTCGTGGACGCCTGCACGGTCGTGCACCGCGCACCGCGCCCGGACCTCGCCGTCCCGTATGTGATCGCCCGGGTCCGGCTGGACGAGGGGGTCGTCCTCCTCACCCGGCTCCAGGACCGGGAACCCGGCGAATGGCGCATCGGCGACCCGGTCCGGGTCGCCTGGGCCGACCTCGACGACGGGCGCGCCCTGCCGGTGTTCGTCCCGGGCGCGGCGCCGTCCCCTGCGACCGCGCCGTCCCCTGAGACCAAGGAAGGCAACTAGTGGATTTCCAGCTCAACGAGGACCAGCGCGAGTTCCGCGCCGTCCTGCGCGACTTCGTCGACAACGAGATCATCCCGGTGGCGCGCGACTGGGAGCAGTCCGGCCGCTACCCCACCGAGATCGTCAAGGGCATGGCCGACATGGGGCTGTTCGGGATCACGGTCCCGGAGGAGTACGGCGGCCTCGACCTCGACCCCGTCTCGTTCGCGCTGGTCTTCGAGGAGATCGCGCGCGGCTGGATGGGCATCGCCGGCATCCTCGGCAGCCACTCGCTGGCCTGCCGCATGATCGCGATGCGCGGCACCGACGAGCAGAAGCGCAAGTACCTCCCGGACCTCGCCACCGGCAAGCGGCGCACCGGCATCGGCCTCACCGAGCCGGACGCCGGCACCGACCTGCAGGGCATCCGCACCACGGCCCGCCTTGAGGGCGACCACTACGTCGTCAACGGGGCGAAGATGTGGATCACCAATGCGCGGTACGCGGACCCGCTGCCGGTGCTGGTGAAGACCGACCCGTCGGCGTCCCCCGCGCACAAGGGCATGAGCATCCTGCTCGTGGAGGCCGGCACCGAGGGCTACCAGATCACCAAGGACATCCCGAAGCTCGGCTACAAGGGCACGGAGTCCTGCGAGATCGTCCTCGACAACGTGCGGGTGCCGAAGGAGAACCTGCTCGGCGGCGTCGAGGGCAAGGGCATGCAGCACGCGCTGTCCGCGCTGGAGTGGGGGCGGGTCAACATCGCCGCCCGCTCGGTCGGCATCGCCCAGCGCGCCCACGACGAGGCCCTCGCCTACGCGGGGCAGCGCAAGGCGTTCGGGCAGGCCATCGGCGAGTTCCAGGCCGTGCAGCTCCAGCTCGCGAGCGTCGCGACCCAGCTCCAGGCCGCCCGGCTGATGGCCTACTTCGCGGCGGACGCGGTCCGCCGGGGCCGCGCCGACGGGCAGACCGGCATGGCGAAGATCTTCTGCTCGGAGGTCGCGCTGCAGGCGTCCATCGAGGCGATGAAGGTCCACGGCGGCTACGGCTACTCCACCGAGTACGAGGTGGAGCGGCTCTACCGCGACGCGATCCTGATGAGCATCGGGGAGGGCACCAACGACGTCCTGCGGACGGTGGTGGCCAAGTCCCTGCTGCGCGGCGAAACGGTCGTGCGATGACCTCCGCCTTCCCGGGCCCCGGCCGGCTGCCCCGCAGCTACCTGTACGTGCCGGGCAACGCCCCGGACAAGCTCGGCAAGGCGCTCGGCCGCGGCGCGGACGCGCTGATCATCGACCTGGAGGACGCGGTCCCGCCGGCCGGCAAGGACGCGGCGCGCCGCGCGGTCGCCGGCTGGCTGGCGTCGGGGGCCGCGGACGGCGGCGGCGAGCTGTGGGTGCGGATCAACGGCGGCGCGGCGGGGCACGACGACGTGCGGGCCCTCGCGGGGCTGCCCGCGCTGACCGGGCTCGTGCTCGCCAAGGCCGACGACGCCGCGGCGGTCGCGGCCGTCGCCGGGCTGCTGGCCGACCTCGGGGACGTCACGACGCTGCTGATGCCGTTGCTGGAGACGGCGGGGGCGATCCTGGACGTCCGGGACATCGCCCGGGCGCCCAGGGTCCACCGGCTCCAGATCGGCGAGGTGGACCTGGCCGCCGACGCGGGGCTCGACCCGGGCCCGGACGAGGCGGAGCTGGCGTTCGCGCGGGGCATGACCGTCATGGCCAGCTCCGCCGCCGGGCTCCCGCCGCCGGTCGGCCCGGTGTCGCGGATCACCGCCGACCCGGCGGCGCTCGCGGAGTCCACCGAGCGGGTCCGGCGGCAGGGCTTCGTGGGGCGGGCGTGCATCCACCCCGCGCAGCTGCCGGTCGTGCACGAGGTGTTCACGCCGTCGGCGGAGCAGGTCGCGCGGGCGGAGGACGTCGTGGCCCGGTACGAGGCGGCCGCCGCGGCCGGCTCGGGCGTCGTGCTGGACGACGCCGGCCGGCTGATCGACGCGGCGGTGATCCGGCTGGCGCGGCGCACGCTGGCCACGTCCGGTCTCGGCCCGATCATCACACCGAAATAAATCAGACATATAACTGTCGTAACCTGCAAGGACGGGTACCGAGCAGGACGAGCCGGTCAAGCAATGGTCGAGAGATAGATCAGACGACACTTGTCACCGCAAGCGGCAAGGGAAAGAGGCGGGCAGCCATGGCACAGATGAACATCGCCAGCGGGATCCGCGAGTTCGCGCACAGCACGCCGCGTGCCAACGCGCTCATCGACGGGGACCGGCGGCTGACGTTCGCCGAACTGGACGACCGCAGCAACCGTGTCGCCGGCCTGCTCATGGACGCCGGCTTCACCGCCGGCGACCGCGTCGCCGTCCTGCTCGGCAACCAGCTGGAGTACGTGGAGGTCGCGGCGGGCGCCGCGAAGGCCGGGGTCGCGATGGTCCCGCTGAACCCGCGCGGCACCGCCGCCGAGCACGGCTCGCTGATCGAGCGGTCCGGCGCGACCGGCCTCATCGCGGACGTGGCCTTCCAGGACAACGTGCCCGGCGTCGCCGAGGACCTCGCGCTCTCCCTCGCCCTCGGCTCCGAGGACTGGGGCCGCCCCTACGAGAAGGCCCTCGCGGGAGCGCCGGCCGTCGACCCGCGGGTCGAGGTCAGCGAGAACGACCCGTTCTGCGTGCAGTACACGTCCGGGACGACGGGCCAGCCGAAGGGCGCGCTGCTCACCCACCGGTCGCGGGTGCTCACCATGTTCGGCTGCGCCATCGACTTCGGCGTCCGCCCCGGCCGGCGGACCGCGGCCGTCGCGCCGATGGCGCTCGGCGCCGGGTTCTGCTTCGCCTACGCGGGGCCGTTCATGGGCGGGCAGACGTCCATGCTGAGCCGCTGGGATCCGGAGCGGCTGCTCGACATGATCGAGCGCGACCGGCTCCAGACGATCTTCCTGGTGCCGACGCACGCGCTGATGCTGCGCGACGTCATGGAGCAGGCCCCGCGCAAGTGGGACCTGTCCAGCCTGGAGACCCTGTACTTCAACGCCGCCGCGCTGCCGGTGCCGCTGAAGGAATGGGTGATCGACGCGTTCCCGGGCGTCGGCGTCCACGAGGTGTACGGCTCCACCGAGGCGGGCATCGTGACGGACCTGCGGCCGGACAACGCGCTCCGCAAGGCCGGTTCGGTCGGGCACCCGTGGTGGATGACCCACGTGAAGCTGCTGGACGAGGACGGCCAGGAGGTCGGGCCCGGCGAGTCGGGCGAGCTGTTCGGGTACTCGCCGTTCAACATGCTCGGCTACCTGGACGACCCCGAGGCCACCGCCGAGGCGATCCGGCCGGACGGCTACCTGTCCTCGGGCGACATCGCCGTCCGCGACGAGGAGGGCTTCATCACCATCGTCGACCGCAAGAAGGACATGATCATCTCGGGTGCGGCGAACATCTACCCGCGCGAGATCGAGGGCGTCCTGCACCACTGCGACGGCGTCGCCGAGGTCGCGGTCGTCGGCCTGCCCGACGAGAAGTGGGGCGAGACGGTCGGCGCGTTCGTGGTGCCGCGCGACGGCGAGGAGCTCGACTTCGCCGCCATGGAGGCGGCCGTCCGCGAGCGGCTCGCGGGCTACAAGGCCCCGCGGGTGTGGAAGGCCGTGGACGAGCTGCCGAAGAACGCCAACGGCAAGATCCTCAAGCGGGTCATCCGCGACACCTACGGAGCGTGAGCCCCATGACCGACGTGACGCCGCGGCTCAAGCCCGTCCTGCCGGCGGCGTTCGCCGCCGGCGCGACGCTGCGCACCCCGGGCCGCACCCTCACCTCCGGCGACTTCGCCGCGATCATCAACGCGACGTGGGAGAACGGCCCGCTGCACACCGACGACGAGTACATGGCCGGGACCGGGTTCGGCCGCCGCATCCTCGGCGGCCCCTGCCTGCTCGCCATCGCGGCCGGGCTGAGCTCGCCCACGATGTACGCGAGCTGGGCGGCGGCGGGCCTGGACTGCCACGCGGCCCTCGGCATCGACGAGGTCCGCTACGAGGCCCCGGTGTTCGAGAACGACACGATCACCGTGGACATCGAGGTCCACACGCTGGAGCCCACGCCGGGCGGGTCGGGGTTCGTGGGCCGGGTGCGCGACGTCGTCCGCAAGCAGGACGGCACGGCCGTGCTCACCATGCACCGCGGCTACCTGCTCAAGCCGATCCCGGAGGACGCGTGAAGACCCTCGACGTCACCCGGGACGGGCACGTCCTGCTCGTCACGATGAACCGGCCCGAGGTGCTCAACGCCTACGACGGGCGCATGGTGCGGGAGCTGCGGGAGACCTGGCGAACGTTCCGCGATGACGACGAGTTGCGCGTCGCGGTGCTGACCGGTGCGGGCGACCGCAGCTTCTCCACCGGCCTCGACGTGGACGACACCCTCGACAGCGGCGTGGCCAGCCCGTCCCTGGACGAGGACGGCCGGGTCGCGCTCACGTCCCGCGACCTGCGCGTCTTCAAGCCGATCGTCGTCGCGGTCAACGGGCACTGCTGCGCCGGCGGCTGGCACTTCGTCAACGACGCCGACGTGATCCTCTGCTCGGAGAACGCGACGTTCTTCGACACCCACGTCGACGTGGGCCTGTCCAACCCGGTCGAGGCCGTCGGCCTGCTCAGCCGCCTGCCGCTCACCGAGGTGACGCGCATGGTCGCCAGCGGCCGCGCCTACCGGCTGGGCGCCGAACGGGCCCGCGAACTGGGCCTGGTCACCGAGGTCGTCCCGCTGGAAGAGCTCGTGCCGCGCGCCCTGGAGATCGCGCACGTCATGGCCCAGCACCCGCCCGAGATTCTCGCGGGCAGCCTGGAGACGATCTGGACGGCCGTCGAGGACCAGCGCGCCCGCGCCGAGGCGCTCGGGCTCGCGCTCCTCATGCGGGCGTCCGGCCGCGACCTGACCGCGTTCCGGTCCGGGGCCGGTTCGTGAAGATCGGCATTTTCGACCAGGTCGACGACATCGGGAAGACCGCCGGCGACCTGCGCGCCGCCGAGGCGGACGGCATCGACAGTTACTGGCTGACGCAGGCGTTCGGAACCGACACGCTCACCGTGCTCGGCGCCGTCGCCCGCGACCTGCCGGGCCTGCGGGTCGGGACGGCCGTCGTCCCCGTCTACCCGCGGCACCCGATGGCCCTCGCCCAGCAGGCGCTCACCACCAACCTGCTCGTGGACGGACGGCTCGCGCTCGGCATCGGGCCGTCCCACCCCTCCGTGGTCGAGCCGTGCTGGGGCATGTCGTACGACCGTCCGGCCCGCTACATGCGCGAGTACCTGGAGGCGCTGACCGGTGCGCTGACCCAGCGCGTCCGGTTCAGGGGCGAGGTGCTCACCGCACGCGGCAACCTGGACATACCGGGCGCCCCGGTGCCGCCCGTCCTGGTCGCCGCGCTCGGCCCGAAGATGCTGGAGATCACCGGCACCCTCGCCGACGGCACGATCACCTGGATGGTCGGCCCGCGCACCCTCCGGGAACTCACGGTGCCAGCGATCGGGGAGGCCGCCGCCAAGGCCGGCCGCCCCGCCCCCGAGGTCATCGTCGCGCTGCCGGTCTGCGTGACCGGCGACGCCCCCGCCGCCCTGGCCCGCGCCGAGGCCGAGCTGGAGTGGTACGGCACGCTGCCGTCCTACCGCGCGATGCTCGACCGCGAGGGCTGCGCGACGCCGGGCGGGATGGCGCTGATCGGCGACGCCGACACGGTAGCCGAGCGGATCCGGTCATTCGCCGGCCTCGGCGCGACCACGTTCGCCGCCAAGATTTTCGGCACCCCCGACGAGCGGGCCGCCACCCGCGCGCTGATCGCGTCCCTCGCCCGCTGACCAGCCTCCGGATGGCGGCCGCCGTCCCTGATCGGTCAGCCGAACAGGCCGGGCTCGTAGTCGCCGGCGGGCTGCCGCACCATGACGTTCAGCCGGTTGAAGGTGTTGATCAGGGCGATCAGCGCCACCAGGGCGATGAGCTGCTCGTCGTCGTAGTGCTTGGCCGCGTTCGCCCAGACGTCGTCGGGGACGCCGCCCGCCGCGTCGGCGATGCGGGTGCCCTGCTCGGCGAGTTCCAGCGCGGCCCGCTCGGCCTCGGTGAAGACCGTCGCCTCCCGCCACGCCGCCACGAGGTTCAGCCGCTGCTGGGTCTCCCCGGCGTGCGCGGCGTCCTTGGTGTGCATGTCGGTGCAGAAGCCGCAGCCGTTGATCTGGCTGGCGCGAATCTTCACCAGCTCCTGCGTCGCGCCGGGCAGCGTCGAGCCCGCGATGGCCTTGTTCGCGGAGATGATGTGCTTCAGGTAGCCGGCCGCGACGGTGCTGCCCATGACGTTCAGGCGCGCTTCCATGGTGTCTCCTTACAGTTCGTAGCTGACACCAAGAAGACGGCGCGCCCCCGCGGATTGTGACACGCGGACGCACTGCGTTGACTTGCGGCGTGTTGCCCTTATGGAGCGCTCCATAAGGGCAACACGCCGCAAGTCGACGAGAGAGGGACCCGCGGCGCGCCGTCCGCTCGGCTGCTGAGGAAAAGCGGGCGGCACGCCGCGGGTAGCCGGTGGGACTTCAGGCCCAGGCGCGCAGGACGTCGTCGATCGTGTTGACCCAGCCGAAGATGAACCCGATCCCGTTCAGCGCGTACTCGTGCCGCGCCTTGTCGAACTCGGCGGTCGCGTCGCTGATCACGTGGGTGAAGTAGTCGCGCTGGCCCGCGTCCCGCGCGGTCGTCTCGACGCAGATGTTCGTGGTCACGCCGCAGATGACCAGCGACCGGACGCCGAGGCCGGTGAGGACCGGCTCCAGGCGGGTGCCGTAGAACGCGCTGGGCCGCGACTTGTCGATGACGATGTCGCCCTCGGCCGGTGCCAGCTCGTCGCAGATCTCCGCGTCCCAGCTGCCCGCGGCGAGGCCGCGGTTCTCCTTGAGCGCCGGGACGATGTGGTCGGGCACCAGGCCGCCGTCCGCGTAGTCGGGCTGGAAGACGTACCGGGTGTAGATCACCGGGACGTCGGCGGTGTGCGCGGCGTCGATCAGCGTGCGGCACCCCGCGACCGCGGGGAGGAGCTCCTCGTACGGCAGCCCGACCGCGGCCATGGAGCCCTTGGGCTCGGTGAAGCTGTTCTGCATGTCGACGACCAGCAGCGCGGTGTTCTCTTTCTTGATCTCCACCGGAAACCCTCCCGACTCAGTAGCTTCTCGGGAGCCCGAGCGACTCGCCGAGGATGTTGCGGATCATGTCGTTGCTCACGGGACTGAACAGCTGCAGCCGGGCGTCCCGGAAGTACATCTGCATCGCCGACTCCTCGGCGAGGCCGTGCGCGGCCATCGCGCGCATCCCGCGGTCGACGATCCGGGCCGTCGACTCGCCGGCGACGAGTTTGGCCATCGCGGTGAGCGCCGTCGCCGGGCGGCCGTCCTCGATGGCGCGGACGGAGGTGGCGACCAGCGCCCGGGACGCCGACAGGTCGGCGAGCGAGTCGGCGGCGGCGTGCTGGAGGGCCTGGAAGCGGCCGATGGGCCCGCCGAACGCCTCGCGCTCGCGCAGGTGCGCGAGGTGCAGGTCCAGGGCGGCGCGGCCGATGCCGAGGCTGATGCCGGCGGCGAGGACGCGCTCCACGTCGAGGGTCTGGGCGAGCAGCGCCAGGCCGCGGCCCCGCTCGCCGACGAGGTGGTCGAGCGGCGCGGTCGCGTCGTCGAAGTAGATCTCGCAGGTCCCGGCGGCGCGCATCCCAGCCAGGTGGACGCGGTTGACGGTGACGCCCGGCTGGTCGAGCGGCACCGCGATCACGCTGAGGCCGCGGGACCGGCGCCCGGCCTCGGGCGGGTCGGTGCGGCACAGCACGAACGCGACCTCGGCCTTGTGGGCGAGGGAGATCCAGAGCTTCTGGCCCTTGACCACCCAGCGGCCGTCCTCGACGCGGGCGGACGTGCGGAGGTTCAGCAGGTCGGTGCCGACGTCGGGCTCGCTCATCCCGAACGAGCAGATCATCTCGCCGGACGCGATCGCGGGCAGCCACGCGGCCGTGGCCGGGCTGCCGACCGTGCCGGTTCCGTCGCCGAGCATCCGCATGGCCATGCCGCAGGTCACGTAGTCGACGGCGAGGCCGGGCAGGACGCGGGCGATCTCCTCGGTGACGGCGACCGCGTCGCCGACGGTGCCGCCCGTCCCGCCGGCGGACTCGTCCCCGCCGAGGCCGAGCAGACCCGCCTTGCCCAGCGCCGTCCACGCGTCGGCGGCGAACAGGCCCTCGCGGTCGAGGGCGAGCGCGCGGTCCGGGGGCAGCTCCCGGGCCAGCAGCGCCGCGACCATGTCGCGCAGGTCGCCGCGCTCCTGGGTCTCCTCGAACGGCTTCGTCCCGAGCACGCTCCCCCCTCCCCGCGTGGCCATAAATCTGATGTATCGCTAACCGCGTGTCAAGCGACTACGACCAGGTACATGCTCTTTGACAGTACCTCATGACAGCAGGCTATCTTTATGTCTGATGTATTCGCGCCGGAGAGGGGTCCACGTGTCGGGTGAGGTCGTGATCGTCGACGGTGCCGCGCTGCCGTGGGTGAACGGGCGGGAGGCGTACGACTCGATGGAGCCGGCGTTCCGGGAGAACCTCGGGGACCCGGACCGCGTCGGCGAGCTGCTGGCCAAGTACTGGATGCGGGCGCTGTGGAACGACCCCGCGACGTCCCGCCGCATCGACCACGTCCGGACCGACCCCGGCTACCGCGACCTGTCCGAGGCGTACCACGACAGCGTGGAGGAGGCCCTGTTCCTCGGCGGGCGGGTGACGCTCACCGCCGAGGGCGACTTCGAGGCGGGCGACTACTTCTGGCGTCCGCCCGGCTGGGTCCACTCGGCCTCGTCCGACACCGGCTTCGAGTGCCTGCTGATGATGGAGGGCGAGTCGGCGCCCGACGGGAGCGACCGCGTCTCCCGGGTCGTGCGCCCCGACGAGGAGGCGGGCCGCCACGCCCGCCCCGGCACGGGCGACCCGATCGGCCCGCGCGGCTACGTCCGCCGCAGGGAGGGCCGGTTCATGGTGTGGCGCGACCACGACGACACCGTGACGCGGCTCGCCGAGCCCGGCGTCCCCGGGCTGCGGTCCAAGGTGCTGAGCAGCAACGCGACCGCGGCCGGCGCCTCGGTCCTCGTCGACCTGCCCGCCGGATGGGCGCGGCCCGTCCCGGCCGCCCCGCACGAGCGGTTCCTCATCCTGACGGAGGGGACCGTCACCGCCGACGGCGCCGCGCTGGAGCCCTGCTCGCTCATCGCCGTCCCGGCGGGGCTCGACGGCCCGTCGATCGCGACCGGCGAGGGGGCGCGGCTCCTGGTCAAGGTGAGCGCCGCGTGACGACCGCCTCCCCGCGAACGAAAGGCGGCTACGCCGACACGGACTGGGGCCGGGTCCACTACCTGATCAACGGCGACTCCGGCCCGTGGATCGCGCTGTTCCACGAGTCGCCCCTCTCCTCCCGGGTCTACGAGCGGGTGCTTCCGCTGCTCGGCCGGTCCGCGCGGGCCGTGGCGTTCGACACGCCCGGCTACGGCGCGTCCGACCCGCCCCCGGGACCGGATTTCGAGATCCCCGACTACGCGGGGATGCTCGCGCAGGCGGCCGCCGGGATCGGGATGGCGCGTCCCGTTCTCGGCGGCGTCCACACCGGCGCCTCCCTCGCGATCGCGACCGCCGCGCACCTGCCCGCCGCCGGGCTGGTGCTGAGCGGCGTCCCGCTGTTCGACGCGGACGAACGCGCCGACTTCCTCGCGAACTGGACGCCCCCCGCACCGGTCGACGGCACGGGCTCCCAGTTCGCCTGGGCCGTCGAGCGCTACCTGCGCATCTGGGGCGCCGACGTCCCGCCGGACATGCTGCACCTGGCCGTGACGGAGCTGATGCGCGTCGCCGGCCGCTACGAGTGGGGCTACCGCGCGGCGTTCCGGTACGACCCGTCCGACGCGCTCGCGGCGGCGGACGTGCCGGTCCTGCTGCTCGACGCCGAGTTCGACATGCTCGCCGCCAAGGACGCGCTCGCGATGGAGCTGGCACGCGACGCCCGGCTCACCGTCCTGCCCGGACTGCCCGGCCAGCCGCACCTGCGCTCCCCGGACCGCTACGCCTCAGCGCTGCTGGAGTTCGTCCGGGAGCGCACCACCACAAAGGAGGGCCGATGACCCAGGTCGACACCACGGTGACCGGTTCGGTCATGACCATCACGCTCAACAGCCCCGAGCGGATGAACAGCCTGTCCCCGCAGACCCTGGACGGGCTGGAGGCCGCCCTCGACGCCGCCGAGCGCGACGACTCGCTGTCCTCCCTGGTGATCACCGGGACGGGCCGGGCGTTCTGCGTCGGGATGGACATCGGCTTCCTCGGCGAGTGCTTCGCCGACCCGCCCGGGGTGTTCCTGCCGTTCATCCGCCGCCTGCACGCGTTCCTCGACCGGCTGGAGGCGAGCCCGCTGCCGAGCGTCGCCGCGATCAACGGCCTGGCCCGCGCGGGCGGCTTCGAGCTGCTGCTGGCCTGCGACTTCGTCATCGCCGCCGACGACGCCAAGGTGGGCGACACGCACAGCAGCTTCGGCGTCGTGCCGGGCGGGGGCGCGTCGATCCGCGCCCCGCGCAAGCTCGGCGACCAGCGCGCCCGCGCGCTGCTCCTCGCCGGCCACTGGCTGACCGGCCCGCAGATGGTGGACTGGGGCCTCGCGCTGTCCAGCGTCCCGGCGGCGGAGCTGACGGACGAGGTCACCCGCCTCACCGACGCGCTCGGCGACCGCTCCCGCGCGGTGACCGCGTTCATCAAGCAGCTCATGAACGCCGCCCCGGACGTCACCCTGGAGGAGGGCATGCGCCTCGAACGCGAGCTGTTCACCCGCTTCCACGAGGAGGTCGCGGACGCCGACGAGGGCTACCGCGCCTACGTGGAGAAGCGCCGTCCCGTCTGGAACGCACGATGAGCGCCCCGGTGCCCGGCGGGACGTCGAGCACGCCGCCGGTCGAAGTGACCCAGCCGCTCATCGACGGTCTGGTGGGCCTCGGCGGCTACACGCACCCGCTGTTCAACCCCGGCCCCCGCGAGTGGGCCGAGGGCGCCCGCGCGCCCATGCCGGGGCAGGGCATCCTCCTGCTGATGGGCGGGCTGGTGGAGCAGTCGGGGCTGCTCGACCACGCCATCGCGCTGATCGAGCTGCGCGAGGTGCGCTTCCGGAAGATGGTCAAGGCGGGCACGACGCTGCACGTCGAGCTGACGCCGGGCGAGTCCAGCGAGACGGGCAGCGGCAAGATCATCCAGCACTACCGCTGGGTGGCGGTCGACGGCGCGGGCGACCCCGTCGTGGAGGCCACCGCCCTCATGCTGGTGCGCCCGTCCTGACGGGGCGGGCGGCCGGTGATTTCGCCGATGCGGCCGTCCGGGAGCGCGGAAACCATGGGCTGATTCCGTCACCGCCCGTGGAGGGGACGCCGTGCAGTTGTCACCGCTCACCCGGCTCCTGGCCGCCTCGCTGGTCACCGCCGGACTCGTCATCGCACCGGGCACCGCCCACGCGCGAGGCGCACCCGGCACCACCGTGGAAGGGCCGGTCCCGGGCGCGCCGCCCGGGGACCCGTCGGCACCGGACGTCGCCGACACCTACCCGTGGATGGCCACGAACGCCGACCTGGCCTCGCTCGGATACGTCGAGCAGGAGTTCTTCGTCTCCGGCGAGGCCAGCGCGTACAGCGCCACCGGGGAGCGGCTCGCGACGGGCGTCCCGTACAAGACCCGCGTCATCGTGCGGAAGCCCGCCAGACCCCACCGGTACAACGGCACGGTCATCGCCGAATGGCAGAACGTCACGGCCGGGTACGACCTCGACGCCCTGTGGAGCACCGACCAGATCACCCGCGACGGGTACGCCTGGGCGGGCATCTCCGCGCAGCGGGTCGGCGTGGAGCACCTGACCCGCTGGAGCCCCGCCCGGTACGGCGACCTGGACGTCACCGGCGGCGGCCGGTTCACCGACGACGAGCTGTCGTACGACATCTACGCGCAGGTCGCCGACACCCTGCGCGAATCCTCGCCGCTCGGCGGGCTCCGGACCCGCACGGTCCTCGGCGTCGGCGCCTCGCAGTCGGCGTTCCGGATGACGACCTACTACGACGCCGTCCTTCCGCAGAGCGAGAAGGTCTTCGACGGCTACGCCTTCGTCGTCGGCCCCGCCCCGGCCCGGCGCGGCCCCGAGCCGATCTTCCACGTGCTGTCGGAGACCGACGTCCGCTCACCCGTCCGTCCCCCGGACACCGACACGTTCCGCCGCTGGGAGGTCGCGGGAAGCGCCCACTCCGGCTGGCACGGCCAGGAGTACCGCCGCCCGATCCTGACCCGCGATCTCGGCGAGGCGCCCACCTACCAGTGCGACGCCCCGCCGTTCAGCCGCGTGCCCCTGCACCACGTGATCGCCACGTCCTACGACCACCTCGTCCGGTGGACGAAGGGACGCACACCGCCGTCCGCGCCGCCGCTCCAGTTCAACCCGGACGGCACCAAGGCCCGCGACGACCTGGGCCTGGCCAAGGGCGGCATCAGGCTCTCCCAGGTGGAGGCGCCCACGGCGCTCAACACGGGTGACAACTCCGGCGAGACCTTCTGCTTCCTCTTCGGCACCCACGTGCCGTTCGACCAGGCCCGGCTCGACGAGCTGTACCCGTCCCGCGGCCGGTACCTCGCGGCCGTCGTGAAGGCCGACGCCCGCAACCTGAAGCAGGGCTACCTCCTCCCGGCGGACGCCCGCCAGAACCGCATCGACGCGATCCACTCGGACTGACCTCCGGGCGGTGCTCCCCGCCCGCCCGGGGAGCACCGCCCACTCCGACGCCCGAACGTAGGATGGAGGGATGACGGGGACGGCCGACAACGACCTCCTGACGCTGGACGCGCAGGTCTGCTTCGCACTGCACGCCGCTTCACGGGCCTTCGACGCCCTTTACCGGATCGAGCTGCGCGACTTCGGGCTCACCTATCCGCAATACCTGACCATGATGGTCCTCTGGGAGCACGGCGACCTGACGGTCAAGCAGCTCGGCGAACACCTGCGCCTGGACTCCGGGACGCTCTCCCCGCTCGTCAAGCGCCTGGAGACCGCCGGTCTGGTGGAACGCCGCCGCGGCCGCGAGGACGAACGATCGGTCTCGGTCCACCTGACCCCCCAGGGCGCCGCCCTCCGCGACCGAGCCGCCGATGTCCCCCACCGCATGCTCGAATCAACGGGCCTGTCCCCCGAAGAACTGACGACCCTGCACCGCACCCTGCAGGCCCTGACCCGGAA
>NZ_SMKM01000142.1 GCF_004348665.1 Actinomadura sp. GC306 | reverse complement strand
GTCACGGACACCTCCTACCCAACGAACCTACGGTCACGTAGGTTACTTGACCGTAGGTTGAGCCGTCATCGCTTTCCGCCCGTGACGCGCACCACGGGCTCCGTCAGGACACGAAGACGGCGAGCGGCTTGGCCACGCCGCCCTTCTCCTCGACCAGCGCCAGCAGCGAGCCATCGGGTGCGAAGACACCGACCGGCCCCGGGCCGAGGCCCGCCGCCGCAAGCCGCCCGCCGTGCGCGACCTTGCGGGCGTCGTCGGCGGAGACGTCCCGGCGCGGGAACACCGCGGCGACGGCCTCCGCCATCGGCAGGATCTCCAGCTTCTCACCGAGCTGGTCGAGCGTCCGCGCCATGGCGAGATCGTAGGGCCCGACGCGGGTCCGGCGCAGCGCCGTGAGGTGCCCGCCGCAGCCGAGGGAGGCGCCGAGATCCCGCGCCAGCGCGCGGATGTAGGTGCCGGACGAGCAGCCGATGGACGCGTCGACGTCGATCAGGTCGCCCGCACGGCGGATCGCGGTGACCGTGAAGTGGTGCACGGTCACCGGCCGGTCGGCCAGGGCGACCTCCTCGCCCTTGCGGGCCATCTTGTAGGCCCGCTCCCCGTTCACCTTGATCGCACTGACCTGGGGCGGGACCTGCCGGATGGGGCCGGTCAGCTCCGCGATCCCCGCGTGCAGGGCCTCGTCGGCGACGCCCGCGGCGGACGCGGTCGCGGTGGTCTCGCCCTCGGCGTCGTCGGTGTTGGTCGACTCGCCGAGGCGGATCGTGGCGTCGTAGCCCTTCTCGGTCAGCGCCAGATGGCCCAGCAGGCGGGTCGCCTTGCCTATCCCGAGGACGAGCACGCCGGTCGCCATCGGGTCCAGCGTCCCCGCGTGCCCCACCCGCCGGGTCTTCGCCAGCCGCCGCATCCGGCCGACCACGTCGTGCGAGGTCCAGCCGGCGGGCTTGTCCACGATGACGAGCCCCGAGTTGTCGTCCACACGCGCTCCGGTTGATCAGTCGGCAGTGTCCCCGGGCACGCGCAGCGCGGCGCGCAGCCGGTCGATGACGCAGGCGGGCTCGCCGCCCGTGGTGAACGCGGCGGCGGTGCGGTGCCCGCCCCCGCCCAGCTCCACGCAGGCGCGGCCGACGTCGACCGAGCCCTTGGAGCGGGTGGAGACGTACCACTCGCCGTCGTCGTTCTCCTTGCACACGACGGCGACCTCGGCCTCGTCGGTGCGCCTGAGCTGGTCGATGACGCCTTCGAGCTGGTCGTAGGGGACGTCGCGGGCGTCCCGGTCGGCGCGCGCGATCGTCGTCCAGACCAGGCCGCGGCCGCCCGCGGCGTCGCGTTCCAGCCGGGCCCGCGCCAGCGCGCCGGCGAGGACCTGCAGGTACCCGAACGGGGCCCGGTCCCACAGTTCCCGGCTGACCGCCTCCGGCCGGACGCCCGCGGTCAGCAGCCGCCCCGCCAGATCGTGGACCTCGGGGGTCGTGCACGGGTACTTGAACGAGCCGGTGTCGCTGGCGAGCCCCGCGTACAGGCCCTGGGCGATGTCGCGGTCCAGCGGGACGCCGAGCCTGCGGATCAGCTCCTCGACCAGGACCGCGGTGGCGGCGGCGTCCGGGTCGACCAGCCGCACCCCGCCGAAGTCGGTGTTGGACGCGTGGTGGTCGACGACGATCAGCGCGCCCGCGCGTGCCGCGGGCCCGGCCAGAGTGCCGAGCCGCGCCTGCCCGGCCGCGTCCAGGGAGATCATCAGGTCCGGGGCGGAGGGCATCCGGGAAGGGTCTACCAGCAACTCCTGGCCCGGCAGGAACCGCAGGATCGCCGGGACCTCGAACGGCTCGCCGAAGGACGCCAGGCAGCTCTTGCCCAGCGCGCGCAGGGCCTGCGCCAGCGCCAGCATGGAGCCGAGCGCGTCGCCGTCCGGCGCCACGTGGCAGGCGAGGCAGACCTCACCGGCCCCGCGGATCAGCTCGACCGCCCGGTCCCACTCCAGGTCGGCGCCCCGCAGCGGGGCGCCGGCAGCCGCGTCCGGGTCGGCCTCCGCCGAGTCCACGGGCGCGGCACGGCCGCGCGGCGCGCGGAACTCCGGCGGCGCCGCCGGCTCGGACTGCACGGGAGGCTCGGCCGGGACCGCGGGCTCCGGTGGCAGGGCCGGGACGAGCGGCCCGCCGCCCAGCCCGCCGCCGCGGCCGCGCGGGACGATGTCGTGGCCGCTCGCGGAATGGCCGTCGGCGTCGTGCAGCAGCCACTCCGCGGACCGGCCGGCGCCCGGGGCCTCCGCGCGCCGCTCCGTCCCGCTCACGATGACGGGCGTCCGGGACGGCCGTCCTCACCGTCCTCCGCGATGTCGTGGCCGTCGAAGTCCGCGTCGTCGTCCGCGTCGTCGTCGAGGTCCTCGTCGTCCTCGGAGCCGGGCACCCGGTAGGGGTTGGCGTCACCGGCCGGGGACGCGCCCTGCGCCGCCTTCGCCACCTCGGCGTCCCTGGCGCGGGCCTGGGCCAGCAGGTCGTCGATGTGCGCGGCGTTCTCCATCAGGGAGTCCATGACGAAGGTGATGCTGGGCGTGTGCCGGACACCGGTCTTCCTGCCCACCTCCGACCTGATGACGCCCTTGGCGCTCTCCAGCGCGGCGGCCGTCTCGGCGCGCTCGCCGTCGGACCCGTACACCGTGTAGTACACGGTCGCGTCGCGCAGGTCGTTGGTGATGCGGGTGTCCGTCACGGTCACGAAGCCGAGCCGCGGATCCTTGATCCGCCTCTCCAGCATCTCGGCCACGATCTGCTGGATGCGGTCGGCGAGCTTGCGCGCCCGAGCTGCGTCCACCATGATCGCACTCCCTTTCTATGGTTACGTGAGGACCGGGCGGCCTCGGTGGGCCCGCGACCGCCGCGGGGGGCGGCCCCGCCGCTCAGTCCTCATCATGGAACAGCCGCTGCCGCGCCGACAGCAGCTCGATCTCCGGGCGCCCGGCGACCAGCCGTTCGCACCGGTCGAGCACCTGGGTGCAGTTGGCGGCGGTGCCGGACACCACCGCCACCCCGATCTCCGCCCTGCGGTACAGGTCGTTGCCGCCGGTCTCGGCGACGGCCACCGCCGGGAAGTGCTTCTGCACCTCGGCGATGATGGGCCGGAGGACGGACCGCTTCTGCTTCAGCGATTGGACGTCCCCCAGCAGCAGGTCGAGCGTCAGCGCACCCACGTACACCTGGTCGATCACCTCGGAATCCTCGAAGATGGAACGACGGCGGTCACCCGCCGTGTTCCCGGCCGCGGTGCCGCGCGCCGGGCCGCGGGCGGCCGGCGCGCGGAACGGGCCGGATATGACGGACGCCAGGCTAGAAGATCCGCCTGGCGCCGTGTCACCCATTTAACGATCATGCCCCCGCCGCCGGGCGGGGACGGCCGTCCGCGCCGGTGCTCAGGTGCGGGGCTTCTCCCGCATCTCGAAGCACTCGATGACATCGCCGAGCTTGATGTCGTTGTACCCCACGCCGATACCGCACTCGAAGCCCTCGCGGACCTCGGTGGCGTCGTCCTTGAAGCGGCGCAGCGACGACACCGTGAGGTTGTCGGCGACCACGACGCCGTCGCGGACGAGCCGCGCCTTGGCGTTGCGCTGGATGATCCCCGAGGTGACCATCGAGCCCGCGACGTTGCCGATCCGCGGGACCTTGAAGATCTCCCGGACCTCGGCGGTGCCGAGCTGGACCTCTTCGAACTCCGGCTTGAGCATGCCCTTGAGGGCCGCCTCGATCTCCTCGATCGCCTGGTAGATGATCGAGTAGTACCGGATGTCGACGCCTTCGCGGTCGGCCAGCTCCTGCGCGTTGCGCTCGGGCCGCACGTTGAAGCCGAGGATGACCGCGCCCTCCTCGGACGCCAGCGACAGGTTGACGTCGTCCTGCGTGATCGCGCCGACACCGCGGCGGATGATCCGCAGGCTGACCTCGTCGCCCACGTCGATCTTGAGGAGCGAGTCCTCCAGCGCCTCGACCGAACCGGACACGTCGCCCTTGAGGATGAGCAGCAGCTCTTCGCGCTTGCCCTCCTGGAAGTCCTTGAACAGCTCTTCCAGGGAGTTGCTCTTGCGGCTCTTGAGCAGCTCGGCGTTGCGCTTGCGCGCCACCCGCTTGTCGGCGATCTGCCGGGCGACCCGGTCGTCGTCGACGACCAGGAAGTTGTCCCCGGCACCGGGCACGGCCGCGAGGCCGAGCACCATCACCGGACGGGACGGGCCCGCCTCCGTGACGTTGTTGCCGTTCTCGTCGAGCATCGCCCGGACGCGGCCGTTGGCCACGCCGCAGACGATCGAGTCGCCGACCCGCAGCGTGCCGCGCTGCACCAGCACGGTCGCCACGGCGCCCCGGCCCTTGTCCAGGTGGGCCTCGATGGCCGAGCCCTGGGCGGGCATGTCGGGGTTGGCCTTCAGGTCGAGCTCGGCGTCGGCGGTCAGGATGATCGCCTCCAGCAGCCCGTCGATGTTCTCGCGCTGCTTGGCCGACACGTCCACGAAGATGGTCGAGCCGCCGAACTCCTCGGCGACCAGGCCGTACTCGGTCAGCTGGGCCCGGACCCGGTTCGGGTCGGCGCCCTCGACGTCGATCTTGTTGACCGCGACGACGATCGGGACCCCCGCCGCGGTGGCGTGGTCGATCGCCTCGGTGGTCTGCGGCTTGACGCCGTCGTCCGCGGCGACCACCAGCACCACCAGGTCGGTGGTGTCGGCACCGCGGGCGCGCATGGCGGTGAACGCCTCGTGACCCGGGGTGTCGATGAAGGTGATCTTGCGGTCCTCGCCGTCGACCTCGGTCTCGACCTGGTAGGCGCCGATGTGCTGGGTGATGCCGCCGGCCTCGCCCGCCTGCACGTTGGCGGACCGGACGGCGTCCAGCAGCTTCGTCTTACCGTGGTCGACGTGGCCCATGACGGTGACCACCGGCGGCCGGGGCAGCAGGTTCTCCTCGCCGCCCTCGTCCTCGCCGTACTCGATGTCGAACGACTCGAGCAGTTCGCGGTCCTCGTCCTCGGGGCTGACGACCTGGACGTCGAAGTCCAGCTCCAGCCCGAGGGCCTGCAGGTCGTCGGGGTCGACCGACTGGGTCGCGGTGACCATCTTGCCGAGGTGCATCATGATCGCGACGAGCGACGCCGGGTTGGCGCCGATCTTCTCGGCGAAGTCGGTCAGCGACGCGCCCTGCGGCAGCCGGATCGTCTTGCCGTTGCCGCGCGGAGCCGAGACACCGCCGACGGCGGGCGCCTGCATGTTCTCGAACTCTTGACGACGCGCCCGCTTCGACTTGCGGCCGCGTGCGGGACGCCCTCCGGGACGGCCGAACGCGCCCTGCGTGCCACCGCGGCCACGGCCGCCGCCACCGGGACGGGGACCGAAGCCGCCGCCGGGACGGCCGCCGGCCCCCGTGCGGGGACCGCCGAAGCCGCCGCCGGGACGGCCGCCGCCACCCGGACCGCGGCCACCGCCGCCGGGACCACGGCCGCCGCCACCCGGGCCGCGACCGCCGCCGCCACCGCCGCCGGGACCACCGCGACCGGGCGCGGCCGGCCGCGAGGACGGCATGTTCATCGGGCTCGGACGCGGACCGCCCGGCCGGGGCGGCATGCTGCCCGGGCTCGGACGCGGGCCGCCCGCACCGGCGGGGCCGCCGGGACGCGGGCCACCCGGGCGCGGGCCACCGGGACGGTCGCCGCCGGGGCGCTCACCCCGGTCGGGACGCTCGGCGCCCGGCCGCGGACCGGGACGCGGGCCCGGCTTGGGCGCCTGGCCCATGCCGCTGGCGTTGGAGCTGAACGGGTTGTTGCCCGGACGCGGGCCACCGGGGCCGCGGCCGCCGCCGCTCGGCCGGGGGCCGGGACGCGGGCCCGGCTTGGGCGCGCGGGGACCCGGCTTCGGGCCACCGGGCGCGCGGCCACCGGGACCGGCGGTACCGGTTCCGGCACCGCCGCCGGCGGATTCGGCCGGACCTGCCGGGCGCGCGGGGCCGGCCGCGGGCGGGGCGCTCGGGCCCTGCGCCGCGGGGGCGTCCACCTGGGTGCCCGGCGCCGGCGGAACCGGCGGGCGCGGGCCCGGCTTCGGGGCGCCGCCCTGGCCGCCGGGGCCGCCCGGGCCGCCGGGACCGGGCCGCGGCGCGGCCGGACGCGGCGCCGCGGGCCGCGGGGCCTGCGGGCGGGCGTTCTGCGAACCGGATGCGCCGCCGGACGGTCCCGGACGCGGCGCGGCGGGCCGCGGAGCCGAAGGCTTCTTCGGCGCGGCCCGCTTGTCCCCCTGCTTGGGGGACGAAGAAGAATTTGAGAAGGCTTCTGTCAGCCTGCGAACGACCGGCGCCTCAATCGTGGAGGACGCCGACCGTACGAACTCGCCCATTTCCTGGAGCTTGGCCATCACGACCTTGCTCTCTACACCGAACTCCTTGGCGAGTTCATAAACCCGGACCTTCGCCACTGCACTCCCTACTCGGTCCGGGGGTGCGGCCTCCGGACCGTCGCTAACTTGCCGTACTCATCGCGGCGTGCTCATCGAGCGCTCATAGCAATCTCGACCTGCTTCCGACTAGACGTCGCTTACCATTTGGCCATCCTGCTGCCGCGCGGCGCTCACCGCAAGCCGCGCTCGCAGCGCACCGGCATCGAGCGGGCCCGGGACGCGGAACGCCCTCGGGAACGCCCGACGCCGCTCTGCGAGCTCAAGGCATCCCAGGTCGGGATGCAGATGCGCACCCCGTCCCGGCAGCCGCCCGCGGGGATCGGGGACGATGACGCCCTCGACCACCACCAGGCGCAGCAAGCCGGATTTGACCGTGCGAACCCGGCAGCCAACACACATGCGTACAGAGGCCGCCCGGCCACGTTCCATGAGTCTACCGCGCCGACGCGTCGGCGGGGCCGGTCGCATGCGCCTCCGGCGCAGAAGATCCGGAATCGCCGGTCTCGCGGGGCTTCGCGGCGGCCTGCCGGGGCTCGGTGTCGGACCGCTCGGTGTCGGACCGGATGTCGATCCGCCAGCCGGTGAGCCGTGCGGCGAGCCGGGCGTTCTGCCCCTCCTTGCCGATCGCCAGGGACAGCTGGTAGTCGGGCACGACCACCCGGGCGACCCGGGCGTCGGCGTCGACCACCTCGACACTGGAAACCCGCGCGGGCGACAGGGCATTCCCGACGAACTCCGCGGGGTCCTCGGACCAGTCCACGATGTCGATCTTCTCGCCGTGCAGCTCGGCCATCACGTTGCGGACCCGGCTGCCGAGCGGGCCGATGCAGGCGCCCTTGGCGTTCACGCCCGCCTTGCGCGAGCGCACCGCGATCTTGGTGCGGTGGCCGGCCTCGCGGGCGATCGCCGCGATCTCCACGGTGCCGTCGGCGATCTCCGGGACCTCCAGCGCGAACAGCTTGCGGACGAGGTTCGGGTGCGTCCGCGACAGCTGCACCGACGGGCCGCGGTGCCCCTTGCGGACCTGCACCACGTAGGCGCGCAGCCGGTCGCCGTGGTCGTAGTGCTCGCCGGGGACCTGCTCCTGCGGCGGCAGGACGGCCTCGATCTTGCCGAGGTCGACCAGCACGTTCCGCGGGTCCTTGCCCTGCTGGATGATGCCGCTGACGATGTCGCCCTCGCGGCCGGCGTACTCGCCGAACGTCAGCTCGTCCTCGGCGTCCCGCAGCCGCTGCAGGATGACCTGCTTGGCGGTGGTCGCGGCGATGCGGCCGAATCCGGTCGGGGTGTCGTCGTACTCGCGGAGGGCGTTGCCCTCCTCGTCGGTCTCGGTCGCCCAGACCGTCACGTGCCCGCTCTGCCGGTCCAGCTCGACCCGGGCCTTGGCCGCCGCGCCCTCCGTCCGGTGGTAGGCGATCAGCAGGGCGTCCTCGATGGCCTTGACGGCCACCTCCAGCGAGATGTCCTTCTCGCTCTCCAGGCCCCGCAGGGCTGTCATGTCGATGTCCACGAGGTTCCCCCCTCTATTCCGGCTCAGCCGGAGAACGCGGTTCCTCAGCCCCGGACGGCGAGTCCTTCTGGGGGGACGGCCCCGCGGACCCCCCGGACAGAGGTTTGAACTCCACCTGCACGCGGCCGCGCCCCAGCTCGCCGAGGCGGAACCGGCGCCGCACGGTCTCCGTCGCGGGGGTCCTTCCCTTCTGGCGGGACTTCCCCCCGGCCCCACCGGAAGCGGGCGCGGACCCGGCGGACCCGCCGCCGTCCTTCGCCCCGGCTCCCCTGCCCCGGCGCTTCTGGACGACGTCGATCTCGACGCCGTCGCCGTCGGCCGCGATCACGCGGCCCTCGATCTGGCCTCCCTCGGCCAGCGGGGCGACGACCAGCCGGCCGACGGCGCGGCGCCAGTGCCGCGGCTCGGTGAGGGGGCGGTCGACCCCGGGGGAGGTCACCTCCAGCACGTACGGCGAGGCCCCCATGGCGTCGGACTCGTCGAGCAGGGCGGAGGCCGTCTCGCTCAGCCGGGCGATGTCGTCGAGGCCGACCCCGTCGTCGCCGTCCACGACGACCCGGACGAGGCGGCGGCGCCCGGCGGGCCGCACGTCGACCTCCTCCAGGTCGAACCCGGCCCTGCGCACCGCGGGCTCCAGCAGCCGGGTCAGCTCGGTGACGGCGGCGCCGCGCGGCGGGCGCGCCCCGGCGTGCTCGCGCGGGCCCCGGTCGTGCCGGGCCTGCCGCCCCTCCTGCCCGCGCCCCCCTTGAGCGCGGCCACCGCGGGACTCGACGCTCATGGGACCCTCCTCCTGTTGTCCGCCTGCGGCTCGCGGCGTCGCCGCTCGTCCGTTGACACCTCAAGACTATCGACAGCCGGAGACCGCGTCGGTTTTTCGGACGCCTCACCGGCGCGGCGGATATGGAATGCTTGAGCTGGCCCGACGGGCGCGTCCGGGACCGGGACCGCAGCGGGCCGCCGCCACCACACCGTCGGGTGAGGAGACTCCCTTGCCAGAGGCCGTGCCGCGCTTGCCGGGAGCCGTGTCCCGCCGCGCGCTGCTGGGCCGGGCCGCCGTGCTGGCCGGCGCCGCGCTCCTCCTGCCCTCGGCGGTGGGCTGCGCCGCCGAGACCCGCCCCCACAAAGACGTGCCGACGCTGGCCGGGGCGATCGCGTCCGAGCAGAACCTGATCGCCGCCTACGAGGCGGCCAAGGCCGCGGACGCCTCGCTCGCCGCGCGGCTGGACCCGGTCCTCGCCCGGCACCGCGAGCATCTCACGGTGCTGAAGCGCCACTACGTGCCCGGTTCCGGCGACCGCGCCGACGAGGGCGGCGGCATCCCGGCGCCGAGCGCCCTCCCGCTCCCGGACGGGGGCGGGCTCATGGAGGCGCTGCGCGACGCGGAGGACCGGGCGGCGCAGGCGCGGACGGCGGACGCGGCGAAGGCCGCCCCGGGGCTGGCCCAGTTGCTGGCCAGTATCGGCGCCTGCGAGGCGGGGCACGCGATGCTCGCGTCGGGCGAGCCGCCGGCCGTCCGGTCGCGGTCCGGTGCCGAGGCGGTCCGGACGGCGCTGGAGGCCGAGCACGCGGCCGTCTACGGGTACGGGGTGCTCGGCGCCCGCCTCGGCGGGTCGCTGCGGATGACGGCGAAGACCATCTGGGACGACCACCGCGCCCGCCGGGACGCGCTCGTCTCGGTCCTGGCCGGCGACTCCGGGGAGCCCGCCGAACCGGTGGCCGGCGCGGCCGCGTACCGGCTGCCCGGCAAGGTCGCCTCGGCCCGCGGCGCCGCCCTGCTCGCGGCCGAGCTGGAGGACGACCTCGTCCCCGCCTACGTCGCCCTCGCCGGCGCCTCCGCCCCCGACCTGCGGGCCTTCGCCGCGGACGGCGCGCGGCGGGCGCGGGCGCGGTCCGCCGCCTGGCGGCAGAAGGCGGGCGCCCCGGCGCCGGCGGACGCGTTCCCCGGGCTGTCCGCGGCGGCGCTGTCGCCGCGTCCCGTCCCGGGTGAGTGATCTTCGGCACCCCGGGAAGTAAGCGTCCGATCGGTGACGTTTGTCCCTGCAGAGGGATGACTCGGGGGAGGAGTCCAGATCATCATGAGCAATCCAGAGGGAAGCGCTCTCGACGAACTGCGGGCCGCCTACCACGAACAGCTGACCCGGCTCGCGGCCGAGCGCGACGCCGCCCGCCGCCAGGCGCGCAGGGCCCAGGCGCAGGCCGATGTGGCGCGCGCCGATCTCGCCAGCCTCAGGAGCAGCGTCGAGCGGCTGCTGACCGCCGCCGCCCGCCACCTGCCCGACCTGCCCCAGGTGGAGGCCCCGGACACCGGCTCGCACGAGGGGCGGGAGCTCCCGCCGGAACGCCGCGCCCTGCCCGCGGCGCCGGACGCCGCCAAGGACGGGGCACCGCCCGTCAGGGCCGCCTGAGCCGGGCAGGAACGGCCCGCGCACAGGCCGTGCGGGACCGCCGGGACATGGTTCCGGCGGTCTCCGCCCGCGGCGGCGGCCGATGCCGGCGACGGCGTGAACGGTGACCCGCCGCTGCTGTTAATGTCGAGCGGATGACCGCGTACGGCCTTCTCGTCTCCCCCTCCCACAACCGGGTCTATGCCCAGGCCGCCGCCGGCCTGGTGAAGGCCGAGCTGGCGGTGTTCGGCGAACGCGCGCTGGGCGGGCGCGTCCACGACATCGAGGAGACGGAGATCGGCGGCGTCCCGTATGTGACGTTCTCGGCCGACGACCTGACGGAGACCGACGTCCGCCTCCTGTCGAACCTCTCGTCGCTCTACGCGCTGTTCCAGATCGAGGGCGATCTCCTGCGGCCGGTCGCGCTCAAGCCTCTCGACCTCTTCGGAAGCGACCTGCTCACCATCCAGAAGTACTCGGGCAAGACGAACGAGTACTTCACCAAGCTCCTGCTGAACGTCACCGCGATGGCGGCCGACTCCCCCATGGACCTGGTCAACGGCCGGCCCCGCGTGTTCGACCCCATGTGCGGCCGCGGCACGACGCTCAACCAGGCCATGATGTACGGGCTGGACGCCGCCGGGATGGACATCGACGGCAAGGACTTCGACGCCTACGCCGCCTTCATCAAGACGTGGCTGAAGAACAACCGGGTCAAGCACCGGGCGGAGGTCGCCAACGTCCGGCGGGAGCGGTCCGTCGTCGGACGCCGCCTGGACGTCACGCTCGGCGCCTCCAAGGAGCGCTACAAGGGCGGCGAGACGATGGAGATCACCGTCGTGAACGCCGACTCCCTGGAGGCCGGACGGTTCTTCCGCCCGGCCTCCTTCGACCTGATCGTCACCGACGCCCCGTACGGGGTGCAGCACGGCAGCCGTCCCAAGGGCGGGCGGCCGGCCGGCAAGGGCAAGGGGCCGCTGTCGCGGAGCCCGGTCGAGCTGCTGGCCGCGGCGGTGCCGGAATGGGCCCGGCTGCTGCGTCCGGGCGGCGCCATCGGCATTTCCTGGAACACCTTCGTGGGGCGCCGCGACGACATCGCCGAGATCCTCGCCTCCAGCGGTCTCCAGGTCCAGGACTCCGCCGCCCACCGCGCCTTCCGGCACCGCGTGGACCAGGCCATCTCCCGCGACCTGATCACGGCCCGCAAGCCCGCCGGCTAGCTCCAGCGCTCGATGTGGGGCAGCAGCTCGTCCAGCCCGTGGATCACCGCGTCGGGCGGGGCGAGGCCGGGGCGCTCGAACGCGTGGGTGGTCTGGTGCCGGATCTGGACGGCGCGGAGCCCGGCCGACTTGGCGCCGTGGATGTCGTCGTAGGGCCGGTCGCCGACGAAGACGCAGGAGGCGGGGTCGGTGGCGCCGACGGCGTCCATCGCGGCGCGGAACGCGTTGGCGTGCGGCTTGGTCCAGGGGATCTCGCTGGAGTAGACGGCGCCGTCGAGCATGTCGAGGACGTCGTCGCGGGCGAAGACGCGCTCATGCCATTCGCGTGACCAGATCGTGTTGGACAGGACGCCGATCCGGATGTCCTGCTCGCGGAGGCTGGTGAACAGCCCGGGGACGGCGGGGTCGGTGTGCGTGTGCGGCGTCCACGTCTCGAAATGGGTCGCCAGCCACTCCTCGGTGAACTCGACCCCGGCCATCTCGAACGCCTCGGCGAGCGTGGCGCTGCGGTGCTCGTCGGTGCCGCGGCGCCAGAGCTCCAGTTCCGCCTCCGCGAGCGCCTCGGCGGCCTTCTCGACGTCGTCCGCGGGGAGGTGGGCGGAGCAGATCGCGCGCCACATGTCGGCCAGTTCGAGGTCGTGCCAGGGGGTCAGCGTGCCGCCCCAGTCGAAGATCACTGCTTGTACGCCCATGCCCGGATGGTAACCATCCGGGCGCCTTGAACGATCTCATTTTCAGGCGGTGGATCGTCCCGGACGGCGCGACCGGGCCCGCCCGAGCCCGTCAGCAGCACGCCCTCAGCCCGCCGTCCAGGAGCCCCGATGCGCAGACCGTTGCAGGCAGCCCTGCTGTCCGTCGTCATGGCCGCCGGCTTGGCCGGGGCCGCCGTCCCGGCGGCGGCCGACCCGATCCCGGACGGGCCCGGCCGCGGCTTCGTCCCGGCCTACATCGGCGGGCCCGCCACACCGAAGCCGCTGGCGGGACGTCCCGTCCCGGCCAACCCGCACCAGGGGCCGGTCGGGTTGTCGTCCATGCACGCCGACAGCTACGCGTCCGACACGTACCCGTTCCTGGGGCCGCTCGGCCGCGATCCCGAGGTGCTCAACGAGGCGAAAGGCGGCGGCCTGCCCGGACTGTGCTCGACCGTGACGTTCGCCCGGAGGACGGGCCTGATCGTGGCGCAGTGCACGCGCGGGCAGAACTTCATGCTGCGGCTGATCGACCCGAGGACGCTGAAGGACCTCGCCACCTACGAGCTGCCGCCGAGACCGTCCACGGTCCAGGCGGTGTTCTCGCTGAGCCTGGACAAGGTCCTCACCGACACGTCGGGCGGGGCGTACTACTACCTGGATTCGCAGGACCGCGCCGTCCTCGCCGACTCGGCGTTCCACCTGCGCCGGTTCGCCCATGAGCGGGGCCCGGACGGCGAGTGGCGCTTCACGGTGACCGACGACTGGGACCTCGGCCGCCACCTCCCGCACGACTGCGCCACCTGGACGAATCCGTGGCCCGCGGGCGAGTGCGACCCCGTCACCGCGGTCGGCCCGGACTGGGGCGGCCTCATCTGGTGGATCACGCGGAACGGGCGGATCGGCACCGTCGACCCCGAGTCCGGCACCGTCCGGATGACGCGGCTGCAGGGCGAGAGCATCCAGAACTCGTTCGCGGCGTCCGAGGACGGCCTGTCGATCGTGTCCGACCATGCGCTCTACCAGATGCGCGCGGGCCGGGACGGCACGCCCGAGATCATTTGGCGCGAGCCCTACGACAGGGGAAGCGGCCGCAAGCCGGGCCAGATCGACCAGGGTTCGGGGACCACGCCCACGTTCTTCGGCGACGGGTACGTGGCCATCACCGACAACGCCGACGACCGGATGCACGTCATCGTCCGGCACCGGGCCGACGGGCGGCTGGTCTGCCGGATCCCGGTGTTCGGCAGCGGGGCGAGCGCCACGGACAACTCGCTCGTCGGCTACGGCCGCAGCCTGTTCGTGGAGAACAACTACGGCTACCGCAACTTCTTCGAGCTCCCGCCGGGCGGCTCCTCGGTCGGCGGGGTCAGCCGCGTGGACGTGCGGCCGGGCGGCGACGGCTGCGAGACGGTGTGGACGAGCAGGGAGCGTTCGCTCTCCACCGTCCCGAAGGTGTCGGTCCCCGCCGGGCTGCTCTACCTGTACACGAAGGAGCCGCGCAACGACTTCATCGACGCCTGGTACCTCACGGCGGTGGACGTCCACACGGGCAGGACCGTCTACAAGGTGCTGACCGGCCCCGGAAAGTGGTTCGACAACAACTGGGCGCCCATCACCCTCGGCCCGGACGGCACCGCGTACGTGGGCGTCGTCGGCGGGCTCGTCGCCGTCCGCGACCGCGAGTAGGCCGCCCTGCATCGGGGATACCGGTCCGATCAGCGCAACCGAGACGGACCGAGGAGGAGGCATGCGGGCACGTCAGCCCGGCGAGAGCCGCGACTTCCGCGACGACATCGACGAGATGGGCGACGACGACCAGGAGGTGGAGATCGCCCTGACCGAGGAGTACGTGACCGACCCGCCCGAGGGCCTGCGCATCGAGGAACCGGAGGAGGACAGGGACACCAGGGACGGCCTGGGCATCACCGAGTACGAGCGGCAGCTCGCCGACGAGGACGCGGAGCAGCGCCCCCGCCCGGACACCCCCGCCGAGTCCGACGCGGTCAACCCCACCCGGAGGCCCTGAGCCCGCGAGCCGGCGCGCGGCGCCCCGGACCCGCCTAGGGAACGGCTTCGGGGGCGCGCAGCCGGGTGAGGACCTGCACGGGGTCGGACAGGACCTCGGCGAAGGCGAACTCCGCGGCCCCGACGAGGGTGGTGTCGTCGCCGAGGGCGGCGGTGCGGAGCTTGACCCTCTCGCGGGGCGCCGCGAGCGCGCCGGTCGCCATGACGCTGCGGATCTGGGCGGCGGCGCCGAGGTAGATGTCGCGGAGCGTCCCGCCGAAGATGACCAGGCCCGGGTTGAAGACGTTGACGAGGTTGGCGACGCCGAGGCCGAGCCAGCTGCCGACCCGCTGCAGCGCCTCCCGGGCGGCGATGTCGCCGGCGTCGGCGGCGGCGACGACCGCGCGGACCGCGTCGCGGCCCGGCTGGTCGGGCGCCTCCTCGCGGCCGGCGTGGGCGAGCAGCGTCCGCTCCCCCACCTCGGCCTCCAGGCAGCCCTTCGACCCGCACGCGCACAGCCGCCCGCCCGGATTGACGATCATGTGGCCGATCTCGCCGCCGAACCCCTCGTCGCCGCCGAGCAGCCGCCCGTGCGCGATGATGCCGCCGCCGACGCCGACGTCGCCGTGCAGGTAGATGAGGTTGTCGCAGCCGACCCCCGCGCCGCGCTCGTGCTCGGCGAGCGCGCCGAGGTTGGCGTCGTTGCAGACCGACACGGGGATGCCGAGGCCGAGCCGGCGCGACAGCGCGTCGCCGAGCCGCAGTTCCCCGACGTCGAGGTTGGGCCCGAACATGATCGTGTCGTCGGAGCGGCGGACGGTGCCGGGGAAGCCGAGGGTGGCGCCGACGCAGACCGCGTCGCGCTCGGCCTTGCGGACGAGCGCGCGCGCCCCGGCGACCAGCACGCCGAGCAGTTCCGCGGGGTCGGAGCCGCGGGCCCGCACGCCCTCGCGGCGGTCCAGGACGACGCCGCCGAGCCCCACGCGCGCGACGACGAGCCGGTCGACGCCGACCTCGAACGCCAGCACGTAGACCCGCGTCGACTCGGGCCGCACCACGAGGGACGGGCGCCCGGCGCGGCGGCCGGGACCGCGCGGCAGCTCCTCGCGGACGAGCCCGGCCGCGGTGAGGTCGGCGGTCAGCGCCATGATCGTGCTGCGGTTCAGGCCGAGGGACTCGGCGAGCGTGGCGCGCGACGCCGGGCCGCGCAGGTGCACGAACCGCAGGAGCGTCCCGAGGTTGTGGCGCCGGATGTCCTCTTGTGATGGGCCGCCCTTCATCATCGGCGCAGCCCCAGCTCTCCGCTGGCCCCTGAGGTGATCAGCTCGACGACCTGCCGGTGGGTGACGTCGGCGGTGCGGACCTGGGCGACCATCCGGCCGAGGTACATCGCGGCGATGCGGTCGGAGACCGCGAAGACGTCGTTCATGTTGTGCGAGATCAGCACGACGGCCAGGCCCTTGTCGGCGAGCCGCCGGACGACCTCCAGCACCTGCTGGGTCTGCGCGACGCCGAGCGCGGCGACGGGCTCGTCCAGGACGACGACCTTGCTGTCCCACAGCACGGCGCGGGCGATCGCGACGGTCTGCCGCTGTCCGCCCGACAGCGTCGCGATCCGCTGCCGGACCGACCCCATCGTGCGGACGGCGAGACCGGACAGCGTCCTGCGCGCCATCTCCTCCATCGCGGTCTCGTCCAGGGTGAGGCCGCGGCGCCGCTCCCGGCCGAGGAAGAGGTTCTGGACGATGTCGAGGTTCTCGCAGAGCGCGAGGTCCTGGTGGACGATCTCGATGCCGAGCCGGGTGGCCTCCCGTGGCCCGCCGATCCGGACCGGGCGGCCCTCGAAGCGGTACTCCCCCGCGTCGAAGGGGTGGATGCCGCCGATGCACTTCACCAGCGTCGTCTTGCCCGCGCCGTTGTCGCCGACCAGCGCGGTGACCTCGCCGGGGTAGGCGGAGAACGCGACGTCGTGCAGGACCTTGACGGAACCGAAACTCTTTTCGATACCGCGCAGGTCCAAGGCTGGTGTCACTGACATGCCGAGGGGCTCCCACCGTGCCGCACCGCCGCCGCGCGGCAGGCGGTCGTGACCAGTGAGGTTATCAGCAGCGTTCCGCGGCGGGTAACCGCCGCCCGCCCCACCCGACACCCCGCCGGAC
>NZ_SMKM01000141.1 GCF_004348665.1 Actinomadura sp. GC306 | reverse complement strand
GTCGGGGGCGGTCTCCTCCAGGAGGGCGGCGCGGCGGACGCGGTCGGTGCGGAACACGCGGCGGCCGCCGCGCAGGCGGCACCAGGCGGTCAGGTACCAGCCCTGGCCGGACGCCGTGAACGTGACGGGCTCGACGTCGCGTTCGGTCTCGGTGCCCGACCCGTCGACGTAGGTGAGGCGGACCACCCGGCGGGTCAGGACCGCCTCCTCCAGCACGGCGGGCACGGCCCGGTCGTCGTCTGCGGCGGGGCCGAGGATGCGGATGCGGGCGGCGAGTTCGCGGGCCGAGGCGCCGTCGTCCGCCGACATCGCGGCGACGATCTTGTGCAGGGCGGTGCGGGCGGAGCGGGAGTACGGCGAGCCGCCCGCGCGGGACAGGGTGATCGCGACGGCGACGGCCTCGGCGGGGGTGAAGTTCAGCGGCGGCAGCGTGCGGCTCTTGTCGAGCGTGTAGCCGCCGCCGCGGCCGACGTCCGCGAAGATCGGCACTCCGGCCTGCTGGAGCGCGCTGATGTCGCGCTCGATCGTGCGGACGCTCACCTCGTACCGCGCGGCCAGCTCCCGCGCGGCGAGCCGACGCGGCGCGCAGGCGCGCAACTCCTCCACCAGGGCGTACAGGCGGTCGGTGCGATTCACGAGCCGACCGTACGCCCCACCTACGACATTCCCGCCGAGGCCCGGTCGAGACTCGTTGACTTGCGGCGTGTTGCCCTTATGGAGCGGTCCATAAGGGCAACACGCCGCAAGTCAACGGAGTCGGTGGGGGCGTTTAGAGGGCGTTGAGGAAGGTGAGCATCGCTTCGTTCACCTCGGTGGGGCGTTCCTGTTGCGTCCAGTGGCCGCAGCCCTCCAGCCAGACGCGCTCGCGGAGGTTCGGGACGAAGTCGGTCATGGAGTCGATGACCTGGCTGGCGCCGACCGAGACGATGTCGCGGTCGCCGGCGATGAACAGCGCGGGCGGGCCGATCGGGGCGCGGTGCCAGGCCGCGGTCAGCTCCCAGTTGCGGTCGAGGTTGCGGTACCAGTTGACCGGGCCGGTGAAGCGGCTGTCGGCGTACTCCTCGACGTAGGTCGCGATGTCGTCGGCGGTGAGCCAGGCGGGCAGCTTCTCCGGGTCCGGGAGGACGTCCAGGAAGCCGCCGCCCTCGGGGGAGACGAGCGCGGGGGTCGGGCCGTCACCGGACATCGCGTACAGCATCCGGCGGAACGTGGCGGCCCTGTCCCGGTCGAGTTCGGCCTCCGGCGCGTCCGGCTCCTGGAAGCGGACCATGTAGAAGCCCTCGCCGAACAGGCGGCGCATGGACTCGACCGGCGGCCTGCTGCTGCGCGGGCGGTGCGGGACCGACATCCCGATCACGCCGCGCACCTTGTCCGGGCGCATCTGCGCGGTGGCCCAGGCGACGGGGGCGCCCCAGTCGTGGCCGGCCACGACGGCGCGGTCCGCGCCGAGCGGGCGCAGGAGCCCGATGACGTCGCCGACCAGGTGCAGGAGGGAGTACTCGCGCGCCTCCGCCGGGCCGCCCGTCCGGGCGTAGCCGCGCTGGTCGGGGGCGACGGCGTGGAAACCCGCCTCGGCGAGCGCGACGAGCTGGTGCCGCCAGGAGTACCAGCACTCCGGGAAGCCGTGCAGGAGCAGCACGAGCGGCCCTTCGCCGGCCTCGGCCACGTGCATGCGCAGGCCACTGTCCGAGCGGACGAAGCGATGCGTGATCTCGGTCATCGGTACCCCTCGCGGGCTTGGCGATCTTGGAAGGCAACCGTAGCCGCAGAGAACCGGGTTCGGGATGCCGGACGGGTGAATGGGAATCGATGTCGTTCCCCCCACCGTCTCCGCACCGGATCCGTGGCCCCGGGACGGCCGCCCTCCCTTGCCGAGTACCGCCCTCCCCGGCCCCCACGGGCGACTCCTCCCTCGTCCTCTGACCGCGCCGTAACGACGTCCGCGCAGGTGAGCGGCATGTCATGGGCGGGTGGTAGCGTCGGATCCATGACGCCGCAAGAGCTCGCCGATCTCGCTCACCTGCGCCGCGCCCGGGACCTCATCGACCGCGACTACGCGCAGCCGCTGGACGTGCCGACGATGGCGCGCCGCGCGCTGATGTCCCCGGCGCACTTCTCGCGGCGGTTCCGGGCGGCCTACGGCGAGACGCCGTACAGCTACCTGATGACCCGCCGGATCGAGCGGGCGATGGCGCTGCTGCGCGCGGGCACGAGCGTGACCGACGCGTGCATGGCGGTCGGATGTACCTCGCTCGGCTCGTTCAGCTCCCGGTTCACCGAGATCGTCGGGGAGACGCCGAGCGCGTACCGCGCCCGCGAGCACAGCGCGATGGCGGCGGTGCCCGCCTGCGTCGCCAAGGTGAACACCCGCCCGACGCGGAACCGCCCGAGCGGGAATGGAGAAGCGGGCCGCACCGCCGCCGCCTAACGTTGGCCGCATGACGACAGCAATCCGGTACTGCCACATCACGGTCAACGACCTGGACGAATCCCTCGCCTTCTACCGCGACGGGCTCGGCATGGAAGTCCTGAACGACGTCCCCTACGGTGAGTTCCGCTGGGTCACGCTCGGCGACCCGGCACGGCCGGGCGCCGCCATCGTCCTGTCGCAGCCGCACGCCGGCCGCTCGCAGGCCGACGGCGACGCGCTGCAGGAGCTGCTGACCAAGGGCGTCCTGCCGATGGCCATCTTCAGCACCGACGACCTCGACGCGACGTTCGAGCGCGTGCGCGGCGTGCAGGGCGCCGAGGTCCTCCAGGAGCCCATCGAGCAGCCCTGGGGCCCGCGCGACTGCGCGTTCCGCGACCCGTCCGGCAACATGGTCCGGATCGAGCAGGCCAAGGGCTGAGGTCCGCGTTCCGCGCCGCGGGACGCTACGACCCGGCGCGCGCCCACGCGACCAGGTCGCCGGCGGGGAGGGTGTTGACGACCCGGGACGCGGGGACCCCGCACCGGGCGGCCCGCTCGCAGCCGAAGTGCTGCCAGTCCAGCTGGCCGGGCGCGTGGGCGTCGGAGTCGATCGAGAAGCGGCAGCCCGCCTCGACGGCGAGGCGGAGCAGCCGCTTCGGCGGGTCGAGCCGCTCCGGCCGGGAGTTGATCTCCACGGCGACGTCGTAGGCGGCGCAGGCGTCGAAGACGAGCGCGGCGTCGAA
This sequence comes from Actinomadura sp. GC306, assembly GCF_004348665.1. Taxonomy (GTDB): domain Bacteria; phylum Actinomycetota; class Actinomycetes; order Streptosporangiales; family Streptosporangiaceae; genus Spirillospora. Next base: position 13,431 of record NZ_SMKM01000141.1, on the reverse strand, counting down.
CTCCGACTCGGGACGCAGCCCGCCCCGCCTGCCGCCCGCCTTGACGATGCGTCCGGTGCAGTGGCCGAGGACGTTCACGCGCGGGTTCGCGATGGCCTTGACCATCCGCTCGGTCATGGGGACGCGCTCCATGCGCAGCTTGGAGTGGACGCTGGCGACGACCACGTCCAGCCGGTCGAGGAGCCCGGGATCCTGGTCGAGGGTGCCGTCGTCCAGGATGTCGACCTCTATACCGGTCAGGATGCGGAACGGCGCCAGCTCCTCGTTGAGCTCGGCGACCACGTCGAGCTGGCGGCGGAGCCGGTCCGGGGACAGGCCGTTGGCGACCTTGAGGCGCGGGGAGTGGTCGGTGAGGGCCAGGTACTCGTGCCCGAGGGAGCGCGCCGTCTCCGCCATCTCCCGGATGGGTGAGCCGCCGTCCGACCAGTCGCTGTGGGTGTGCAGGTCGCCCTTCAGCGCGGAGCGCAGCGCGGCGGCGGCCTCGTCCGGCGGCTCCCCCTCGGTGGCCTCCAGCCGGCGCAGGTAGACGGGCGTCTCGCCGCGCAGCGCCTCCTCGATCACCAGAGCGGTGACCTTGCCGACGCCGGGCAGGGCGGTCAGCGTGCCCTCGCGGGCGCGGGTGGCGAGCTCCTCCGGCGGCGTCTGCTCGGCGACGCCGGCGGCGGTGCGGAACGCCCGCACGCGGTAGGTCGGCTCGTGGGCGCGCTCCAGCAGGAACGCGATGCGGCGCAGCGCTTCGACGGGCTCCACGTCCCGCACCGTACCCGGGTATGACGGCGGTGTCCCACCACGGTGTCATCCGGGACGGCCGCCGGATCCCTAGCCTGGGCGGCATGGCCGGGAACGAGTCCGAGGACGAGCCGAACCTGTTGCGCGCGGTGCTGGGGAACGGGATCGTCGCCGCCGCGCTGACCGGGCGCGCCGAACCCGCGCCGCCGCTCGACCGGCCGTGGCCGGCGGGGCTGCGGTGGACGCGCTTCCTCGGCATCGGCCGGCTGCCGTTCGGGCTGGTGGCGAACCTGTTCTGGATCGCCCTCACCATCCTGTTCACCGGCGGGACGAGCTCCATGCTGCGGGAGCCCGTGCGCGCCCAGGCGGCGGACTACCCCGGCGACGGCACCGCCCTGCTGCTCGCGGTCATGCTGACCGCGCCGCTGGCGCTGCGCGAACGGCATCCGCTGGCGGCGTGGCGGATGAGCTTCGCGGCACTGGCCGTGTTCAGCGTCAGCCCGTGGCCGGCCGGCATCGAGTACACCGAAGGCGGGGCGTTCGCCGCGCTGATGTGCGTCTACACGGTGACGGTGCGCTGCTCGCGCGACATCACGCTGGGCGTCGCGGTCCTGTCGTTCGCCGGTGTGTGGATCAAGGACGCGGACTCGGCCCCCGGTGCGTCGATGCTGCTCCTGGTGCCGCTGGCGGTCGGCTACGCCGTCCGGGTCCGGCGGACGTCCCGGCGGGAACTGGCCGAGCAGGAGCGGCGGCACCAGGACGCCGAGGCGGTGCTGACCGAGCGGCAGCGGATCGCGCGGGAGATGCACGACGTCGTCGCGCACCACATGTCGATGATCGCGATCCAGGCGGAGGCGGCGCCCTACAAGGTCGAGTCGCTCCCGGAGGAGACGCGCCGCGACCTCGCCGAGATCCGCGGGACGGCGCTGGACGCGCTGACCGAGATGCGGCGCATCCTCGGCGTCCTGCGCGCGGAGGACGGCGCCGAGACCGCCCCGCAGCCGAGCCTGGACCGGCTGGACGAGCTGATCGCCAACGCGCGCGGGGCGGGCCTGCACGTGGAGACGTTCCTGGACGGCGACCTCGCCGGCCTCCCGCCGGGCGTGGGGCTCACCGCGTTCCGGATCCTGCAGGAGGCGCTGAGCAACGTGATGCGGCACGCGCCGGGATCGCGGGTGAACGTCGAAGTGTCGCGCGATGAGGCAATAGTGTGGCTCGGCGTCGTCAACGGGCCGCCCGGCGCACTCGACGGTGCCCGCGGCGGCGGGCGGGCGCCCGGCACGCCGCTGCCGGGCGGCGGGCACGGGCTCGTCGGGATGCGGGAACGGGCCGCGGCGCTCGGCGGCGAGCTGACCGCGCGGCCCACGCCAGAGGGAGGATTCGCCGTGACCGCCAACCTGCCCGTGGACGCCCTGGAGCGGCCGTGACCGTCGAGAGGCCCGTGCGCGTCGTCATCGCCGACGACCAGGGCATGGTGCGCACCGGGTTCGGCGTGCTGCTGAACGCCCAGCCGGACATCGAGGTCGTCGGCGAGGCGGTCAACGGCGAGGAGGCGCTGCGCCGCGTCGCCGAGCTGCGGCCGGACGTGGTGCTGATGGACGTCCGGATGCCGGTGATGGACGGTCTGGAGGCGACCCGCCGGATCCTGGGCGACGGCACGGCGGACCCGGCCGGGCCCGCGGCCGACGGCGCCCCGAAGGTCCTCATGCTCACCACGTTCGACCTGGACGATTACGTCTACGAGGCGCTGCGGGCCGGGGCCAGCGGGTTCCTGCTGAAGGACGCCTCCGCGACCGAGCTGGCGGACGCCGTGCGCGTCGTGGCCGCGGGCGACGCGCTGCTGTCCCCGTCGATCACCCGGCGGCTCATCGCCGAGTTCTCCCGGCTCGGGGCGCGCAGGTCGCCGGCCCGCAAGCGGCTGCAGGAGCTGACCGAGCGGGAGAGCGAGGTCCTGACGCTGGTGGCGCGCGGGCTGTCCAACGGCGAGATCGCCGGGGAGCTGGTCGTCGCCGAGCAGACCGTCAAGACGCATTTCGGGCGGATCCTGATGAAGCTCGGGCTGCGCGACCGGCCGCAGGCGATCGTCTACGCCTACGAGGTCGGGCTGGTCCGCCCCGGCGACTGATCCCTGTGACTGCCCCGGCTGATACCGGGGTCGCACACCGCAAGATCGCACCGTCGGTTGATCTGCTCTACCGCGTCCGATTCCTAGCGTCCTGGACAGTGCAGTCCGCTTCCAGGAGGGACGTCCCGGATGACCCGCGTCCGCAAGACCACGGCCGCCGTGCTCGCCCTCGTGGCGGCCGGGTCGACGAGCGCCGCCGCCCGCCACGGCGACGTGTACGCGGCCCCGCGTCCGCTGCCGGAACTGTCGGCCGCGTCCCTCGACACCCGGTTCCAGGCGACCCGGCAGGAGATCGAGCGGGCGCTGGACACCGCGCGGCGGTTCCACGACGACGACCGGGCGCGCGTCCTGGCGTCGTTCCTCGCCGGAGAGAGGCGGTTCCTGTCCTTCGACCCGCGCGGCGACGGACGTGCCGTCGAGGTCATCGGCGACCTGCGGCGCGCCGACCGCGTCGCCGTCGTGGTGCCCGGCGCGGACAACACGCTGGCCAACTACGACGACCCCAAGTTCGCCGGCGGTGACGGCCGCGCGCTCTACCGGCGGGCCCGCGCCGCCACGCCCGGCGCGCGGATCGCGGTGATCGCCTGGCTCGGCTACGCGTCGCCGTCGATGACGAGCACCCGCGTCCTGACGGCCGGAGGCGCCGCGGACGGCGCCCGCGCCCTCGAACGCCTCGTCACCGGCGTCCACCGCGTGAACGGACACGCGCGGTTCGCGCTGCTGTGCCACAGCTACGGCTCGGTGGTGTGCGTCAAGGCGGCACGGCCGCTCGCGCCGCTGCCGGTGGACGACATCGCCCTGTACGGCAGCCCCGGCACCACGGCGGACAGCGCCGCCGACATCGGCACGCCCGCGCGCGTGTGGGCGGGCCGCTCGACCGGCGACTGGATGCGGTTCGTACCGGACATCCGCTTCGCCGGCCTCGGCTTCGGCACCGATCCCGTCTCGGCCCGCTTCGGCGCGCTGCGCTTCGACGCGGGCGCGGGCGCCCACAGCGGCTACCTGCGGCCCGGCTCGGCGGCGCTGCGGAACCTCGCTCTCATCGCCCTCGGCCGCCCCTCGGAGGTCACCCGTGCCTGAATCGCCCGTACCCGCGGCGACAAGACCCGCGAAACGCGACGGCGCCGTGGACGCGCTGCGCGCGTTCGCGATCCTCGGCGTCGTGCTCGGCCACTGGCTGGTCACCGCCTTCGTCGCGGACGGCTCCGGCACGCGGTTGCGGGTCACCAGCCCGCTGAAGACGATGCCGGAACTGGCCCCGATCTCCTGGGTGCTGCAGACCCTCGCCGTCTTCTTCCTGGTCGGCGGATACGCGGCGGGGAAGGGTTCGCGTCCCGGCGAGCCGTGGACGCCGAGGCTCCGGCGGCGCCTGGCCCGGTTCGCCCGCCCCCTCCCCATCCTGCTCGCCGCCTGGCTTCCCGTCTCGGCCGCGCTGGCCTGGGCGGGCCTCTCGGCGGACACCATCCGCACGCTGGTCGAACTCGTCCTGAGCCCGCTGTGGTTCCTCGCCGTCTACGTCGTGCTGACGGCGGCGACCCCGCTCATCGCGGCCGTCTGGAACCGGCTCGGCCTGTGGGGCGCCGTCCTTCTCGTCGCCGCGACCGCCGCCGTCGACCTCGGCCGGTTCGCGCTCGGCATGCCCGGGTGGACGGGCTGGGCGACCGTCCTCACCGGCTGGCTCGTCCCGTTCTACCTCGGCATCGGCTGGGCGGCGGGCGCGCTCGGCTCCCGCCGGTCCGGGGTCGTCCTGCTGAGCTGGGGCGCCGCGGCGACCGCCCTGCTGATCCTATTCGCCGGATACCCGGCCAGCATGGTCGGCGTGCCGGGGGCGGAGGTGTCCAACCTCAGCCCGCCGACCCTCGCCGCCGTCGCGTTCGGCATCGCCCAGGCGGGCCTGGCGCTCCTCCTCCACGGCCCGCTGACCCGCTGGACGCGACACGCCCGGGTAGGCGCGGCGGTGTCCGCGGCCAACCGCTCCGCCATGACGATCTTCCTCTGGCACCAGACGGCGCTGCTGGCGGTGACGGTCGGCGCGCTGCTCCTGTACGGGCGCCTGCCGGGCCTGCACACCGCGCCCGACCGGCCCGGCTGGATCTTCGAGCGGCTGCCGTGGCTGCCGGTCTACGCCGTCGCGCTCGCCGCCCTGTGGACGATGGTCCGCGAGTTCGAGGGGCCGCGCCGTTCCGGACGTGACGCGGACCACACCGGCGACGCGATCACGGCGCCGTACATGTCGCGAAAAGCCCCCTGAACCCGGGCAGCGACCGCGACCGGCCGGACGATCTCGGGTGGTAGAAAGACGGGCGATGCCGCCACGCAAGCCGATCCCACCGCGGACCCCGGCGTTTCTCCGCAACCGCACCGCCATCGCGCTCGGACGGGCCACCGATGTCACTCCGCACTGACACGGATCCCTCACTTGAGGACGGTTCACCCCCGCCTTGGTGGCACCCTGGGGTGGTGGACACCGCGACCGACGCCGAAATCCGCGAGCAGACCACCCAGCGCCTCGAAAAGGCCATGGGGACGTTCGGCACCGCGGCCCTCAACAGCATGGAGGAGCACCTCCCCTGGTTCCGGCGGATGCCGCCCGACCAGCGCTCCTGGATCGGCCTCGTCGCCCAGGCGGGCATCGCGGCGTTCGTCGAGTGGTTCAAGAACAACGAGGCGACCCGTCCGGCCATCGCGGGCGAGGTGTTCGGCACCGCACCGCGCGAGCTGCTCCGCGCGATCAAGCTGCACCACACGATCGACATGATCCGCGTCATCATCGACGTGGTGGAGACCCGGCTGAGCGAGCTCGCCGCGCCCGGCGGCGAGGCCCAGCTCCGCGAGGCGATCCTGCGCTACACGCGGGACGTCGCGTTCGGTGCCGCCCAGGTGTACGCCCGCGCCGCCGAGACGCGCGCCGCGTGGGACGCCCGCCTGGAGGCCCTCGTCGTCAACGCGGTGCTGCGCGGCGAGGTCGACGACGGGATGCACTCCTGGGCGGCGGCCCTCGGCTGGACGTCCAAGCCCGTCACGGTCATCGCGGGGTTCACGCCGGAGGACGAGGAGCCCGAGGTCACCATCGACCAGATGCAGATCGCCGCACGCCGCGCGCGCGCCGACGTGCTGGCCGGCGTCCAGGGGCACCGCGTCATCGTCATCATGGGCGGCGACGCCGACCCCCTGGAGGCGGCCCGCCCGATCGCGGCGAAGTGCGGCCCCGGCCCGGTGGTCGTCGGCCCGCAGGTCGGCGACCTGTACGACTCGACCCGCTCGGCGCAGGCCGCCGTGGCCGGGCTCCGCGCCGCCGCCGGCTGGCCGGACGCGCCGCGTCCCGTCCTGGCGACCGAGCTGCTGCCCGAGCGGGCCCTCGACGGTGACGACGACGCCCGCCGGCACCTGGTGGAGAACGTCTACAACCCGATGCTCGCCGCGGGCGCCCCGCTCCTCGACACCCTCACCACCTACCTCGAACAGGGCTCGTCGCTGGAGGCCACGGCGCGGCTGCTGTTCGTGCACCCGAACACGGTCCGCTACCGGCTCCGCCGCGTCGCCGAGCTGACCGGCCTCGCACCCACGGACGGCCGCAACGCGTTCACCCTCCGCATCGCCCTGGTCCTGGGACGGTTCCAAACCCGCTGATGACGGCCGTCTTGTAGAGGTCTTACAAAGCGTCTCGACCAAACTTCGTGCTGTTCCGCATCGTGGGAGTCGGCGGTTGGCGGCAGGCTGGTGGCCGTGATTCTCCTCGCATCGCCCGGCCAGGGCGCCCAGACCCCCGGCTTCCTGCAGCCATGGCTTGAGATACCCGGAGTCGCCGACCGCCTCACCTGGTGGTCGGCCGTCACGGGTCTCGACCTGGTCCGCTACGGCACGGAGGCCGACGCCGAGGAGATCCGCGACACCGCCGTCGCGCAGCCGCTGCTGGTCGCCGCCGCGCTCGCCGCCTACGAGGTCCTCTACGAGGGCACCGACCGCGGCCCCGACGCCGTCGCCGGGCACAGCGTCGGCGAGCTGGCCGCCGCCGCGATCTCCGGCGTGCTGTCCCCCGAGGCCGCGCTGGTCCTCGTCCGCGAGCGGGGCCGGGCGATGGCCGAGGCCGCCGCCGTCACCGAGACCGGGATGACCGCGGTCCTCGGCGGCGACACCGACGAGGTCCTGGCCGCCATCGACGAGCACGGCCTCACCCCCGCCAACGTGAACGGCGCCGGCCAGATCGTCGCCGCCGGGACGGCGGAGCGCCTCGCCGCGTTCGCCGAGGAGCCGCCCGCGAAGGCGCGGCTGCGCGCCCTCTCCGTCGCCGGGGCGTTCCACACCGAGCACATGGCGCCCGCCGTCGGCGCCCTGCGCCGTCTCGCGCCCGGAATGTCCGTCGCCGACCCGCGCCCGCGGCTCCTGCAGAACCGCGACGGCGCCGTCGTCGCGTCCGGCGCCGACTTCGTCGACCGGCTGGTCGAGCAGGTCAGCGCCCCCGTCCGCTGGGACGCCTGCATGGACACGATGCGGGAGCTCGGCGTCACCGCGATCATCGAGCTGCCGCCCGCCGGCACGCTGGCCGGCCTCGCCCGCCGCGAGCTGAAGGGCGTGGAGCTCGTCGCCCTCAAGACCCCCGCGGACCTCGACAAGGCCCGCGACCTGATCAAGGCGCACACGTCATGACCGGGGCGCTGACCATTCCCGAGGCGGCGCCCGGCGCCCGCGTCCTCGCGTTCGGCGACTACCGGCCCACCCGCGTCGTCACCAACGACGACCTCGCGCAGACCGTCGAGACCGACGACGCGTGGATCCGCAGCCGCGTCGGCATCGCCGAGCGCCGCATCGCCGGCGACGACGAGGGCATCGTCGAGCTCGGCGTCCACGCGGGCGGCAAGGCCCTGGCGGGCAGCGGGCTCTCCCCGTCCGACATCGACCTGGTCATCCTGGCGACCTGCTCGGCCGAGTCGCCGATGCCGGGGCACGCCGCGCAGATCGCGCACCGGCTCGGCATCGACGCGCCCGGCGCGTTCGACCTCAACGCCGCCTGCGCCGGCTTCTGCTACGCCCTCGCCACCGCGAGCGCCGCGGTCCGCGCCGGCAGCGCCCGCAGCGTGCTGGTCATCGGCGCGGAGAAGATGTCCCAGTGGGTCGACTGGACCGACCGCTCCACCTGCATCATCTTCGCCGACGGGGCGGGCGCCGCGGTGGTGACCGCCAGCGACTCGCCCGGCATCGGCCCGGTCGTGTGGGGCAGCGCCGGCGACAAGTACGACAAGATCATCATCGAGGACCGGCACTCCTCCATCCGGCAGGAGGGCCAGGCGGTGTTCCGCTGGGCGACCACCGCGATCGCCCCGGTCGCGGCCGAGGCGTGCGAGCGCGCCGGCATCACCCCGAAGGACCTCGCCGCCGTCGTCCCGCACCAGGCGAACCTGCGCATCATCGAGGCGATCGCCCGCAAGCTCAAGGCCACCAACGCCGTGGTGGCCGACGACATCGTGCACTCGGGCAACACCTCGGCGGCCTCGATCCCGCTGGCGATGTCCCGAATGATCGAACGCGGCGACGTGCCGTCCGGCGCACCGGCCCTCCTGGTCGGATTCGGCGCCGGACTGTCCTACGCTGCCCAAGTCATCCAGATCCCGTAGGCCGTCACGCCTGCCCGCAGGCTCTGGACCAACCCACCGAAGGAGAAAGCAGAAACATGGCAGTCGCCACCGAACAGCAGATCCTGGACGGCCTCGCCGAGATCATCGATGACATCGTCGGGATCGACAAGTCGGAGGTCACCCCCGACAAGAACTTCATCGACGACCTCGACATCGACTCGCTGTCGATGGTGGAGATCGCGGTGGCCGCGCAGGACCAGTTCGGCGTCGAGATCCCCGACGACGAGCTGCGCAACCTGAAGACCGTCAAGGACGTCGTCAACTTCGTCCAGAACCTGCAGAGCTGAACCTCGGGGACGGCGCGCCGCCGCACCGGAAGGTAACCGGGCGGCGGCGCGCCGGTCCGCACCCCCACAGTCCGCAAGGAGCACCAGCATGAGCCAGAGCCAGACCAGAGTCGTCGTGACCGGTCTCGGTGCAACGACCCCACTCGGCGGTGACCTTCCGTCGACCTGGTCCGCCCTGCTCGCCGGAGAGTCCGGTGTCCGGAAACTGGACTGGGAGGGCGTCGACGACCTGCCCGTCAGGTTCGCCGGGACGCTGAAGGTCGACCCGTCGGAGGTCATGCCGAAGCAGACCCTGCGCCGGCTGGACCGCAACCAGGCGATCGCGCTGATCGCCGCCCGCGAGGCGTGGACGGACGCCGGGTTCGCCCCGCCCGTCTCCCGCAAGGCCAAGAAGCCGGAGGAGCAGTCCGGCGTCGAGGGCGGCTTCACCGTGGACGGCGAGCGGCTCGGCGTGGTGTTCTCCAGCGGCATCGGCGGCCTGCACACCGCACTGAACAGCTACGACGTCTACAAGGAGAAGGGCTGGTCGCGCGTCTCGCCCTTCACCGTCCCGATGCTGATGCCGAACGGCGCGTCGGGGCACGTCGGCATCGAGTTCGGCGCGATGGCCGGCTCGCACGCCCTGGTCAGCGCCTGCGCGTCCAGCGGCGAGGCCGTCGGCTACGCCATCGACATGATCCGCGCGGGCCGCGCCGACGTGGTGATCTGCGGCGGCACCGAGTCCTGCATCCACCCGCTCCAGATGGCCTCGTTCGGCGCGATGCGCGCGATGTCGACCCGCAACGAGGAGCCGGAGCGCGCGTCCCGCCCGTACGACAAGAACCGCGACGGCTTCGTCCTCGGTGAGGGCGCCGCCGTGATGATCCTGGAGTCCGAGGAGCACGCCCGCGCCCGCGGCGCGCAGATCAACGGCATCGCCGCCGGCTGCGGCTACTCCGGCGACGCCTTCGACATCGTCCTGCCCGACCCGAGCGGCTCGGGCCAGGCGAAGGCGATGCAGCGCGCCCTGAAGGACGCCGGCCTGGAGCCCGCGGACATCATCCACATCAACGCCCACGCCACCTCGACCCCGGCCGGCGACGTGGCCGAACTGGCGTCGATCAAGGCGGGCCTCGGCGAGGAGGCCGCCGCGAAGGCGGCCATCACCGCCACGAAGTCGATGACCGGCCACCTGCTGGGCGGCGCCGGAGCCCTGGAGTCGGTCTTCACGGTCCTGGCCCTGAAGGAGGGCCTCATCCCCTTCGTGGCCAACCTGGAAGACGTCGACGACGAGGTGGACCTGGACATCGTCCGAGACGAACCCCGCAAGATCCCGGACGGCCCCGCCGCAGCCCTGAACAACTCCTTCGGCTTCGGCGGCCACAACGTCTCAGTAGCCTTCCAAAGAGCCCTGTAAGAACCCCAGAGAACCGGCCCGGCACCCCACCGGGCCGGTTCTCTTTTCCACCCCAGCCAAGCCACCCCGCAACGACGTCCAGGTTCGCGACGACACCCGAAGGCAGGTTACGAGCGCAGCGAGAAACCTGATCGCGCAGCGACCGTAAGCCCAGCCGTTCGCACTAACGCACGCCCCGTTACCCGCACAACCCCAGCCAGCACACCAACCCCGCAACGACCCCAACATCCGCGATCGCGCCCGAAGCCAGGTTACGAGCGCAGCGAGAAACCTGATCGCGCAGCGACCGTAAGCCCAGCCGTTCGCACTAACGCACGCCCCGTTACCCGCACAACCCCAGCCAGCACACCAACCCCGCAACGACCCCAACGCCCGCGATCGCGTCCGAAGGCAGGTTTCGAGCCTGCGAGAAATCTGATCGCGCAGCGAGCCCCCAGGGCGAGTCGAAGCGATGCAGCGATCGCACGCATTGCCCGCCGAAGGGAAGGCGCTCTAGCGCCTGACCGCCAAGGGCAATGCAAATCTACACAGCAGCGTGCAGCCAGCGGACGGGGGCGCCGTCGCCGGCGCGGCGGAAGGGTTCCAGTTCGTTGTCCCAGGGGGTGCCCAGGAGGCGGTCGAGTTCGTTTTCGAGGGTGGTCTTGCCGAGGGCGGCGTTGGCCATGACGGCGCGGAGGCGGTCTTCGGGGATCATGATGTCGCCGTTGGCGCCGATGATGCCGCTGAAGACGCCGAGGGTGGGGGTGAAGCTGAAGCGGACGCCGTCGGTGCCGGGGGTGGGGTCCTCGGTGGCTTCGAACCGCACGAGCTTCCAGTTGCGCAGCGCGGAGGTGATGCCCGCGGCGGTGCCCGGCCTGCCCTCCCAATGGAGTTCGGCGCGCAGCGTTCCCGGCGCGGCCGGCTGATCGGCCCACTCTAGGGAAACGGGCACACCGAGAACACCTGCGGCGGCCCACTCGATGTGCGGGCTCAGCGCAGGCGGCGCGGAGTGGACGTAGAAAACGCCACGTGCGGTCACCGGACCTCCTGGATCTGTACCGAGGCTCGTCTTCCCCTACGGCCTCGTACGTCCCAAGTCGGCGTCCGCGTCCCTCATTGTGCATCATCGGCCCGTGTCGCACCACCGTGAGGCCGGCGTTTGTTGAACGCTTGACCGCACGATGCACAACGTTCACCGGCACCGCCCGTCAACCCTAGCCCGCGCGGGGGCCGTCCGGTGGGCCAAGCGCGCAACGCGGGCCGCCACTTAGAGTGTTCAGTCCGGCACCGTGAGTGGAGGGTGGTCGATGTTCGATCAGCAGGCGCGGGTGGAGCGGGTGCTGGCGCGGCATCCGGACGCGATGGTGGTGGAGCCGGTGCCGGGGCGCCCGGCGCTGGTCCGCCGGGACGAGATCCTCGTCGCGGGGCGGGACGCGGGGGACGCGGAGGACGCCGTCCGGCGGTGGTGTGATTCGCGGCACGACGGGCGCGCGGTCACGCGGTTGCGGCTGCGCACGGCGGCGAAGGTGGACGTGTGCGAGCTCGCGAGCAGGCTGGCCGGGGACGGCGGGCCGGGCGGGAGCGCGCGGCGCCGCAGGTTGAGCGTGTCGCCGAACCATCTGGTGCACGGGCAGCCGATGTGGTGGAGCGGTCCGGCGGATCTGCCGCGTCCGGCGAAGCCCCTTCCGGCGCCAGAGGCGGCGGCGGCGCGGCGGGAGGTGACGGTCGCGGTGCTGGACACGGGCCTGTCGCCGCACCCCTGGTACGAGGACGCGGAGTGGTTCCGGGAGCAGCGCGACGAGGTCCGGGAGGTCCTGGACGCCGATCTCGACTTCGACCTCGACGCGCAGGCCGGGCACGGGACGTTCGTGGCGGGGATGGTGCTGCGCCATGCGCCCACCGCGCGGCTGCTGGCCCGGCGGGTGATCGGCGGCGACGGGGTCGGCGACGAGCTGGACGTCATCCGCGCGCTGGAGTGGCTGGCCGGGCGGCGCGCCGATGTCGTGAACATCTCACTCGGCTGCCACACGTTCGACGACCGGCCGTCGCCGGTGCTGGCGCGGGCGCTCGCCGCGCTGGGCCGCCGGACGGTCGTGGTGGCCTGCGCGGGCAACACCGCGGGCGACCGGCCGTTCTGGCCCGCGGCGGCGAAACCGGTGGTCGGCGTCGCGGCGCTGGACGGCGGCGACCGCGCCTGGTTTTCCAACCACGGCTGGTGGGTGGACGCGTGCGCCCAGGGCGCGGACGTGACCAGTACCTTCGTCCGGTTCAACGGGACGCGGCCGGCCGTGGAGGGCACCGATCCCGACGACTTCCGGGGCTACGCCACCTGGAGCGGGACGTCGTTCGCCGCGCCGGTGGTGGCGGGGCGGATCGCCGGGCTCGCGGCGGCGGAGGGCATCGGCGCGGACGAGGCGGCCGACCGGGTGCTGGACCCGGAGGCGAACCCGTCCCTGCCGGGCCTCGGTGTCGTCGTCGGCTCGTGAGAAGTACCCGGCGGCCGGTGATTCGTGATTTTCCTACGCAGAGTCATGCCGGAATGGCATAGAGTCAACATTCGCGGGGGGCCTCGGGAGGAGACTTCGGTGGCCCAGTTGGACGATGGCACGGACGAGCTGGTGGTCCGGGCCCGCGGCGGCGACGGCGCCGCGTGGGCCCGGCTGGTCGAGCGGCACAGCGGGCTGCTGTGGTCGATCGCCCGCTCGCACGGGCTGAACGATGCCGATTCCGGTGACGTCGTGCAGACGACGTGGCTGCGGTTGGTGGAGCGTATCGACGGGTTGCGGGACCCGTCCGCGACGGCGTGCTGGCTGGCGACCACGGCACGGCACGAGAGCCTGCGCCTGGTGCGCCGGCGTGGCCGTGACCGGCCGCTGGTGCCCGCGCCGCGGGCGCCGGAACCGGAACCGGACCGGGTGGTCCTGGGCCGTGAGCGGCTGGGGCTGGTGGGCGCGGCGCTGGAGTCGCTGCCGCACCGCTGCCGGACGCTGCTGCGGCTGTTCGCGCTCGCGCCGAGCCACGCCGAGCTGGCCGCCGCCCTGGGCATCCCCCTCGGCAGTGTCGGGCCGACGCGGGCGCGGTGCCTGGACGCGCTGCGGAGGCTCGTCTCATGACCGACGAGGAGCTGATGGCGGGCGTCCGGCTTGCCTTCGAGTCGCTGGATCCCCTGCCGGAGGACGTCCTGGCGGCGGCGCGCGCGGCCATCGCGTGGCGGACTCCTTCGGCGACGCTGGCGGAGCCGGTGCAGGACCGCGGCGTGCGGCCGACGGCGGGCGTCCGGGG
>NZ_SMKM01000140.1 GCF_004348665.1 Actinomadura sp. GC306 | reverse complement strand
CCCCCACCCCGACCCCCGAGGACGGCGATCATGCCCGATGAGCACCCGGCACAGGACGGCATCACCCGGCGGCGGATGCTGTACGGCACGGCCGCGGTGGGCGCGGCGGCGCTGCTGCCCACCGCGCCCGCCCACGCGGCGCCCGGAACGAGACGGAAGGCGGCCGTCCTGGGCGGCGGCATGTCCGGCCTGGCCGCCGCGCACGAGTTGGCCGAGCGGGGCTTCGAGGTGACCGTCTTCGAGCGCAAGGCCCTCGGCGGCAAGGCCCGGAGCATCCCGGTCGAGGGCACCGGCAAGGGCGGGCGGAAGGACCTGCAGGGCGAGCACGGTTTCCGGTTCTTCCCCGGCTTCTACCGAAACGTCCCCGACTCGATGCGGCGGACGCCGTTCCCGGGCAACGCCAACGGCGTCCACGACAACATGTTCCCGCTCTCGTCGACGCGGATCTCCCGCAACGGCGGCCGCTCCGACATCATCGTGCCGGAGCTGACCGGGCCGGGCGGCGGCGGCCTGGACCTGGAGGTCCTCAAGGAGACGCTGACGGGCCTGGCCGAGCAGGCGGGCGCCCTCCCGCCGGACGAGCTCGCCCTGTTCGTCAACCGCTTCATCGTGTACGTGACGAGCAGCGACGAGCGGCGGCTGGGGCAGTGGGAGAACGTCCCGTGGTGGGAGTACATCCGGGCGGAGGGCAAGTCCGAGGACTACCGGGCGATCGTGGCGCGGTTCCTCACGCGCGGGCTGGTCGCAGTCAAGGAGCAGGTCGCCAGCACCAAGACGGTCGGCGCCATGGGCCAGGCGTTCCTGCTGTCGGGCATCGGCCTCGGCGCCGACGGCGGCCTCGCCCGGATGCTGAACGCGCCCACCAACGAGGCGTGGATCGACCCCTGGGTGAGCCATCTGCGCGACCTGGGGGTGCGGTTCGAGGTCGGGCAGACGGCCGAGGCCCTGGAGATCGCGTCGGGCCGCGTGCGGTCCGTCCGGCTGGTGGACGCGGCGGGCCGGCGCCGCACCGCCGACGCCGACTGGTTCGTCAGCGCGATGCCGGTCGAGCGGGCGCGGGCGCTGCTGTCCCCCGACGTGCTGGCCCTGGACCCCTCACTGGAGTCGATCAAGGATCTGCACACCGAGTGGATGAACGGCCTGCAGTTCTTCCTGCGCCGCACCCCGGACGGCATCCCGCAGGAGGTCAACTTCATGGACTCGCCGTGGCAGCTCACCGCCGTCCTGCAGAGCCGGCTGTGGGACCGGGACATCCCTGCCGACTACGGAGACGGGAACGTCGTCGACTCCCTGTCGCTGGACATCTCCGACTGGGACACCCCGGGGATCGTGTACGGCAAGCCGGCGAAGCGGTGCAGCCCCGCCCAGGTCGCCAGGGAGGCGTGGGCGCAGATGAAGGACCATCTGGAGGACACCGGCCGGTCCGTCCTGCCCGACGACCTCGTCCACTCGTGGTTCCTCGACCCGGCCATCAGCTGGGACCCGGCCGCCGGGCGCAACTCCAACGACGAGCCCCTCATGGTCAACACGGTCGGGAGCTGGCGGAAGCGGCCGCACGCCCGTACGGGCGTCCCGAACCTGTTCATGGCGGGCGACTTCGTCCGCACCGGCGTCGACCTGGCCACCATGGAGGGCGCGAACGAGTCCGGCCGCGCGGCCGTCAACGCGCTGCTGGACGCGGCCGGCTCCCCCGCCGAGCGCGTCCAGATATGGCCCCTCTACCAGCCACCGGAACTGGACGGCCTCAAGCAGATCGACGCCCACCGCTTCCGCGCGGGCCACCCCAACCTGTTCGACACGATGTGAGGGTCCCGGCGATATCGGGACGGGGCCCGCCTCTCTCAGCGGCGGGAGCAGGACCACCGGTGCGGCACCTCACAGCCGGGTGTGCTCATCGGTCCTCGCCCGCTGCCGGATCTGCTCGGCACCCGGCCCCGTCACCCCGGTCAGGTCGGCGCCGCCGAGCTCGGCGGCGTCGAGGAACGTGCCGGTCAGGTCCGCGCCGACGCAGCGGGCCCCGGACAGGTCGGCGGACCGGAGGTTCGCCTCGGTCAGGTTCGCCCCCGACAGGTCGGCGCCTGGCAGCTTGGCGTGGATGAGGTCCGCCTCGCTCAGGTCGGCATCGGCCAAGTTAGCGCCGGACAGGTCCGTCCAGTTGAGGTTGGCCCCGGCCATGCGGACGCCCGCCAGGTCGGCATGAGTCAGATCCGCTCCGCCGAGGTCGAGCCGGTCGGTGTCGTGCTCGGCCGAGCGGCGCCCGACGACGGTGAGCGCCGCCTGCAGGTCGGGCCGGATCCGGTTGCGGCCCCGCGGCCCGGCGGAACCGTGCGCGTCCGGATCGTGCGAGTGCTCGCGGACGAAGGCGGCCAGCACGGCGACGACCGTTGGATGGTCGCGGGGCGAGTCCCGGGCGATGCGTTCGAGCGCGTAGATGCCGCCGATCCGGACGTCGAGGTTGTCGGCTCCGAGCTGCTCGATCGCCCGCGTGTACCGGTCGGTCACCTGGCCCTGCTCGGTGAGCTCGACGGTCCGCCGGTGGCTCTCCTGCGCCAGCGCGAACGTGCGCAGCTGCCCCTGCTCGGCGATCTCCGCTGAGCGCAACGCGGCTTCGGCGCTGCGCTGGGTGGCCCGCGCGCTGCGGCGGGCGGACGCGGCGTTGCTGGCCGTGAAGACGACCGCGACCGCGGCGAGCAGGCCGGTGAAGAGGGTGAGCATGGTGCCCCGGACGCCGTTGAGCGCGGCGGCGAGCTCCTTGCCCTGCAGCCCGCGCACGCCGTTGACGTCCTCCAGCAGCCAGCGCGCCATCGGTCCGAGGACGATGAAGGCGAGCAGAAGGGCGACCACCGCCGCCATGGCGATCAGGGCCGTGACGCGCCGGGCGCTCATGCGTCGCCTCCGTCGAGCAGATGGATGAGGTCCTCGTACAGTTCGACCATCGTCTGGACGGCCCAGCGCGTGGTGCCCGCGTGCGGTTCCAGCGTCCGGGCGGCCCACGCGTCGCGACGGCGCCGGGCCTCTTCCAGCCGCACGCCCCGCGGGGCCTCGGGCGACGCGGGGCCGGGGCCGTCCCGCTCGCCCGCCAGCGCGAGGATCTCCGCGATGTCCTCGGCGGGGAGGTCGAGGGCGCCGTCATAGCAGGCGCGGGCGAGGCGGAGCCGGTGGAAGTCCGGCGCCGCGGCCAGTTCGGCGGCCCGGAACGCCCGCAGGACCGCGTTCACGCCGGGGCCGGCGCCGTCCCTTTCGAGGAGGCGGACCTGCCGGAAGACCTGGTCGGCCTTGATCAGCCGGGAGCGGCCGCCGAAATGGCCGACCAGCGTCCGGCGCAGGGGCCCGAGTCCGGTGCGCTCGACCATTTCGGTGCGCAGTCCCTCGACCGTGTCGGCGCCCTCGTCGATCAATGTGACCGCCATGTCGATCCCCGCCTGGGTGAAGGTCTCCACGAGGGCGAGGCGGCGCCCGGGGGTGAGCCCGGTGCCCTCCTGCCTGGGGAACTCGGAGGCGTAGGCGAGCATCTCCCTGACCCGCGGGACCCCGAGCTTGGCCAGGGTCTGGAGATCGGCGAGACCGGCCTCGTCCAGCCGTTCCGCGGCGGCCGCGGTCTTCACCGCGACCGGGATCAGGTCCAGGACGACGCGCTGGAGGCCGGCGCTGCGCAGCAGCGTCCCGGCCGCCTCGCGGCCCGTCGCCATGAAGTCGGCGGCCCCAGGGGTCCAGAGCCCCTCGACCCGGTTGAGGACGCCGACGGTGTTCATCGGCCCGAACCCGCTCACCTCGGAAGACTGGAGGTCCAGCAGCATCGAACGCTCGTCGTGGTGCTGGCCCCGCACGAGGACGTAGATGAACGCGTCGGCCTGGGAGGCGCGCCCCGCCGCCGTGCCGCCCGCGCCGTCGCCCTCCTCGCGGCCGAGGAAGTGCAGGGTGTTGGCGGAGTCTTCGGCGTGCCGGGAGTCCAGGCCCGGGGTGTCGATCAGGTCGAAGTCGCGCAGCGCCGGATGCGGGACGGTCACGACCAGGTGCTCGATGGCGCGCAACTCGGCCTGCAGGTCCGGGTCGTCGTCGGCGCGGGCGGCCAGTCGTCGCAGGTCCTCGACCGGCCGCTGCACGGGCGGGCGCCCGTCCCGGTAGTGGACCGTGAGGGACGGTTTCGAGCCGTACCGCAGCCAGTTGACGTTGAACGTCACCTCCAGCCTGCCGGTCGGCAGTTCGAGTCCGCCGAGCAGGGCGTTGGTCAGCGTCGACTTGCCGGCGCTGACCCGGCCGAGCAGCACCACCCGCATCCGCTCGTCCAGCCGCTCGCGCAGGCCGGTGAGGAAGGTCGCGTCCTCGCCGTCCAAGGTTGCGCGCGCCGCCGCGAACGCCTCATCCAGCTTCAATCCGCCGACCCCAGGAAGTTCGAGAAGAACCGCTCGCCCAGACCGCGGTAGTACGGCTCCAAGCCGGGTTCGACCAGGCGGCGCAGCAGCACCGCGAACTCCTCCGCGTCACGGAACGGCGTCCCGTCGCGGAGGGAGTCGCACAGGCGGTCGTAGAGGCCGTACAGGTGGGCGCGGTCGCGTTTGTAGGCCGCCAGGTCGCCGCGGACCTCCGGGTGCGGGAACGTACCGGCAGGCTTGCGCGGCCCGCCGGCCTCGGGCCAGGGGCGGGTGAACCCGAAGTCGGCGTACTCGACGGGAAGGCCGTCGTCCCAGCGCAGCGTCAGCGCGGCGAACGGCGGATACAGGGTGGTCGGGCCGCGGCCCTCCCGTGCGAACTCGTACAGCGGCAGCCGCAGAGCGACCACCGGAGGCTCCGCACCGCCGTACCTCTTCCGGACCGGGATCGGCCAGCCGACCGCCGAAAGCCGCGGCATGAGCTGCCGCGCCAGCAGCGTCTCCGGCACGCCGGCCACCAGGCGGGCCGTCCGGGACGTCGCGCTCACTCGTCCGCCCAGTCACCGTCGGGCCGCGCCCCACCGGCGGAGGGGCCGGCGGACGGGCTGGTGGACGGCCGCGCATCCGGCGCGGGCGCACCGGCCGAGCCCAGGAGCGACGCCTCCGCCGACAGGCGGTCGACCGAGGCCAGGAGCGTCCGCAGGGGCTCGGTCTCGCGAACCAGGACGGCGCGCTCCCGCTCAAGGTCGCCGCGAACGACCTTCTCCGCCGCCTCCAGCCGGTCGAGGGCCGCCTGCGCGCTCTCCCGTTCCTGCCGGATCCGCACCGACAACTCGGTGGTCGCGGCCCGGATGTGGTCCGCCATCAATTCGGCGGTCGCACTCTTCAGCCGGCTCATCTGCTTCCGCCGCACCGGTGCCAGCTCCTTGCGCAGCGCCTGCCGCTGAACGGCCTTGACGTTCCGCACGAGGCGGCGCACGCCGCTGACGGTGCCGGCGACCAGCCCGACGACCGATCCGACCGCCGCGCCGACCGGTCCGAGGAGTGCCCCGGCCGTAGCCCCGACCCCCGCTCCGACCGCCATGTCGCGCGCCACCCGCAGCCACGCACCGGGAGGACGCTCGCCGGCCCCGGCGACGTCGCCGTGATGGTGGGGAAGGCGGATGGCGGCCTCGAAGCTCCGGCCCACCAGCGGCATTCCGTGCCGGCGCACGAACGCGTCCAGGGCTTTCGCGGAAGCGCTCTGCGCCTCCGCCACGACACGCGACGCCACCAGCGTCGCGTCCGCGGCGAGCCGCTCCGTGAGCTTCTCCGGGTTCTTGAGGAGTTCGGAGTCGTGCAGGTACTCCTTCTCGAACTTGTCCCAGACGTCATCGAGCTCACTCGCGCCGTACTCGTCCAGACCGCGGCGGACCATGGCGAACTCCTGCTCCAGCTGCCCGCGCCAGAACGACGCGTTCTGCAGTTCCGCCAGGCGGTCGCGTGCCTCCTGCGCCTTGGCCCGGAGCTCGGCCCGGCGCTCGGCCGACTGGTCCGCGAGCGCCTCCTGCGCCGCCTCCAGCGGGCGGAGCATGCCTTCGGCCACCGCGCGCGCCTCGTCCAGCGCGTCGCCGAGCAGGAGCCGGGCGCGGCGCCGCCCCAGCGCGGCCCACAGCACGCGTTCCAGCTCGGAGAAGTTGCTGACGCGCAGGTCGGTCTCGCCGCCGCCGGTCATGTGGCGGAGCTTGGCGAGGCTGGAGACCGGGACCACGACCGGATCGGGCCGCCCGGTCAGCTCGGCCAGCCGGGCGCGCAGCGCCGCCACGTACTCACCGGGGTCGGTGACCTGGTCGACGCGCGTCACCACCCCGAGCAGGGCGTCCGGGTCGTCCCCGATCTCGGCGGCCCGCACCACGTACTCCAGGAAGCGCAGCTCGCTGGCGGTGAGCGGCTGCGTGGTGTCGGTGACGAACAGGACCGCGTGGGCGGCCGGGACGACCCCCAGCGTCGCCGCCGTGTGCTCGTCGAACACCCCGCCCACGCCGGGTGTGTCGATGAAGGCCAGGCCGGACTCCAGCCGCGGGTTCGCGGTCCGGATGCGCAGTCCGATGACCCGCTGCTCGTTGCCGGGGTTCCCCGACTCGGTGACGTACCGGCCGATGTCCTCCCGCCGGGGGATGGTGCGCTCGAACACCTGCACCGTCGGCTCGGTCTCGCCGTCCTCGGCCCGCTCGCCCTCGGCCTTCCCCTTCTTTCCCTTGGTCTTGCCGCCCTTGCCCTTCTTGTCCTTGGCCTGCTCCGGGTCGGCTTCCTTGACGGCCATCACGGCGGTGATCAGTTCCGGAGCGCCCCAGAACACCGTCGTGGTCACGTTCGTGGCGTAGGTGGTGCCCGTCGGAAAGAGCTCGGGGTCCTCCTCCAGCAGGGCGTTGAGCAGCGTGGACTTGCCTCGCTTGAACTCTCCGCACACCAGGACGGTCAGCCTCCCGTCCCGCAGCCGGTGCTCGGCGTCGGCCAGCCGCTCGCCCCCCGCGTCCGCCTTCTGCTGCCGCGCCAGCGACCGGAGCCGCTCCAGCACGTCCAGTACGTCCGACCTGACCGCCTCGAAACCGCGCATCCGCCCGTCCCTCCCGTTGGTCACTCAGTCCGCCCCTTGAGCCCGTGCACGTCGAGCCCGTCCTCGTCGCCCACGGCCAGCCGCCCATCCGGACCCAGCGCCAGCGCGGCGATGGGCCGGTCGCGCTGCAAAGCCTGCACCGGCTCCCTTTCGCCCATCGTCCGCAGTGCCTGGATCCGGACGATTCCATCGGCGCCCGCGCTCGCGACCAGCCGTCCGCCGGGGCTGAAGGCCACCCGGGTCACGGGCTCCTTGTGCACCTGAGCGGCGTGCTCCCCGCCGTCGCGTACGTGGCGGACGCGCAGGCCCATCCGGCCGCCGATGGCCACCGCTCCACCGGGGCCGAACGCGACTTCACCCGCGCCGTAGTCGTACTGGTCGATCACGAGGCCGTCCGTCCCATCCGCCGGCTCCGCGCGCCGGGACCGGTCCCGTTCGGGCAACCGCCATACCCTGACCCGGCCGTGCAAGGAGACCGCCGCCACCATCGTCCCGTCGGGGCTGAAGGCGGCCGCCGCCAGCCCGTACCAGTCGGAGATCCGGTCGTATACCGTTCCGTCGAGGGGCAGGTGGTGGACGACCAGTTCCTCGCCCCCGCAAAGGGCGAGCATCCGGCCGTCGGCGCTGAGCGCGACCCGCCGCAGATCCCGCCCGTGATACAGCACGGGCAGTCCGGTGCCTCCCGCCGTCCCGCGTACGTACACCCGGCCGTTCCCGGCCGCGACGGCGAGCAGGCCGCCCCTCGCGTCGAAGGCCAAGTCCAGGATCTCCGCCGGGAACCGGATCTCTTCGACGACCTCGCCGTCACCGGCCCGCCGGATCACCACCCGGCCGTCAGGGTGCCCGGACGCCAGCAGGTCCCCGCCCCCGAACACCAGGGCGGTGACGGGCCCCGGTCGTTCGAAGAGCCGGCCGGACGGCCGGGCCATCGCCAGCCAGGCGCCCGAGGCGATCTCCGTTCCGGGATCGGCGAGGGTCTGCACCAGCGCGCCCGGGCGCTCCGCCAGCAGCTCCCAGAGGGCGCCGTCCGCCAGGCGCAACCGCACCAGGGCTTCTCCGGCCGTGTAGGGGACGGACCTCTGCATCAGCCACCGCACGACCGTCGCGCTGCCGGTGGGGAACTCCCAACGGAGCGGTTCGACGTCCGGCGGGCCGGGATCGCCGACGACCGTGCGTTGCGCCGCCGTCCGCGCCCAGGCGGTCGCGCCCACGGCGACCGCCGTCACCGGGTCGGCCGCGAACCGGCAGGCGACGCCGAGCCGCTCGGCGACGGTCTCGGCCACCAGCGGCATCGCGGCCGCACCGCCGGTGAGCAGAACGCCGGCCAGCTCGCCGGGCGCCACACCGTGCCGGGAGAGCAGGTCCCTGCAGCAGTCGACGGTGCGCATGACGTCCGCGGTGGCGGCGGCGGCGAGATCGGCCCGCGTCACCGTGTAGACGGTGCCGCCCTCGACGATCCTGTGGTCGACCCGCTCCCGCACGGTCAGCAGGTGCCGGACCCGCCGGGCGTGCTGGATCAGCAGGCTCGACGCGCGCCGTTCCCAGCCCGGGCCCGGGACCTGCGACAGCAACTCGTACTCCAGCCATCCACCGCCGGCCCCGCGTATCCGGGCGGCGAGGCGCACGTCCAGGTCCCGGCCGCCGCAGTCGTCCAGCGACCGCCAGCCCAGCAGCCGCGGGGCGGGCTCGCCGGGCCCGGCGAGCCGGACCAGGGAGGCGTCGAACGTGGCACCGCCGAAGTCGTACACCAGGACCAGGCCGCCGGGTTCGAACCGGCCGCCCTTCATGGGCGCCATGGCGGCGGCGAGGGGTTCGGCCAGCAGTTCCACATCGCGGAACCCCGCGCGCTCCCCCGCCTCGATCATGAGCCGCCAGCGCGGATCGGTGTCGGTGCAGTACGCCGCCGGGACGGTCAGCACCGCCCGTTCCACGGGCCCGCCCGCTCTCCTCAGCGCCTGCTCGCGGACGGCCGCCAGCGACGCCGCGACGAGTTCCACGGCGGTGAAGGCTCGCCCGCGCAGGATCAGCGGCGCCCGGCCGCGGCCAAGGGCGCCTCGGACACCGGCGCGGTACGCCGCGGGTTCGCGATCGCCCGCCTTCTCGGCGGCCCGGCCGGTGAGAAGGCGCTCCCCGTCCAGGAACACCGCCGAGGGACGGGAGCCGCGGCGCATCACCGGGTCCTTGATCGTCGTCACCGCACCGTCCGCGTCCCTCAGGACCGCGGACATCGTGGTCGTCCCGTAGTCGATCGCCAGGACCGGCTCCGGCACGGGCGCCCCCTTCCCGTTATGCACGATCCGTTTTCAGCCGAGGTCGTCGTCCTGGTCGTCGGCGGAGCCGATCCCGCCCGGGCCGAACTCCTCGTCCCCGTCGAACTCGTCGTCTTGGGCGTCGTCGTGGAAGTCGTCGTCTGCGTCGTCTTCAGCGTGGTCTTCCAGGTCGTCGTCCAAGTGGTCGTCCAAGCCGTCGTCCAAGCCGTCCAGGTCGGAGGCACGCTGGTCGTCGAAGTCGGCGGCGGACGCCTCCACCGGGTCGGCGGGCCCTGGCTCGACGGAGGACGTCGGCGTCCACTCCAGCGACGGCGGCACCTCGACGTCGACGACCCAGTCATGGACCTGCTCGATGACCTCGGCGGGCAGCTCGTCCGGGTCGAGATCGGGATAGGCGGACATGTTGAGGTAGGTCGGCCTGGTCACCATCGCCCCCGTCCGCCGGACTTCAGATCGTGGAGGGCCTGCCGCGACCGGGACACCCGGGTCTTGATCTTCGCTTCGGAGGCCTCGAAGATCTCGGCGATCTCGACGTACTCGCATCCGCCCAGTTCACGGAGTGCAAGCGCCGCGCGATGCTCGGGCGGCAGGTAGCGCATCGCCTGTTCCGTCGACATCGGCCCGGTGACGTCCTCACCGTTCTCGCCCTCGCCGTCGCCCGCCAGCACGTCGCCCACGGGGCCCGGGTGTCGTGCCCTCAGCCTGGCCTCGGCGAGCGCGGCATGGGCGGCGGTTCCGTAGAGCCAGACGGAGAGCCGCGTCCCGGGCGGCCGACATCTCAGACCGGCCAGTGCGTCGGCCACCGTGGCCCGGTAAGCGGCCTGCGCGTCGCCTACGTCATCGGTGAGACGCAGGCACAGCTTCATGAGGACGCTTCGATGCCGCTCGATGAGGGCGTCGAACGCGGCACGCTCCCCCTCGGCCGCGCGCCACGCGAGGTCATCGTCGGTCCCCGCGATGCTTGCCGTCATCTCCCCCCATCCCCCGGACAGGTCAAAAATGACAGCGACCCCATTGAAACGTCAACAATCACCGGAATCGCGTCCGGTAGCGGCCAGTGGGGGGTGGACGGGTGTCTGGTCGGGTGCCTAGATTGAGGCGCCCGCAAGGGGAGCCCGGGCCGGGAGGGGCGTTGTGGCGATCTTCGTGATGCGGTTCGATCTGCGGAATCCCGCGGAGGCGGGGACGAGCATGGCCGACCGCTACGAGGCGGCGCTGGACATGGCCGAGTGGGCGGACCGCATGGGTTTCTACACCGTCGTCCTCTCCGAGCACCACGGCTCCGAGGACGGCTACCTGCCGAGCGCCCTCACGATGGCGGCGGCGATGGCCGCGCGCACGAAACGCGTGCGGATCCGCGTCGCCGCGGTGGTCGCGGCGTTCCACGACCCCGTGAAGCTGGCCGAGGACGCCGCCGTCGTCGACACCCTGTCCCGCGGCCGGCTCGACCTGGTCGTCGGCGCCGGCTACGTCCCGTCTGAGTTCGCGATGTTCGGCGCCGCCATCTCCGACCGGATCCGCCGGACGGTCGAGACGGTCGCGGTGCTGCGCGACGCCTGGTCCGGGCGGCCGTTCGAGCGCGGCGGACGGGAGATCAGGGTGACGCCCGCGCCGTACACGCCGGGCGGGCCGCCGCTGGAGCTGGGCGGCGGCTCCGAGGGCGCCGCGCGGCGCGCCGCCCGCCTCGGCATCGGGTTCATGGCGACCGACGCCGCGCACTGGGAGTTCTACCGGGACGAGGTGATCCGGCTCGGACGCGCCGATCCCGGCCCGTACCTCGGCGGCGACACCGGGTTCGTCCACCTGGCGCGCGACGTCGAGGAGGGGTGGCGGCGGATCGGCCCCTACGCCCTGCACGAGAGCAACGCCTACGGCCGGTGGATCCACGAGTCCGGGACGGGCACCGCCGACGTGTACCGGCCGGCGGAGTCGCTGGCCGGCGTCCGCGCCTCCGGGCAGTACCGCGTGCTGCGGCCGGACGAGTTCGCCGACGAGCTGGCCGCAAAGGGCCCCCTGGCGATCGGGCTGATGCACCCGATGATGGGCGGGATTCCACCGGAGGTCGGCTGGGAGAGCCTGCGCCTCCTCGAAACCGAGGTCCTGCCCGCGCTCCGGGAGTGACGGCTACCGCGCGGGGCGGGTCATGCACCAGGTGCGGGGGCCGCCGCCGGGGAGGTGGACGTCGGCCGTCACCTCGAACCCGAACCGCCCGTAGAAGCGGACGTTGCGCTCGTCGGCGGTCTCCAGGTAGGCGTCGTGGCCGGTGCGGTCGGCCTCGGCCAGGCCGGGGGCGAGGACGGCGGCGCCCAGGCCGCGGCCCTGCCGGTCCGAGCGGACGCCGATGGTGGCCAGGAACCAGCTCGGCCGCACCGGGCGGTACGGCGCGAGGAACTCCTCGGCCTCGGCGGCGCGGGCGGCGCGGTCGCCGTACAGGGCGGCCAGTTCGGGGCCGGTGAACACGTCGGGCGGGACGTCGGTGTCCGGGGTCGTCCAGACCGCGGCGGCCGCGTTGCCGCCCGCGGTCCAGACGCGGCCGTAGGGCAGGCCGACGCGCTCGGTGAAGTAAAGCTGGAGCGCGCGCAGGCGGCGGGGGTGGTCGTCGGCCGCGACGGTCCAGCGGGTCCAGGGGTAGTCGGCGAAGGCGTCCGCGAGGGTGTCGGCGATGGCGGGCAGGTCGGCGGGCGCGGCGGGGCGCGCAGTGGTGTCGGTCATCGCCTCCCAGGCTAGGAGACCGGCCGGCCCGCTCCGGTCACGCGGTACAGGACGTGGCGCTTCAGGCGGTGGCCGTCCGGTACGAGGGGGTGGTCGAAGTCGTCGGCGGGGTCGCGGGTCATGCCGATGCGTTCCATGACGGCCTGCGACCTGACGTTGGCGACGGCGGTGAAGGAGACCACCTCGTCGAGGCCGGCGTCGAAGGCGAAGCGGAGCGCGCGCCGCGCGGCCTCGGAGGCGTAGCCGTGCCCCCAGACGGACCGGGCGAGCCGCCAGCCGATCTCGACGGCGGGGGTGAAGGGCGCCGGGAAGCGCACGGCGGAAATGCCGGTGAACCCGATGAACTCGCCGGTGCCGGCGACCTCCAGCGCCCAGAAGCCGAAGCCGTCCTCGGCGAAACGGGCCTCGATGGACGTGATCAGCGCGTCGCTCTCCGCGCGGGTGAGCCGGGCGGGAAAATGCTCCATGACCCGGGGGTCGGCGTTCAGGGCGGCGAACGGCTCGCGATCGCCGTCCCGCCAGTGCCGCAGCACGAGCCGCTCCGTCCGCAACTCGGGTGAAGGTGAACCGTCCATCGTGCCGCCCGGTCTCGAATTGGAAATGCTCGTTCGCCGTCGTTCCAAGCGTAGAAGTACGCGGCGGGCGGAGTGCACGGTTTTTCGGCCGTGTTGCCGAGGGGCGCGCCGTATTGAAGAATTCCGGCAACGTTTCCGAGATCCGGAGGGGCGCCGCCCATGGGAGAGAACCAGTCCGCCGAACCGGGCTTCGACACCGGCGTTCCGCATTCCGCGCGGGTGTGGAACTACTGGCTGGGCGGAAAGGACAATTATCCCATCGACCGGCAGGTGGGCGACCAGGTACGCGAGCTGTACCCCGAGATCGTGGACGTCGCGCGCCACTCGCGGGCCTTCCTCGGGCGCGCGGTGCGGTACCTGGCGGGCGAGGAGGGCGTCACGCAGTTCCTCGACATCGGCACCGGCCTGCCGACCGTGGACAACACCCACGAGGTCGCCCAGCGGGTCGACCCGGCCTGCCGCATCGTCTACGTCGACAACGACCCGCTGGTGCTCCTGCACGCCCGCGCGCTGCTGGCGAGCACCCCGGAAGGCGAGTGCGACTACATCGACGCCGACGTCCGCAACCCCGACGACATCCTCGAACGCGCCGCCCGCACGCTCGACTTCGACCGGCCCATCGGGCTGATGATGCTCGGCATCCTCGGCAACATCGAGGACGACGACGAGGCGCGGGCGATCCGCGACCGGCTGGTCGGCGCGCTGCCCGGCGGCAGCTACCTGGTCCTGGAGGACGGCACCGCCGCCGTGAACCCCGACGCCGCCGCCGAGGCCGAGCGGACCCGCGCCGAGGCCGGCGACCCCTACAAGCTCCGGACGCCCGAGCAGCTCGCGACCTACTTCGACGGCCTGGAGCTGCTGGAGCCGGGGGTCGTGTCGGTGTCCCGGTGGCGCCCGGAGGCGATGCCCTGGGGAGAGCCGCCGATGGTCACCGCGTTCTGCGGCGTCGCGCGGAAGCCGGCCACGACCGGCTGACCGTCAGGCCGGGCCTCACCGGCGGGACGGCGGCGGGACGACCGCCACCGGGCACTGCGCGTGGTGGACGACGCCGTGCCCGGTGGACCCGAGGCGCGGGGAGCTCCAGCGGCGCTCGCGCGCGCCCACCACCAGGAGGCGCGCGGTGCGGGACGGCCCGGTGAGGGCCTGCACCGGGTGCTCCAGCACGACCTGGCCGACCGCGTCCACCTGCGGGTACCTGCGCTGCAGCGGCTCGCACGCGGCGGCGACCTGCCGCCGCAGTTCCGGGCCGGGGTCCGCGTCCTCGGCGGTGTAGCCGGCGTCGATGAGCGTCGTGGACATCTGCCACGCGTGGACGACCCGGAGCCGGGCGCCGCGCCGCGCGGCCGCGTCGAAGGCGTAGTCGAGGACGGCGCCGGTCTCCTTGCGCGGGTCGATCCCCGCGACGACCTCGGCGCCGGCCTCGCCGCCGGCCTCGCCGCCGCGCACGATGACGACCGGGACGCCGCTGCGCGACGCCATCCGCAGGCTCGTGGAGCCGAGCAGCAGGCTGGCGAACCCGCCGCGGCCGCGGCGGCCCAGCACCAGCTCGAACGCGTCCTCCGAATGCCGCCGCAGCGCGTCGGACGTCTCGTCCTCGACCACGACGGTCGTGGTCTCGACGTCCGGCCACCGGTCGCGGACCCGTGCGCCGGCGGCGTCCACGACGGCGTGCCCGGCGCGGGCGAGGCGCCCGGCCTTCTCGGCCGCCGCGAACAGGGCCGTCGCGGACCGGCCCGGAACCGCGTGGACGATGCGCAGCGGGCGTTCGCGGAGGGCGGCCTCCGCGGCGGCCCAGTCGACGGCGCGGTCCGACTCCCCGGACCCGTCGGTGCCGACGACGATCGGTTCGGACATGGGTTCTCCTCTTCGAGAGGGTTCAGCACGAACGTCCCCACATCGGCGCCGCTTATCACCGGCGCGGGCGGACGGGCCCTCCGGCCGCACGTCAGGTGACCAAGGTCCCTACGGCCGCGCGCGCGGGCGCGGGAGTCTGTTGGTGAACGAAGATCCCGCAGAAGGAGGCCCCCGTTGCCCGGCACCGGACAGGAAAGGCTCGACATCCAGTTCACCACCGTCAACGACGTGTCTCCGGCCGACGTGGAGCGCGCCCGCGAGGCGATCGGCAGGGTGCTGACCCACCCGCCGCGCCCGGTCCTGTACGCGAAGGTCACCCTCAACAAGCTGCGGGACCCGGCCGTGGCGCACCCGTACCTGGTCTCGGTCCGGATCGATCTCAACGGCCGGCCCGTCAACGCCTACGCGTCCGGCGCGACGATGCCCGAGGCCATCGGCCTCGCCGCCGCGCGGCTGCGCGCGCGGGTCGGGCACCTGGCGGGGTACTGGGAGGCGCGCCGCAGGCGGCAGCGCGACACCGCGCCGGGGGCCCGGCGCCATGACGAGACGAAGGAGCTCCACGATGCCTAGGCAGATCATCAGCGCGTCCGCGACGCCGTCCATCCCGGTGCTGGAGCACCGCGTGGCGGTCCTGGAACGGCGGGTCGCCCTGCTGAGCGAGACCGTGAACGCGCTGGCGGCGGCGCTGGAGACCAGCCTGGTCCCGGCCCGGGACGGCGCCACCGAGGGCGGCCCGGTGTCGGCGGCCCGGCCCGAGCCCGACCTGCTCCCGCTGGGCGGGTGACGGACGGGAGACGCGTCCCAGGAGGACGGGAGCAGAGATCGGGAGGCACATGAAGCGCCGCGTGGACCGTTGGCGCCTCTGGGACGCGGCGTGGGCCCGGCTCGACGACCACCCGATCGAGCCCTGAGCACCGGCCCGCCGGAGGTCAGGGCGGCGGGACGATCGCGACCGTGCACGCGGCGTGGTGCAGCATCGCGGAGCTGGTGGCGCCGAGCAGCAGCTGGTCCACGCCCCCGGTCCCCCGGTCGCCGACCACGACCAGCGCCGCCCCCGCCGCCGCTTCCAGCAGCGCCTCGCGAGGCCGTGCGGGCAGCACCGAGATCCGCACGCCCAGCTTCGGGTGGCGCTCCCGCCAGGGCCGGACGGCGTCCTCGACCGTCGCGGTGCGCACCTGGACCAGCCGTTCCTTGTCGGTGAAGAGGCGAAGCTCGGCCTCGGGCACGGCCTGCGGCTCCCAGGCCCCGTAGACGACGTGCAGGTCGCGGTCCCGGAGCAGCGCCTCCTCGGCGGCGAAGCCGAGCGCCGCCGCCGCGCCCGCCGATCCGTCCACCCCCGCGACGACCGGGCCGGCTCCGGCGGGCCCGCGGACCGCGACGACCGGCCGGTGCGCCCGCGCCGGCAGTTCCACGGCCGTCGACCAGAGCGGCACCCGGCGCCGTTCGTGCGAGCCGATCACGATCAGCTCGGCGTCGCCGGACTCGCGGACGAGCGCCTCGGAGACCGGTCCCCGCCGCAGCAGCGTGCGCACCTCCCCGGGCGCGCCGAGCTCGCGCGCCCGGTCGGCGCCCCGCCGCAGGAGGTTCTCCCCGGCCCGTTCGAGAACGGTCTGGATCTCCCTGTCCACGTGGCTCGACGAGTAGGGCCAGTGCCAGCAGTAGCACATGACGAGGTCCAGGCCCCGCAGCCGCGCCTCCTCGACGGCCCAGGCCAGCGCGGGGTCGTTCTCGTCGGTCCCGTCGTAGCCGAACAGCACGTTCGGCCGCTGGACCCTGGTGAGCGCCGCCACGGCGTCAGGACGTGGGCACGAGGACGACGGGGCAGCGGGAATGGTGCAGGACCACGTGGTTGACGCGCCCGAGCCCCATGCCGATCAGGCTCTTGCGGGTGCGGGCGCCGACCACGACCAGCGCGGCCTTCTCCGACGCGTCGACCAGCGCCTGCGACGCCGTGCGGTCGGACACCAGCGGCTGCACAGGGACGTCCGGGTACTCCTGCGCCATCCCGGCGACGGCCGCCGACAGCTCCATGTTCTCGATGACGCGCCGGCGGGGCGAGAACTCGCCGCCGACGGCGTGCAGCGCGACGATCCCGGCGCCGCGGGCGGCGGCCTCCGCGAAGGCCCAGCGCACGGCCGCCTCGTCGTCGGGCTCCCCCTCAATGCCTGTCTCTTATACAGATCTGACGCTGACGACGACTAGTCGAGTGT
>NZ_SMKM01000013.1 GCF_004348665.1 Actinomadura sp. GC306 | reverse complement strand
GGGTTGCGGGTGGGAACGGCTCGGAGCCGTCTGCTGGCGGCCGCCATGGAGCTGTTCATGCGGCACGGGGTCAGCGGCACCTCGCTGCAGATGATCGCGGACGAGCTGGGCGTGACCAAGGCCGCCGTCTACCACCAGTTCCACTCCAAAGAGGACATCGTCGAGGCCGTGATCGCGCCCGCGCTGGCGGAGCTGGCGGCCGTGGCGGAGGCGGCCGAGGCGCGGCGGCGGCGCACCGACCGGCTTCGCGTCGCGCTGGAGGGCGTGGTCGACCTCGTCGTGCGGCACCGCGGGCTGTTCGCCATGATCATGACCGATCCGCAGGTGGGCCGGCTCGTCCGGAGCCGGCCGCCGCTGCGCGAGCTGGAGGAGCGCATCGAGGCCGTGCTGACCGGCCCGGACCCCGACGCCGAGACGCTGGTGAACAGCGCGATGGTCAGCGGCGCCCTGATGATCGCCGGCCTGGACCCGCGGCTCGCCGGCCTGGACGACGAGACGCTGCGCCGCCACCTCACCGCCACCGTCTTCCGCATGCTCCACCTGCGGCGGCCCGCGGCGCCCTAGGAGAGGCGGTAGCGGGAGACGAAGTCCCAGATCACGGCATTGGCATCGATGTCGTAGGTCGTCCCGCCCAGGAACGGGCCGAGGAACGGGATGCCGCCCGGCCAGTTATGCCCGCCGCCCTCGATCTGGTAGAGGATCACGGGCGTGCCGGGCGGGCAGTCCGGGTGGTCGTGGCGGACGACGGTGGTGTTGTCGTCGGGGGCGATGTCGGGCAGCCGCGTGGCGACGGCCCGGTCGCCGCAGCCGTTGTGGCGCGTCCAGAAGTCGAGCGCCGGCCGCACCGTCGAGTAGGGGACGATGAAGTCGCCGTCCCCGTGGATCATGACGATCGGGACGCGCCGCTTCGGGTGGCAGGCGGCGGAGCCGGTCAACTGGCCGGCGACGGCGACATAGGCGGCGAACCGGTCGTTCTCGCAGGCCATCCGGTGGGTGAAGAAGCCGCCGTTGCTCATGCCCGAGGCGTACAGGCGCGCGGGGTCGGCGTTGAAGCGCTCGACGAGGATGTCCTGGAGGCGGCGCACGAAGCCCGGGTCGTCCACGTCGGGCGAGGACGCCCCGCCCGGGACGCCCTGCCAGCCGATGCCGTGGTGCTCCGGCGTGATCATGATGAACCCGCGGGTCTGGGCGTAGTCGGCCATCCGGCCGAAGAACTCCGCGGCGCCGGGCCACTCCAGGAGCCCGGGGAAGTGGAACAGCACCGGCCGCGGGGTGCCGTCGTAGTCGTCGGGCAGGCGGAGGATCGCGTTCCGGGCCTGCCCGGCGTGGGGGATGCGGATGGCGTGGTCACCCGGGTCGGGCCGCCGGTCCTCGATCGTGAACGTGACCGGCCGGGTCGCGGAGGCGTCCCCGCGCCGGACGGTACCGTTCCCCTCCCACCGCACCGTCGCCTGCTCTGGGACGGTGACCCCGCCGTTGACCCTCGCGGAGATCTCCACCCCGGCTCCAGGGTCCTTGAGGGTGAAGTCGCCCTTCAGCCCGAAGAGGCTGCGGGCGATCTGGAAGGAGACCTCCGCCGTTCCGCCGTTGGTACCGGGGAGCGTGCCCGTCCCTTGAATCTTGTCGGTCTCGTATGTGCCGACGTTGTCGAGGACGGCGATGGCACCCGAGGACAGTTCCCCGGTCAGGTCGTACGCAGGCGAACCGGCAACGGTGACCGTGACCCGGTCGTCGGCGGGCGGGGCGGCATGGGCGGATACGGCGGGCACGGCGCTCAGCGCCGCTCCCGCGAGGCATGCAGCGGCGAGGCCGCGCCAGAACTTGGGGCGGGGGTGGACCACGGCAGGTACCTCCTGGGAACCCGGGTCGCGCCACGGTAAGTCCCGTCCGGGCCGCCGCCAATGCCCGCGAGCGAACATCCGGCGGACGCGTTTTAGCCGTCCCGCACAAACTCCCGCCATAAGCCGAGGCAGACGCAGAGCTTCAGAAGCGAGGGCCGGGCGCGGACGTGGTGCCGTACTGCGCGGCGTGGACGGGTGGGGTCAGAAGGTGACCAGGGGGTCGCCTATGAAGTCGGCTATGAAGTTGAGGAAGAAGAAGCCGAAGAACAGGAAGTTCAGCAGCAGGATGACGTAGTGCCAGGGGCGGGGGCGGGCCGGGCGCGGGAGTCTGCTGTTCAGGTACATGAGCATGAACGGGAAGATCAGCGCGCCCAGGTTCGACATGTTCGCCGACCACTGCACCAGGCTCACCGGGAGCGCGAGGTGCAGGATGACCCCGATGACCACCAGGAGCAGCAGCATGAACGGGTAGTAGAAGCGCCGCGGGTCGCCTTCGAGGAGGGCGCGCAGGCGGGGGCTGGTGGCGTGCGCGGCGTCGGTGGTGACGCGCACCATCGCCTCGAAGATGCCGAGCTGGGTGGTGAACAGGATCAGCACGCCCACTATCAGCGCGATGTAGAACAGCCAGCGGCCGTACTCGGCGTCCAGGGCGCCGGCGACGAAGGTCGGGACGTTCTCCTGGGTGACCTCCTGGCCGGAGATCTCGACCGCGTGGGCCATCAGGATGGTCGGCAGCAGCATGCCGATGATCGCGCCGGCGAAGAAGACGGCCCACATGTCGGTGAGCAGCAGCCGGTACCAGCGCTTCCACAGGCCCCGGTTCTTCTGGTCGTCGGGGAAGGTCACGCCGCTCGGCAGCATCTCGACGCGGCGGCCGCGCAGGCCCGCGATGAAGCCGACCCGGTGGCCCATGCCGTAGCCCTTGTCCCGGTAGTGGCCCATCACGTACCAGTTGAGGCCGGACGCGAGCGCGGTGAACCCGGCGAGCCCGCCGATCTGGGTGGCGGTGATCCCCTCCGGGGGTGCGGCGGGGGTGACGAAGCCGGTGATGCCGTCCCACCAGACGCTGAACGGCACCAGGGCGACGCACAGGACCAGGAGCGTGATCAGGATGATGCCGATCATGATCCAGTTGGCGAGTTCCAGCGTGCGGGAGACGCGGCGGGCCGCGGCGGCCATCAGGAACACCACGACGAGCAGCGCGATCGCCCAGAGGCGCGGTTCCTCGGCGTCCTCGGGCGGGAGCTCGGCGTGGACGAGGGCGTACAGCCCCTCCCCCGCGGAGGCCGCCCAGCCGCCGGCGATGAACGCGAACAGGACGAGGAACACCGAGATCGGCACCCACAGGAACCAGCCGGGCGGGACGCGTCCCCAGCCCACGACGGGCGCCTCACCGGTCGCGACCACGTAGCGGGAGCACTCGATGTTGTAGAGGGTCTGGAGCAGGGCGGAGACGAGGATGATCCAGCCGACGCCCTCGAACCCGAACTGGCCGACCGCCTGCGGGCCGAGCAGCCACTCGCCGCTGCCGATGGAGATGCCGAGCGCGATCAGGCTCGGGCCGAGCGCGTACTTGACCAGCTCCTTGGGGCCGATCCGCCGGACGCCGAAGACCTCTTCCGGGGTGGGCAGGTCGGTGACCGGCAGGTCGGGGCGGCTCACCCCCAGCTTGTACGTCCCGGTGACGGCGGCTCCGGCCGTCCCCTCCACGGGCGCGCCGCCTTGCTCTGCGGGGCCCTTGCCGGTGGGTTCGGGGGTTTCGCTCATGGCGCCTCCCGGCGGAACATGCCCCCGACTCCTTCTCGGCTGCCTGCATGGTCCGCCCGGAAGGCGGCTTCGACAAGGCCCCTTTTCCACCGATTTCGCGGCCCCTGCGGAAGGTCCCTAGGGCTGTGCTTGGCGCCCGCCCCGGCCGGACGCGGGCACGCCCAGTAGGAGGCGGCGGACGGCGTCCCACGTCCGGTGGAACGCGGCATCCACCTCAGGGGAGAGGTCACCGAGAAGCCGCGCCCACGCTCCGCATTCGCCTGGCAGGAGGCTCGCGCCGCCACGCAGGCCCGTGCCGCGGATGGTCTCGTGCATGACGTCGGCCACGTCCTGCGGCGGCTTCGCGCCAGTGACGACGTAGATGGACGCCATGAGCCCGTAGTCGCCCATGACCGCCGGGCCGGTCACGTCGTGTTCCTCTGGGACGAGCCTGACGGGGTCGGCGAACAGCAGCCCGCCTTCCGTGTTCTGGACCTCCAGGTCCGCGCAGTAGGCGGTGTAGGCGTGCCGTTCGTCGCGGGCGAGCCGCCCCGCCATCAGCTTCTCTCCCAGCACCACGGTCGCGTCCGGTGCGGCGGTGACGCTCGTCCGCTGGTAGAAGCGCGAGTCCCCGAACGGGATCGTGGTCTGCGGGAGGTACTCGACGTAGCTGCCGGGCCCGGCGCTCAGCTCGACGACCTGCGTGGCGTAGTTGTGTTCCATCCGGTAGAGCCGCGTGGCGGTCTGGGTGCCGAAGTGGACGGACGTCCCGGGCCCGCAGTCGAGTTCGATCCGGTACCGGTCCCCCTGGAGGACGCCCCCGCCGGACGACATGAACATCACGTACGGCATACCGGATAGAGCGCTGTCCGGGTACAGGGGACGGGTGATGTGCAGCGGCGCCTTCTGGAACTGGGACGTCAGCTCCGTCCGGCCGCCGGACGTCCCGAACCCCAGCTCCAAGACCCCCACCTTGCCCGGAGACCCCACGGGAAGGGTGTCGGGCTCGGCCCGGTGGCGCGACACCTCGGCGGGCAGCCATCCGGGGGCGCAGCGCTCGGCCGCCGTCCGGCCGAGGGCGGACCCGGGGCCGGGCGGCGCGTCCGGCGGGGCCGTCACGCGGGTGAGCACAGCGCGTCCCTGCGTTCGAGGACGAAGTCCGCGACCTCCTTGACGCCCGTCCCGGTGAGGCAGTCGGTCAGCACGACCGGGCCCGTCCCGCGCACCATGCGGGCGTCCCGCTCCATCACCGACAGGTCGGTCCGCACGTACGGCGCGATGTCGATCTTGTTGATGACCAGGAGGTCGGAGTCGGTGGTGCCCGGCCCGCGCTTGCGGGGCATCTTCTCCCCCTCGGCGGTGTCCAGGACGAACACGTACACGTCGGCCAGCGCCGGGCTGAACGTGAGCGTGAGGTTGTCGCCGCCGCTCTCGAACAGCAGCACGTCGATGTCGGGGAAGCGGTCGAGCAGCTCGGCCGCCGCCGCGAGGTTCATCGTCGGGTCGTCCCGGACCGCGGTGTGCGGGCACGCCCCGGTCTCGACGCCGACGACGCGCTCCGCGTCCAGCGTCCCCGCCAGCGTGCGGCGGACCTGCTCGGCGTCCTCCTGCGTGTAGATGTCGTTGGTGATGACGCCGGGGCTGCGCCCCCGGGCGATCAGGACGGGCACCAGCGCTTCGATGAGGGCGGTCTTGCCCGACCCCACCGGGCCGCCGATGCCGATCTTGTAGACCTGTTCCAGTTCCATGCTTCCTCCGGACGGTGCTCGGGTCAGGTGATGAACAGCCGGGCCTCGGCCCGCTCGTGCACGGCCGAGACCGCGTCCGCGGCGGGCAGGGTGGCGTGCAGGTCCCGTGGCTCCTGGGCGGCCAGCGCGGCGCCGGCCGCCCGGACGAGGTCGGGCCGGACCTCGCGCAGCAGCGCCTGCGCCCGCCGGAAGTCGATCCGGCCGAGCCGCACCGCCGCCGCGGAGCAGCTCGCGGCGAAGGCGAACAGGTCACCGGCCACGGCGCGCTCCACGGGCACCCCCAGCCCCGCGTGCACGGCACCGACGACCACGGCGTGGTTGCCGGGCGCCGTCCCGGCGGCGACGAGCTCCGCGAGCCGCGCCGCGGGGGCCGAGCCGAACGCGGGGCCGGCCGAGTCCAGGACCTGCCGGCCGGTGCGCACCGACGCCCTGCGCTGCTCCCGGCTCAGCTTGATCGCGTGCAGCCTGCGGTCGGTCTCGGCAAGGCGGTCCCAGTCCTCCGCGGTCACCGCCCGGTGCGCCAGCGCCAGCGCCGCCGCGTCGGCGGTGCCCGCCGCCCGCACCAGGTCCGACACCAGTTCGCGGATGTTCTCCGCCCCGGCCAGGCGAAGCTGGACGTGCCCCTCAAGCCCGTGCGACAAGGTGTAGAGGCCGCTCGGGAAACCGGAGTCGGTCAGCTGGAGGTGCGCCAGCAGCGCCTCCAGCTCTCCGGTGTCCGCACGCGTCATGCGATGTAGTGCAGCCGGTTCAGCGGCAGGCTGCTCGCCGGCTTGATGGAGACCGGCTCGCCGTCCACGGTGACCTTGTAGGTCTCCGGGTCGACCCGCACCTCCGCCACCGTCGCGTTGTACTTCATGTGCCGCTTGTCGACGGTGCGGCACTGCCGCACCGGCCGGACGAGCCGCTCCAGTTCGAGCCGCTCGGGCACCTTCTCGGAGATGGCCGCGTCCGACATGAACGTCACGCAGGTCTTCTGCAGCGCCTTGCCGAACCCCCCGTACGTCGGCCGCAGGTACACCGGCTGGGGGGTGGGCAGCGAGGCGTTCAGGTCGCCCATCTGCGCCCAGTTGATCAGCCCGCCCTTGACGACCATGAACGGCTTCGCGCCGAAGGAGCGGACCGGCCACAGCACGATGTCGGCGAGCTTGCCGTCCTCCAGCGACCCGATCTCGTCGGTCATGCCGCACGTGCGGGCCGGGTTGATGGTGACCTTGGCCAGGAAGCGCAGGACGCGGGTGTTGTCGTTGCGCGCGGAGTCCTCGGGCAGCGGGCCGCGCTGGTCCTTGCAGTGGTGGGCGATCTGGAAGGCCCGGGTGACCGACTCGCCGATCCGTCCCATGGCCTGCGAGTCCGAGCTGATGATGCTGATGATGCCGAGGTCGTGGAGTACCGTTTCCGCCGCGATCGTCTCGGCGCGGACGCGGCTCTCGGCGAACGCCACGTCCTCGGGGACGTCGTAGCTGAGGTGGTGGCAGACCATCGTCATGTCCAGCAGCTCGTCCACCGAGTTCACCGTGTAGGGCAGCGTCGGGTTGGTCGACGCCGGCAGGACGTTGGGCTCGGAGGTGATCCGCAGGATGTCGGGGGCGTGGCCGCCGCCCGCGCCCTCGGAGTGGTAGGTGTGGATCGCCCGGCCGTCGATGGCGTTGATCGTGTCCTCGACGAACCCCGCCTCGTTCAGGGTGTCGGTGTGGATGGAGACCTGGACGTCGTGGTCGTCGGCGACCCGCAGCGCGCAGTCGATGACGGCCGGGGTCGTCCCCCAGTCCTCGTGCACCTTCAGCCCGCACGCGCCGGCCTTGAGCTGCTCGTCCAGCGGGCCGGGCAGGCTGCCGTTGCCCTTGCCGTAGACCGCGATGTTGACCGGGATGTCCTCGTACGCCTGGAGGATGCGGGAGATGTTCCACGGGCCCGGCGTGCAGGTCGTGCCGCGGGTGCCGTCGGCGGGGCCGGTGCCGCCGCCGAGAAGCGTGGTGATGCCGTTGCTCAGCGCGTGCTGTGCCTGCTGCGGAGCGATGAAGTGGACGTGGGCGTCGATCGCGCCCGCGGTGGCGATGAGGTTCTCCCCGGAGATCACCTCGGTGCCCGGCCCGATGATCAGGCGCCGGTCGACGCCGTTCTGGGTGTGCGGGTTGCCGGACTTGCCGACGCCCGCGATCCGGCCGTTCTTGATCCCGATGTCGCCCTTGACGACGCCCAGCATCGGGTCGATGATCACGACGTTCGTGATGACCGTGTCGAGGGTCGTGGTCGCGTTCAGCGAGGCCGGGTCGGCGGACATCCCGTCCCGGGCGGTCTTGCCGCCGCCGTACTGGCACTCGTCCCCGTAGTGGCCCTCGCTGTAGTCCTTCTCCACCTCCACGACCAGGTTGGTGTCGCCCAGGCGGATCCGGTCGCCGACCGTGGGCCCGTACATGCTCGCGTACTGCTCGCGCGACATCGTCGTCATCGTCGTCATCCCTATTTCTTGGAGCGGGACGAGCCCGCGTGCGTGCGTTCGCGGCGCTTCGAGCCGTCCCGGTGCCCGTTGCCCGACCCGTCCGGGCGGCCGTCGTGCTCGTCGAGGTAGCCCTGGGCGTGCATCCGGGCGACCGCCTCCTCGCGCGCCGAGCCGGACCGGATGCTCCCGTTGAGCAGGCCGCCGAACCCGACGATGCGCATGCCGCCGCCGTACTCGACGAGGCCGACCTCCTTGGTGTCGCCCGCCTCGAAGCGGACGGCGGTCCCGGACGGGATGTCGAGCCGCATCCCGAACGCCTTCTCGCGGTCGAAGCCCAGCGCCCGGTTGACCTCGAAGAAGTGGAAGTGCGAACCGACCTGGACGGCCCGGTCCCCGGTGTTGCGCACGGTCAGCGTCTCCCTGCGCTGCCCCGCGTTCAGTTCGATCTCGCCGTCTCCGAAGATGTAGACGTCATCCGCCATGTGCGGTCGCCCCCTCCAGTCCTTGTCGCGTTTCAGGAAGGGCGGCGTGCCGGCGCCGCCCGTGCTCTTCGCCACGGGGCTGCTCATGGCCGTGCCCGTGCCCGTGCCCGTGGCCGTGGCCGTGGCCGTGGCCGTGGCCGTGGCCGTGGCCGTGCGCGTGGTCCGTGGCTGCGGCGAGGCCGTCGTCGCCGACGCGTTCCCAGCGCCGTTCCGCCTCGGCCGCGCGTGCGCGGACCAGCGCCGCGAGCGCCGCCGGCCCGAGGAGCGGACCCGCGGGCGGCACCGTCCCCGGGACGGGCGGCGGCGGGACGAGCGACGCGGGCACCAGCGCGACCTCACCGGCCCCCAGGCGGCGGCAGCGCTCGGCGCCCTCCGCCGCTTCCGGCTCCCCGCCGGCCAGCGCGACCTCGACCCAGCGCACCGGCAGATACCGCCAGACGAGTCGCGCCACCTTGAACAGTTCCGCGTCCGCCTCGGGGTCCGCCGCGGGCGCCACGAGCAGCACCGCCCCGTCGAACCCTCCGCGCAGGACGCGCAGCACCGCCGCCCGGATCCAGCCGACGAGGTGCGTCAGAGTGCCGAGCGGCTCGGCGAGCAGCAGGTCACCGGGCATCCGGTCGCGCGCCGCCCAGCCGAGCGTCTGCGCCGCGGCGGCCGGGAGGCCGGGATCGCGGCCCAGCGTCATCGGCACCGCGACGGCGCGCGGCCGGTCCCGCAGCGCGGTCCGCAGCTCCCGCCCGGGGCCGTGCGCGCCGGCGGCGCCGGCGCACTCGTGCCCGCCGACCGGGAGCACCGCACGGCGCCCGCCGGGAGGTACGGTCACTTGCCGCCGCCGACGGGGTCGTGGCAGGAGACCAGCTTGGTCCCGTCGTCGAACGCGGCCTCGACCTGGATGAGGTTCAGCATCCCCCGCACCCCGGGCATGACGTCGTCCGGGCCGACGATCCGCTTGCCCAGCTCCATGCAGTCGGCGACGGTCTTGCCGTCCCGCGCCGCCTCCACGATGGCGGAGCTGATCAGCGCCACCGTCTCCCCGTGGTTCAGCTTGAGGCCGCGGTCCTTGCGCTTCTGCGCCATCTCCGCGACGACGAAGATGAGCAGCTTGTCGATCTCGCGTGGTGACAGGTTCATCTGTGGTCCTCTCTCTGCCCCGGTACCGCCGGGACTCGGCACGGCGGGCCGGTCGTCACGCCGCCCGCCGGATCCTGGAGAAAATGGGGACGGCGGCCAGGAACACCCAGGTGACCAGCACGAACGGCCAGGTCAGGGTGTGGCCGCCGACCGCGTCGAACAGCACGGTGAGGCCGGCGGTCAGGCCGGCCGCGGTCGCCGCCCCGACCGCCGCGTAGGCGGCGCCGGCCCGGGAGAGCGCGACGAACGTCCCGGTCAGCGCGATGCCGGTGAGCACGGCGTTGTAGCCGTACAGTCCGGCGCCGAGGTCCGCGGCCTGCGCCCCGAACCACCAGCCGACGAGCAGCCCGATCAGGCTCGCCGCGAGCGCCGTCGCGGCGACGAGGCGGCTCGCCACCGCAAGCCCGGCCAGGAAGATCAGGCCGACGTACCACTCGTCCTGGAAGAACACCTGGCCGATGCCGCTGAACCACCCCTGCCAGAACTCGTGCCAGGACAGGGCCGTGCCCGGGTCCGCGGCCGACGGCGGCGGCGTGTCGGGGTGGCCGGCCCACACCCGCTCGAAGGCCGGTGCCCCGATCACCACCACGGTCGTGACCACGCAGAACGGAGCGGTGAAGGTGGGCAGGTCGTAGGGCTTCAGCACGGTGTTCAGGGCCGCGGTGAGGACGCCGCCCGCCACCGCGCCGCCGACGACCAGGGCCGCCGTCATCCAGCTCGCGCCGAGGTACAGGACGAGGCCGATGCCGATGAGCGTCCCGTTGAACCCTTCGAGCCCCATCGAGACCCGGTCCCAGGTGACCCCGAGCAGGTGGGCGGTCAGCGTTGCCGTGACGGTGCCGAGCAGCCCGAAGACCCCGAACTGCCAGCCGCCTGCGAACAGGGCGATGACGAAGATGAGCCCGGTCCAGTAGTTGGACTGGAAGTCGACCTGTGCCACGCCCCGGGGAATCGTGAGCGCCGCGTCCTTCACCCGGGGAGCCGCAGCCGGTCTCCCGGTCCGCGACTCCCCGGACGGCGACGCTGGCGGCACGAATGCTCCCATCGGAGGTCGGTTCGGCGGCCGGCGGCCGCTTCCGCCCATTGCACGGAAAGGGACACCGACCCCCGTTCCCCCGGCATCACCCCCTAAATTCGTGCATTCCCCAACAAACAGTCAAACCCCGAAAGATCGCGTTTGCAGCGCGATCGGGGAGCGAAGCATAGGAGCGGTTCTCCACTCACTTCGGCAGCGCATATAACCCGATAGGTGACAGAAAATGCCGAGCGGTCTGAATACCGGCGATTCCGCCTGGATGATGGTGAGTACCGCGATGGTGCTGCTCATGACGCCGGGGCTCGCCTACTTCTACGGCGGCATGGTCCGCTCGAAGAACATGCTGACGATGCTCTACATGAGCTTCATCAGCATCAGCCTGGTCACGGTGCTGTGGTTCCTCTACGGCTACGGGATCGCGTTCGGAAAGGACGCCGGCGGTCTCGGGCTGATCGGCTGGGGGGACTGGCGGTTCGGCAACATCACGCCCGACGCCCTGCAGGGCCGCATCCCCGAGCAGATCTACGCCTGCTTCCAGCTCACGTTCGCCATCATCACCGTCGCGCTGATCAGCGGCTCGATCGCCGGCCGCGCCCGGTTCGGCCCGTGGGTCCTCTTCGTGGTCGCGTGGGTGACGCTGGTCTATCTCCCCGTCGCGCACTGGGTGTTCGCCGACTCGGGATGGGTCAACAAGTGGGGGGTGATGGACTTCGCCGGCGGCCTGGTCGTCGAGTTGAACTCCGGCATCTCGGGACTGGCCATGGCACTGGTGCTGGGACCGGGAGTCGCGTTCCGCCGCGGGGAGGGCCCGCGGCCGGACAACATCCCGTTCGTCATGCTCGGGCTCGGGCTGCTGTGGTTCGGCTGGTTCGGGTTCAACGCCGGCTCGGCGCTGACCGACGGCGCGGTCGCGACCCGCGCCTTCGTCAGCACGATGCTCGCGGGCTGCTCGGGAATGCTGACGTGGCGGCTCATCGAATGGCTCCGCTTCCGGCATCTGACCAGGCTCGGGTCGACGTCCGGGGCGCTCGCGGGGCTCGTGGCCATCACCCCGTCGTGCGCCTTCGTCGCCGTCGAGGGCGCCCTCCTCATCGGGGTCCTGGCCGCCGCGGTGTGCACGTACGCGGTGGAGCTGAAGCTCGTCGCCGGCTACGACGACACGCTCGACGTCGCCGGCATCCACGGCGCCGGCGGGATCGTCGGCGTCCTGTCGCTCGGGTTCCTGGCCACGGGCTGGAACGTGGGAACGGCGGGCCTGTTCTACGGCGGCCCGGCGTCCGTGCTGGGCAAGCAGTTCGTCGCCGTGGTCGCCGTCGGCCTCTACGCGTTCGCCGTCACCTTCGTCATCGGCAAGGTCATCGACCGCCTCTTCCGGATGCGCATGACCGACGAGGAGCAGGCCCGCGGGGCGGACGCCGGCTTCGCCGACGGATGACCGGGCCCCGGCGGCCCGGCCCCGGGCGGCGGCGAGGTGCTGGGCGCCGCCCGGCCCGCCCGCCGACGCGCGCCTTCGGCGGCGGGCGGGCCGGGAGCGCGGTCACCGGGTGGGCGCCGGGGGCGCGAGGCGGTGGAAGCCGCCGGCGTGGTAGACCAGCGGCGGGACGTCCGAGGCCGCGTCCAGGTCGTGGACGCGGAAGAGCACGATGTCGTGGTCTCCGGCCGGGACGTGCCGTTCGACGCCGCATTCGTACCAGGCCGCGGCGCCCGGGACGAGCACGCCGCCGTTCGCGGTCGAGCGCCAGGGGACGCCCGCGAAGCGGTCTCCCGTCCGGGCGCCGAGGCGGCGCCCGGCGGCCTCCTGGTGCGCGCCCAGCACGCTGAGGCCGATCCGCGGCAGGGTGCGCAGCCGCGGCCAGGTCGTGGACGTGTGCGCCACGCACACCGACACGAGCGGCGGGTCCAGGGAGACCGGGACGAAGGAGCTCGCGGCGAGGCCGGCGGGCTCGCCGCCCACCAGGCCCGCGACGACGGCGACCCCGGTGGGGTGGGCGCCGTAGACGCGGCGGAGATCGAGGTCCAGCATCGTCATGGCGCCGCCTCAGCCCGTGGCCCGCAGGCGCGGGAGCTGGCCGCGGCGGCGGAGTTCGGGCAGGACGCCCTCCCCGAACCAGTACGCCTCCTCGATGTGCGGGTAGCCGGAGAGGATGAACTCCTCGATGCCGAGCGCGGCGTACTCCTCGATCCGGTCGGCGACCTCGGCGTGGCTGCCGACCAGGGCGGTGCCGGCGCCACCGCGGACGAGCCCGACCCCCGCCCACAGGTTGGGGTGGATCTCCAGGTCGCGGACGCCGGTGGCCGAGCCGTCCCGGTAGCGCTGGTGCAGGGTGCGCATCCGCTGCTGGCCGACCGACTCGCTGGCGGCGAGGACCTGCTGCGCCTGGGCGACGGCGGCGGGGTCGAGGCCGTCCAGCAGTCTGCCCGCCTCGGCCCACGCCTGCTCGGACGTGTCGCGGCTGAGCGTGTGCAGCCGGATGCCGAACCGCACCGTGCGGCCCTCCCGCCCGGCCAGGTCGCGGACGTGCGCGATCTTGGCGGCGACCTGGGCGGGCGGCTCGCCCCAGGTCAGGTAGACGTCGGCGTGCCGGGCCGCGACCGGGCCCGCCGCGCCGGACGAGCCGCCGAAGTAGACCGGCGGGACGGGGGCGGGCGGCTGCCGCACGGTCGCGCCCTCCACCCGGTAGTGCTCGCCGGTGAAGTCGAACGGCTCCCCGCCCCAGGCGCCCCGCACCACCGACAGGAACTCGTCGGTGCGGGCGTACCGCTCGTCGTGGCCGAGGTGGTCGCCGAAGCGGCGCTGCTCGGCGGCCTCGCCGCCGGTGACGACGTTCAGCGCGAGCCGCCCGCCGGAGACGCGCTGGTAGGTCGCGGCCATCTGCGCGGCGAGCGTCGGGGACAGCAGGCCGGGCCGGAACGCGACCAGGAACTTCAGCCGGCTGGTCTCGCGGATGAGCGCCGCCGTCACCAGCCAGGCGT
Source organism: Actinomadura sp. GC306 (assembly GCF_004348665.1). Taxonomy (GTDB): domain Bacteria; phylum Actinomycetota; class Actinomycetes; order Streptosporangiales; family Streptosporangiaceae; genus Spirillospora. Next base: position 35,635 of record NZ_SMKM01000013.1, on the reverse strand, counting down.
CCTCGCACCACGTGCCCGTGGGGGTGAGGACGGCCTCGAACCCGAGCTGCTCGGCGGTGCGCGCGACCTGGGCGAGGTAGTCGATGCCGGGTTCGCGGAAGCGGTCGGCCGTGCCGGGCGCTTCGGCGGGGAGCGCGACGCCCTTGGGCACGCTGTGCCCGCCGCCGACGAGGGTCCGGCCGTCGCCGGTGGTGGGCAGGAACCAGTGGAATCGCAGGGTCATCGGTGTCACTTCCTCTGCTTGGCCGCGGTGGCGAGGTCGTTGAAGCGCCGGTCGAAGAAGCCGGAGATCGCGACCTTGCCGGGGATCAGGCCGACGGCGGAGAAGGAGTCGGCGATCTCCTGCTCGGCGGCGATCACCGAGTCGTCGATGGGGATGATGTCGGCGAGGCGGCGGTCGACGGCGCGCTCGGCCACCGGGGCGGGAAGCCGGGTCTGCTTCGCCCAGATGCCCGCCCATTCCTTGGGGTTCGTGTTGGACCACTGGATGGCCCGCTGGTAGCGGGCGAGGAAGTCCTTGAGCGCGGCGGTCCGGTGCTCGTCCTCCAGGGTCTCCTCCGAGGTGACCTGGAAGCCGTAGCCGTTGGTGTAGCCGCGGCCGTCGGCCAGGATGCGGGCGCCGTTCTGGATCTCCGCCTGGGCGGTGTACGGCTCCCAGGTCGCCCAGGCGTCCACCCGGCCGCCGGTGACGGCGGTGAGGGCGTCGGCGGGCTGGAGGTACTGGGCCTCGATGTCGTCGAACCCCAGCCCGTGCTTCTTGAGGACGGACAGCAGGTGGTAGTTCGCCGAGCTGCCCTTGGCGACGGCGACCTTCTTGCCCTTCAGCTCGGCCGGCGAGCGGAGCGCGGACCCCTTGGGGACCACGATCGCCTGCCCGGTCAGGCGGGACTCGGTGGCGCCCACGATGACGATCCGCGCCTTGGACGCCGCCGCGAACACCGGCGGGGTGTTGCCGACCGAGCCGAAGTCGACGGCGCCGGCGTTGACGCCTTCGAGGACCGGCGGGCCGGAGGTGAACATCGACCACTCGATCTTGTAGGTGAGGCCGTCGAGCTGCCCGGCCGCGGTCATCATCTCCTGGATGCCGGCGCCCTTCTGGTCGCCGACGCGCAGCACCACCTTCCCGGGCTCGGACTCCGTCCCGCCGGAGGAGCAGGACGTCACCGCCGCGAGCAGCGCGGTCAGCAGCAGTACGGCGCCGAGGCGTCTGGTCATATCGATCCTTCTTCGGGGGTGACGCCCAGGCGGGCGAGGAGCGTGCCGCGCAGCGCGGTGAGCTCGGGGTCGTCGCGGCGGCGGGGCCGCGGCAGTTCGACCGCGGACTGGTGGGCGATCCGGCCCTCGTCCAGGACCAGGACGCGGTCGGCGAGGAGCAGCGCCTCGTCCACGTCGTGGGTGACGAGCAGGACGCCGGGCCGGTGCCGGGCCCACAGGTCCAGGACGAGCCGGTGGATGTTGATGCGGGTCAGGGCGTCGAGCGCGCTGAACGGCTCGTCCAGCAGCAGCAGGTCGGGGTTGCGGACGAGGGCGCGGGCCAGGGAGACCCGCTGTGCCTCGCCGCCGGACAGGGTGAGGGGCCATGCGTCCCGGCGGCCGGTGAGCGCGACCTCCGCCAGCGCCTTGCCGGCGGCGGCGACCGGGTCGGGGACGCGCAGGCCGAGCGTGACGTTGTCCAGCACCCGCTTCCACGGCACGAGGCGCGGTTCCTGGAAGGCGACCGCGACCGCGCCGTCCACCCGCAGCTCGCCGGTGGAGCCGCGGTCGAGCCCGGCGAGGACGCGCAGCAGCGTGGACTTGCCCGACCCGCTGCGGCCGAGGAGGGCGACGAACTCGCCGCGCTCGATGTCCAGGTCGACTCCGTCGAGGACGGCCCGGGACCCGAACCGCTTGCCCAGCCCGCGGATGCGGGCCACCGGGCCGGTGCCCTTCTCGATGCCTGTCTCGATGCCCGCTTCGGTGCCGGTTTCGGGGGTCTCGGTCACGTCCCGAGCAGTCCGCGTCGCCATGACAGCGCCCTCCTTTCGAGCAGCCGCACCAGCGCGTCGGTGGCGAGGCCGAGCACCGCGTAGACGAGCAGGCCGAGCACGACGACGTCGATGCGCAGGAACTCGCGGGCGTCGTTGATCAGGAAGCCGAGGCCCGAGCTCGCGTTGATCTGCTCGGCGACGATCAGCGCCAGCCAGGCGACGCCGAGGCTCTGCCGCAGGCCGACGAGCGTCTGCGGCAGCGCGCCGGGCAGCACGATGTGCCGGATCAGCGCGGTCCGGCCGAGCCGCAGGACCTGCCCGAGCTCGGCGAGCCGGGCGTCCACGCCGCGGATGCCGGAGTAGGTGTTGAGGTAGATCGGGAAGAGCACGCCGAACGCGACGAGGACGACCTTGGGCGTCTCGCCGATGCCGAACCAGAGGATGAACAGCGGGATCAGCCCGAACAGCGGCAGCGCGCGCAGCATCTGCATCGGGGGGTCGAGGACGTGCTCCCCCGGGCGGCTCAGTCCGGCGAGCAGGGCCAGCGCGAGCCCGGCGGCGGCCCCGATGAGGAAGCCGATGACCGCGCGCTGCAGGGAGACGGCGACGGCGGCGCCGAGCGTCCCGTCGGCGGTCAGGGTCACCGCGGTGGCGGCGACCGTCGCGGGGGACGCCAGCAGCCGCTCGGGCAGGACGCCCGCGCTGCTCGCGAGCTGCCACAGGGCCAGCAGCGCCAGCGGGCTGAGGACGCGCGGCCCGACGCGGAGCCGCGGGAGGGCGGGCAGGCGGGGGCGCGCACCGGACGCGGGGCGCGCGAGGTCTACGGAGGTCGTGGACATGGGGACTCCTGGTCCCTTCGAGGGAAAGAGGAAGACGGTCGGGGGGTGTGGACCGGTCAGGAGGTGAGGGCGGTCCTGGCGGCGAGCAGCCCGGCCACCTGGGGGGCGACCTGGGCGGCCCAGGCGTCCAGGAGCTCGCCGGCCTGCTCGATCCGGTTCTCCGGGACGACGGCGCCGGGGGTCGGGACGAAGGCGCCGAGCTCCGTCAGCAGCGGGCGCAGGTGGACCTCGACGGCCAGCGCGTGGCGGGCGTCGCCCAGGACCATCAGCGGCAGGGCGACGGCCGAGGCCAGTGCCCCGCCGGGGAGGCGGTCAAGGAAGGTCTTCAGCAGGCCGGTGTAGGTGCCCTTGTAGGTCGGGCTGGCCACCACCAGGACGTCGGCGTCCTGGACCGTCCGCTCCGCCGCCTGCAGCGCGGCGGGGGCGGCGGCCGAGCCGAGCCCCGCCGCGAGGGCCGACAGGTCGACGATCTCGCGGCCGGCGGCGGAGCCGAGCCGTCCGGTGAGGGCCTCGGCGGCCAGGACGGCGACGGCGCGGGTCCGCGACCGCGGCCGGGGATTGCCGACCAGCGTGACGAGCCGCGCGGGCGGCGGCGTCACCACTGGCCCGCGTCCTCGGTCGCGAGCCGCACGAGCCGGCCGCCGGCCAGGTCGTAGCGGTTCATGGTGGACAGCGGCGGGGAGTAGGCGTGCACGCTGACCGCCGGGGCGGCCGAGGCGTTGCGCACCTCGTGGACGTAGTCGGCGCCGAACGTGCGGACCGTCCCCGGGCCGACGTCCCGCACGGCGCCGAGGTCGCGCTCCTGGAGGCCGCCCAGCGCCACCGCGAACGCGCCGCGCGAGCCGCCGTGGTCGTGCAGCCCGGTGGTCTGGCCGGGCAGCCAGCTGATCAGCCAGATCTCCTGGTCACCGTCGTGGTGCAGCCGTTCGTACCAGCGGCCGGCCGGGCTCAGCCGCACCCGCGGCAGCCAGGCGTCCGGGCTCGCGGCCAGTTCCGTCACGGCCGCGGCCAGCGCCGCGGCCGCCGTGTCCCGCACCGGGGCGATCGTGCTCGCCATCCGTCGTTCCTCTCCCTGTGTCCTGTGGGTCGCGCGTCGTGCGTCGCCGGGACGCCGCACGGCGACACAGGCCGCTCGACAGCCGGCCCAGGTCGACGTGCGGCCGCTTCCACAGAGAGAACCCCGAGTGCATGCGACCCATCATGGACGCAATTCCCTACTAAGTCAACCGGAAATGTTCATTACTGGTGCGGGCGGCGCGGGTTTCCGGTGCCGCGGCACGGGCAGGACGAACCCGCCACGCCGTGTATCCCGACCGGACGCGAGGAGATGAGAGCCATGGACGGGGCGGTCCCCGAGGTCTGGATCGAGGCCGGCGGGGGCCAGGACCTGGTCCGCGCCGACATGATCGTGGTGCTCCGTCTCGACGAGACCGGACGGCTGACGGCGCAGCTCCGCGACGAGGCACGGGTCAGCGTCACCCTCCTGGAGGGCTCCGCCGAGCCGCGCCCGCCCGACGACTTCCACCGGCGGCTGATCAAGACCATCGGCGAGCTGGACGGCGCCGGCCCGCGGCTCGTCCGGGCGCGGTACGACGGCGACGGCTGGCGCTGGGTCGGCGACCCCATGTAGAACGGGCCGCCCGGGAGCCGGGAGGGCGCCGGCGCACGGCCGTCCCGCCGGAGGGCGGGTCAGTGGTCGGCGGTGAGGGCGTCCTGGTGCCACCAGGTGAAGGAGTGGACGTACCGGACGCCGTCGCGCGCCGGGCGGCGGCCGTAGGTGAGGGCCACGATGCCGCGGCCGGGCGACTCCGGCGCGGGGTCCGGGGCGGCGTGGTGGATCTCGCCCAGCAGGAGCCGCGCGGACGCCCGCAACTCCAGGCGCAGGTCGATGGGGCCGCGCGGCCGCGAGGCGGTGCGGGCGAGGAGCTCCTGGACGAGGGCCGTCAGCTGGTCGGTGAGGTCACCGGCCAAGGGGCCGAGGCCCCACCCCCGCAGGGCGCCGTGGACCGTCCGGCGGATCTGGCCGGTCGCGGCCCGCCCGCCCGGCAGCCGGCATCGGGCGATCCGCGGCCCCGGCCCCGGGTCGTCGTCGACGTTGTGCTGGGTGAACGCGGTCACTTCGCTCTCCGATCGAACAGGCACGTCCACTGACTGCTGTCCGCGTTGTTCCCGGTATGCCCGCGGACATGCGGCGCCCCCCCGCACGGGACGGGGGGCCGCGCATCGCCCGCCGCGGGGCGGGCTCAGGGGCTCAGGCGCGCCTGGTGGAGACGTCGCAGGAGGCCAGGATCTCCTGGGGCATCATGTCCCCGGTCTCGACCGCGGACCTGGCCAGCGCGGCCTCGGCCGACGCGGGCGCCGTGCCGGGCGGGACGACGAGGAGCAGGATCGGGTCGGCCTGGCCGAGGGTGACCGCGACGACGTGGTCGAGGTGGGCCAGCCAGCCCACCCGGACTTCGCGTCCCTTGACGGTGATGTGGAGGGGGATCTCGTCCCAGTCGTAGAAGTCGATGGTGACCCGGGTGGCCGGAGCACCGTCCGGTCCGGCCAGGGCGGTCAGGAGTTCGGTGAGCTCGGTGGCGGCGTCGCGGGACCGCGGCCACCAGCCGCCGTCCAGGACCCCGCGGCCGGTGCCGCTCGGGACGAGGCGCATGCGCGGGCGGAGCGGTGCCGCGGTTTCGAGGGGTGCGGTTTCGAGAGGCGCGGTGTCGAGGGGGGCTGCGGCGTGAGGTGCGGTCACGGAGAGGGTGGTCTTGGGGGGTGCGCCCGCGGAGGCGAGCTGAACTGATCGACGGGCCATGGACGGGCCCCATTCTCGGTCCGTACGGGACCGGTTCGTATACCGCCGGGGGCGGCGCGGCAGGACGGCCGGCGCGCGGGGTGCCCTCGGCGCCGACCAGTCTACGTCACGCCGCGTGAACGGCCCGGCGCGTAGACTTGCGGTGATCAGGAGTTCTCATCGCGGGCGGCCGGTCCGCGTCTCCCTGGTTTCTCGCCACTCGGCTCGCTTCCGGGCCGGACAGGTCCCCGCCGTGACGCCAGCGCTTCGCCCCTCCCTCCCGCCGACGGACGCCGCCGATGCGGCGGCCCGTCCCCTCACCGAGCACCGTGCCGAGCCGGGGATCGGGGGTGCGGCATGACCGGTGACCGCCTGCGGCCCGGCGCCTGGGGGCCGCCCAGCGGCGCGGAGGACGCCCGGCGCCTCGCGGCCTCGTTCGACCTGATGACGGCGGTCCGCGACGGGACCCCGCTCGACGGCCTGCTGACCCAGGTGGCGGAGCAGGCCCGCGCCATGGCGGCGGTGCCGCTGGCGTTCATCGCCCTGCCCGCCGAGGACCCCCTCATGCTGCGCGTCGAGATCGCGGTCGGGGCCGGCGCCGAGCGGGTGCGCGGGCTGACGGTGCGGCGCGGACGGTCGATGCTCGGCCGCGTGTTCAGCTCCCACCGGGCGCTGTCGGCCCGGATCGTCGCCGACCAGACCCTCAGCGCGCTGCCCGCCGGCCCGATCCTGATCCTGCCGCTGGACACCGGGGAGGCGACCCGCGGGGTGCTCGCCGCGCTCGGCCCGCCCGGGGCGGCGCCGTGCAGCCCGTCCACCGCCCGGCAGCTGCTGCTGTTCGCCGACACCGCCGCCCGCCTCGTCCAGCTCGCCGAGGACCGGCGCGCGGCCGTCCCGCGGAACCCCGCGGACGCCGGCGTCCTCCCGGTCCAGCCGCCGCGCGCCCCGCGGGCGTGACCCGGCCCGGAGGTAAAATCCCGAGACGCCCCGGTCCGTGCCCCGGAGCATGTGGTAGCGTGACGAGTAGTTGCGGTTCCCATAGACATTCTTGTGCGCCTGTCGGATCTGACCTCAGGCGCATTTTTTGTTGTTCTGGATCTTCCGGATGGGGCCATCGCGGCGTTTCGGTCGCGCACGGTGTGCGGCCGGGATAGACCCAGAAGGAAATGAACATGGCCACCGGTACCGTCAAGTGGTTCAACGCGGAAAAGGGCTTCGGCTTCATCGAGCAGGACGGCGGCGGCGCCGACGTCTTCGCCCACTACTCGAACATCGCCGCCCAGGGCTTCCGTGAGCTCCAGGAGGGCCAGAAGGTGTCGTTCGACGTCACCCAGGGCCAGAAGGGCCTGCAGGCGGAGAACATCGTTCCCGCCTGACCGGCGACATTGCGGGCGTGCCCGCCGCACCGGGGTCTCCCCGGAGCGGCGGGCACGTTCGTTTTCCGGCCGCCTTGCGTCCGGCTACCTGCGGCGCGCCACGTCGTACGCGGCGCAGCCGATCAGTTCCAGGGAGACCTGGAGCCGCTTCAGGCTGATGTTCTGCGCGATCGTGTCCTCGGGGGTGTGGTAGAGCGGTTCGAGCTGGCTGGGCGCCTCACCGCCGCGCCAGCTGAAGTTGCCCGCCGCGATGCCGCGCTCGTAGAACGCCTCGTGGTCGCTGGAGCCGCGGGCGGTGGGGCCCTGGACCTGCCCGGCGTAGCCGAGCCGGCCCGCCGCGGCGTTCACCGCGGCCGTGGTGGTGTTGTCGGCGCCGTCCACCGACAGCAGCCAGTACGTGTCCGCCGGCGGGTGGCTGGTGGCGACCATGTCGTTCTGGAAGCAGCCGGTGATCTGCGCCACGCCCGCCTCGTCCAGTTCCCGCACGTAGTGCCGGGCGCCGATCAGGCCGTACTCTTCCGAGCCCCACAGGCAGATGCGGATCGCCTGCTGGGTGGGCAGCCGCCGCAGGACGCGCGCCAGCTCCAGGCACAGCACCGTCCCGCTGCCGTCGTCGTTGGCGCCGGGCGAGCCGGGGACGCTGTCGTAGTGCGCGCTGACGATGACGGCCTTGCCGCCGGGGTTGGGCAGCGTGGCCTTCCGCTCGGCCAGGACGTTGTACGAGGTCAGCCCCGAGTGGTGGGTGACCTCGACGGACAGCCGCCGGGCGCCCGCACGGATCCGCTCGCCGTGGTACTCGGCCAGGCCCAGCACCGGGATCGCGACCTGCTCCCCCAGGTTCGGGGTGAACGAGCCGGGCTTGCGCTCCGGGTAGGTCTCCGACCGCGCGTTGACGATGAGCGCCGCCTTGGCGCCCGCCGCCTCGGCGGCCTTGGCCTGCTGGGTCTCCTGGCCCGGCACGCGGTCGAACAGCACCAGCCTGCCCCGCACGTCGCCGGTGACCTCGGTGACCCGGCCGGCGTCGACGACCTTGCCGTCCACCGGGCCGACGGCGCCCTGCGGCGCGGCGCTGCACTGCCAGAGCCGCTCGCCGCGGGCGCGGATCTCCGCGAGGTACTTGTCGGCGACCGGGAACGGCTGCAGCTCGACGTCGTAGCCGTACCCGCGCAGGACTCCGGCGATGTAGCGGGCGGCGCGGTGCTCGGACCGGGTGCCGGCGATCCGCCAGCCGATCTCGTCGCTCAGCACCCTGAGGTGCCGCAGCGCCCGGCGCGCGTCGACCCGGGCGACCACGGCGCGGTCGCCGACGGAGAGGGAGGGCGGCAGCGCGGCGCCGGGGCGCTGCCGGGTCGCGGCGGCGGCGGTGCCGGGGAGCAGGCCGACGGTCGCGAATCCGGCGAAGGCCGCGGCTCCGGCCAGCAGGTCGCGGCGTTTGACCTCGGACATGGCGTCTCCTCGTGGAGATAGGGGCCGTGCCCGTGCCGCTCGGGTCTCAAGCGTGCCGGACGACGGCCTGACAAGGATCTTTGCCCCCGTTTGCACGAACCTATGAAAAGGGTTCTATAGCGGCAAGAAACGCGTACCGTTCCGCAACTCAATCGTGATCAAGACCGGACGGAGTGATCACGAAAGGTTCGGCCGCGGGCCGCCGCCGCACCGCCGCACCGTCCGGCCGGTCGCCACGCAGAGTGATCAACTACGTCCCCGCCTTTCACTCGCCCAACAGAAAAGGACCAATGGCGCCCGGGGAGAGGACCATGGCCTCTATTCGCCAATGGAAATACGACGGATACTCATATTGACGGGATCAGTGTACGGACGAACCCCGCCGCCTCACTTCACCGACACCCGCCGTACACACTCCATAAAGGAGGAGGAAATGGCAACGGAACGAAGAACCATCCTCGTCGGGGCCGACGGCTCCGCGCCCTCCGACCTCGCCGTCGCCTGGGCCGCCGACGAAGCGGCACGGACGGGCAGGTCGCTGCGCCTCGTGCACGTCGTCGAGACGGCCATGCTGGACGTCCCCGGCCGCACGACCGACGGCATCGTCGAGGAACTCACCGAGTCGGGCGGGCGGATCCTGCGCGACTCCGAAGCCCTCGCGCTGCGCCGGCAGCCGCGGCTCGTCATCGAGACCGAGGTCGTGCAGGACACGACCGTGCCGAGCGGCCTGCGGCGGTTCGCCGGCGAGGCCGCGGCGGTGGTCGTCGGCCATCGCGGCCGGGGCGGCTTCACGGGGCTGCTGCTCGGGTCCACCGGCCTGCGGCTGACCGGCGGCTACCCCGGCCCGGTGATCGTCGTCCGCGAGCGGGCCGACATCACGGCCGACGAGATCGTGGCCGGCGTCGACCTGGCCGAGGACCCCGCCCCCGTCCTCGACCACGCGTTCGCCACCGCCGCCGCCCGCGAGGCCCCGCTGCGCGTGGTGCACGTCCGGCGGCCCGCGCCGCTCGCCGTCGAGGCGCGGGTGGACAAGCGGAACGCGACCGAGGTCGCCCGCGAGCGCCTGGCCGCCGTCCTCGCGCCCTGGCGGGAGCGCTACCCGGACGTCAAGGTGAGCGAGGAGGTCTACATCGGCCACCCGGTCGACGCCCTGGCCACCGCGTCCGCGAACGCCGCCCTGGTCGTCGTCGGCTCCCGGGAGCGCGTCGTCCCGCTGGGATCGGTGAGCCACGGCGTGCTCCACCACGCCCGCGGCCCCGTCGCCGTCATCCGCTCCTACGCGTGACGGCCGCCCGCCCGGCCGGGGAGCCCGGCCGGTTCGCTCCAGGCCCGGTGCCCGCTCCCGGGCCTGGACGGCGTCCGGGGCCCAGGTCGCCAGGCCCGCGTCATGTGGTGAGGCGGATCGCCTGGACGACGGCGTTGTCCACGACGCAGTACACCGTGCCGCCCGCCTCGGTGTAGTGCTGCGTCGAGCCCACCGCGCGCTGGACGTCCTCGAACTCGAACCGGTGGCGGAGGCGGCCGGTCGCCAGGTCGAAGACGGACATGCCGCCGACCGCGCCGTAGTACACCAGCGAGCCGGAGATCAGCGGCCGTTCGCCGAGGCCCTTGTCGACGTCGCGTTCCCAGCGGGGTTCGCCGGTGGCGAGGTCAAGGGCGGTGAGGAGTCCCTTGTCGTCGGTGGTCACGGCCAGCCCGCCGCCCACGGACGGGATCGAGTGCATGCGCAACCCGCGCGGTCCGGTGGCGCCCCGGCCGGGCCGCTTCCACCGGAGGCGCCCGGTCCCCGGTTCGATGGCGTACAGGGTGCCGTTCAGGCCGGTGATGAAGGCGAGGCCGCCGACGACGCCCGCCGGCAGCCCGCCGGGCGCGCCGGTCGCGCCGGTCGCGCCGGTCGCGCCGGTCGCGCCGGTCGCCGCGTCGTCCCCGAGGTCGGTGCGCCACCGCTGCCGCCCGGTGGCCGCGTCCAGGCCGAGCAGGGAGCCGTTCCCGACGAGGACCGCCAGCACGTCGCCCGCCGCCATCGGGTCCGTGGTGGCGGGCGCGCCCGTCCGCCGCTGCCAGCGGGCGTTGCCGGTGCCTGCGTCGATGCCGTAGACGAAGCCGTCCCGCGTGCCGATGTAGCACGTGTCCCCCGCCAGCACCGCCCGGCTCATCTCCAGGTCGTCCGTGCTGTACCGCCAGCGGCGGCGGCCGCTCGCCGCGTCGAACCCGTACAGGCCGTACTCGCCGGTCGCGGCGCTGCCGGGGAGGCAGACGACGCCGGAGCCCGCGACCGGGGCGGGCGCGAGCCCGAACGTGCGGAGCTCCTCGGTCCACAGGGCCTTGCCCGTCGCCAGCTCGAACCCGGTCAGCCGGTCGCCGGGCGACTCGCACACGAAGCCCCTGCCGTCGCGCAGTTCCGCCGCCGAGCCGCGGCCGGCCGTGAAGCTCCCGCGCCACTTCTGCCTACCGGTCCGGGCGTCGAGAGCGAACGTCGTGCCGGACAGTCCGGCGGAGCCGAACACGTACACGGTGCCGTCGTGCGCGACCAGCCGTGCCTGGACGTACATCCCGTCGGGCAGCGCGAACGTCCAGCGGACGGGGTCGCCGGCTTCGCGGCGCAGGAGGAAGGCGGCGCCGGTGCCGCCCGCGGCCAGCGCGGTGAAGGCGACCCCGGCCGCGCCGATGGCGAGGAGCCGGCGGCGGCTCGGCCCGCCGGGGACGGCCGTCTCCCCCCGCCGCGCGACGTCGTGCGCGACGGGCGGCGGGAGCCAGCGCACGCCCTGCGGGGCGGCGGCGGGGTCGGCGGACAGCTCCGCCAGCAGCCGGTCGGTGCCGGGACGGCGGTCCGGGTCCTTGTCCATGCACGCCGCGATCAGGGCGCGCAGCCCGAGGTCGGGCACGGCGTCCAGGTAGGGCGGCAGGTGCATGACGCGGTAGACCATCTCGTGCAGCGCGCCCACCCCGAACGGCCCGGTGCCGGTGGCGGCGTAGGTCAGCACCGAGCCGAACGAGAAGACGTCGCTCGGCGGGCCGGCGGGCAGGCCGGCCGCCTGCTCCGGGGACATGTAGGCCGGGGTGCCGAGGGTCGCGCCGGTCCGGGTGATGGTCGTGGCCTCACTCGGTCGGGCGATGCCGAAGTCGATGACGCGCGGCCCCTCGGGCGTGAGCATCACGTTGGACGGCTTCAGGTCGCGGTGCACGATCCCGGCGGCGTGGACGGAGCGCAGCGCCTCGGCGAGCCCGGCGCCGAGCGCCCGCACCGCGGGCGGCGGCAGCGGCCCGTGCGTCGCGACGGCCTCCTGCAGGGACATGCCGCGCAGGTACGTCGTCGCGAACCAGGGCGGCGACGCGTCGGGGTCGGCGTCGACCACCGGCGCGGTGTAGACGCCGCCGACGGCGCGGGCCGCGGTGATCTCGCGCCGGAACCGCGCCCGGAAGTCGCCGTCGTCCGCCATGGCCGGATGGATGACCTTGATGGCGACCGTGCGGCCGGCGGGCGAGCGGCCGAGGAAGACCTGGCCCATGCCGCCCGCGCCGAGCCTCCCGACGATGCGGTACGGCCCGACCTCCCGCGGGTCTCCCGGACGTGTCGCGGACATCGGTGCTCCGTTCTCAGCCGGTCGCGGTGCCCGAGCCACCGCGTGCGTCGAGGGCGTACAGGTAGCCGTCCTTGCAGCCGGTGTAGACGATCCCGCCGGCGACGGCCGGGCTCGACTCGACGCCCTCGTCGACCTGGAACCGCCACACCTTGCGGCCGGTGGCGGCGTCCAGCGCGTACACGCCGCCGTTGGAGTAGGCCCCGCTCGGGACGTACAGCACCCCGCCGGCCACGACGGGGTTCTCCTGGATCTGGCCTTCGAGCTGCACCTGCCACCGCATGGTCCCGGTCGCCGGGTCGAGGGCGGACACCTTGCCGCCGTAGTCGGCGGCGAACACCGCCTCCCGGGTGATCACGGGCCGGGACGTGGCGGTCTCGCCGATGTCGAACGTCCAGCGGCGCCTGCCGGTGCGAGCATCGACGGCGTGGACCTGCTCGCCCTGGAAGTCGGCGAAGCAGACGAGGCCGTGCGCCGCCGCCGTGTCCTGGACGCCCTTGGGCGAGGGGTAGGTCCAGCGGGTCCGGCCGGTGGCCGCGTCGTGGGCGACGAGCCGCTTCTCGCCGGGGACGTAGACGGTGCCGTCCGTCGCGGCCGGGGTCCGGGCGGCGGCGCTCCCCCGCCAGCGGACCGCTCCGCCGGCCGCATCGAGCGCGTGGCCGGCCGCGCCGCCGGAGTAGACGAGGCCGCCCGCGGCGATGGGGTCCGCCTGGGTGTCTCCGACCGTTCGCTGCCATTTCAGGCGGCCGGTGCGGGCGTCGACCGCGTGCAGGACGCCGTCCTGGGAGAGCACGTACACGATGCCCGCCGCGGTGGCCGGGCCCGTGGTGATCCGCTGCGCGGCCTTGTACGTCCACCGCGGCCGGCCGGTCCTGGCGTCGAACGCCAGCAGGTTCCCCTTCTCGCTGCCCACGAACACGGCCCCTGTGGCGACCGCGGGAGCGGAGACGAGGTAGGTGTCGCCGGACGGACGCCGCCACAGGACCTTGCCGTCCCGCATCGGCGGAGGCGCGGCGGACGCGGCGGGCGACGCCGCGGGGGTCCGCGCGGCGGGACCGGCGGGGGGATCGCCGCCCATCGTCCGCACCAGCGCCGCGATTCCCCCGGTACCGAGCGCGACGGCCGCGGCGGCACCGCCCACGACGAGGAAGCGGCGGCGGCCCGGCGCCGCGACCGTCGCGATCCCGGTCGGCGGCGGCTCCGGGATGTCGGTGCCCGCCTGGGCGATGCGCTCGCCCAGGGCGGCGGGCAGCCAGCCGACGCCGTGCAGGTCGCCGCTCGGCGGCACGTGTGGGGCGAGCGCGCGCAGCAGCTCCCCGGGGCTCGGGCGGCGGGCCGGGTCCGGGTCCAGGCACGACTCGGCGACGGCCCGCAGCGCCAGGTCGGTGACGCCGCCGAGCCGCGGCCGCTCGTGGACGGCCCGGTAGATGAGCACGTGCGGCGGCCCGTGCCCGTACGGGCTCGCACCGGTCGCGGCGAAGACCAGGACCGCGCCGAGCGAGAACACGTCGGCGGCCGGCCCGGTCGGCGCGCCCCGGGCCTGCTCGGGGGCGATGAAGCCGGGCGATCCGACGGCGGAGCCCGTCCGGGTCACGGCGGCGGCGTCCGCGGCGTGCGCGATGCCGAAGTCGATCACCCGCGGCCCGTCGGGCGCCAGGATGACGTTGGACGGCTTGAGGTCGCGGTGCACGACCCCCGCGCGGTGGATCGACACGAGCGCCTCGGCGAGCCCCGCGCCCAGCGCGAGGACGGCCGGCACCGGCAGCGGGACGGCCTGGTCCAGTGGGACGCCCGGCAGGTAGGCGGTGGCGAGCCAGGGCAGCGCGGCCTCGGGGTCGGCGTCCACGACGGGCGCGGTGAACGCGCCGCTGACGGCCCGCGCCGCGGCGGCCTCCCGGCGGAACCGCGCCCGGAAGTCGGGGTCCTCGACCAGGTGCGGGTGGACGACTTTGACCGCGACCAGCATCCCGCCGGGCGAGCGCCCCAGGTACACCATGCCCATGCCCCCGGCGCCGAGCCTGCCCAGCAGGCGGTGCCCGCCGACGCGCCGTGGGTCGCCGGGCCGCAGAGCCTCCATGGCACCCGCCTTCCGTCCCGGACAAGTCACGACCAATCGAACACGCACTCGCGTGCCCGCGCGGGGTTTTCGATCTACCCGCGGCCGCCTGATCGCGGACGCATGGGCCGCGGAGGCGGGGGTAGGCCCGGGGCCAACCGATCGTGAGGACGGCCATGGGAACCTTCGTTCACCGCAACGGCCCGGAGTCCGACGTGCCGCTCGACAAGGCGGTGGCGTGGACGCGCGCCGTGGGCGGGGAGGCCAACCCCGCCCACCCGGACCAGGCCAGCACCACCGGGACCACGCCCAAGGGCACCTTCGTGGGACGCATCGCCGGTGACGACGTCGGCTACTACGAGGAGACCGGCGCCGAGCGCCGCGCCGCGGCCGCCGAAGGCCGCTAGGCGCGAGCCGGCGGAGGCGCGGGCGCGCTACCGGAGGGCGGCCACGAGGGCGTCGCTGTGGGAGCACCAGACCTGGCGGGCCTCCGCGAAGCCCTGCTCGCGCAGGGCGTCCAAGTGCCAGCGCACGTCGGTGGGGCGCTCGGACGGGTCGGCCGCGGGCCGGGCGGGGCCGCGCGGGTCGCCGAAGATCTCGAAGCGGCGGCGGGCCGGCTCGGCGAGCACCGGGTCGTCGGCGAGCTTCGTCCACCAGGCGCGCCAGTCCAGGGCGCCCTCGGCCAGCTCGCGTTCCCGGCGGGCGGCGTGGAGGTCCAGCGCCGCCGCGGTGATGCGGGGGGCGGAGTCGTCGGTCATGTGGTCGGCGTTCAGGAACACGCCGCCGTCGCGGAGCAGTTCCCGGACGCGGCCGTACAGCGCGCGGAGCGGGTCCGCGTCGAGCCAGTGCAGGGCGGTCGCGGTGACGACGGCGTCGTAGGGGCGGCCGGGCAGGGCGTCGCTCCAGGACGGGTCGGTCAGGTCGGCCGTGACGAGCGTGACGCGGTCGTCGCCGTCGAAGGTGCCGCGGGCGATGGCGAGGAGCGCCGGGTCGAGGTCGACGCCCGTGACGCGGGCCTTGGGGAAGCGCCGCAGCAGGCGGGCGGTGATGCTGCCGGTGCCGCAGGCGAGATCGAGGACGTTCGGCTCGGCCCCGGCGAGCGCCTCGACCATGTCGAGCAGCACGCGGAAGCGCTCCTCGCGGTCGGGCATGTACCACTCCTGCTGGCGGTCCCAGCTGTCCTGCCACTCCTGCCAGGCGGTCGTCTCGCTCATGGAACGCTCCTCCGGTCGCGCCGCCCCGCACCCCTTCATGCATAGAGACAGCAGGTGCAACAATATTGCAGGAAGCTGGGGCCGGGTGAACCGGATGCGGCCAGGAGCGATCCGCACCCGCCGAACTATGGAGTTCCGAATCAAGTTCTAGTATCAAGAGACACAACTGGCTCCAGTACGTCCATCAGGAGGCATCAGTGCAGACCAGAGCCGCGGTCCTATGGGAACCGCACACCGACTGGAGCATCGAAGACATCGAGCTCGACGATCCCAAGGCCGGCGAGGTCAAGGTGAAGCTCGCGGCTTCGGGGTTGTGCCACTCCGACGAGCACCTCGTCAGCGGGGACATGGTGCTCGACCCCGAGATCGCCGCGCTGCTGCAGCTGGAGCAGTTCCCGGTCATCGGCGGGCACGAGGGCGCCGGCGAGGTCGTCGCGGTCGGCCCCGGCGTCACCAGCCTCCAGGAGGGCGACCACGTCGTCCTGTCGTTCGTCCCCGCCTGCGGCCGCTGCCCCTCGTGCGCGCGGGGCCGCCAGCACATCTGCGACATGGGCGCGGTGTTGCTGGCCGGACGGCAGATCAGCGACATGACCAGCCGGCACCGCTCCAAGAGCGGCAAGGACCTCGGCATCATGTGCTGCACCGGCACCTTCTCGCCGTACACCGTGGTCAACGAGGCGTCCGCCGTCAAGATCGACGACTGGATCCCGCTCGACAAGGCCGCGCTGGTCGGCTGCGGCGTGACCACCGGCTGGGGCGCGGCCGTCAACGCCGCCGAGGTGGAGGCCGGCGAGACGGTCGTCATCATCGGCCTGGGCGGCATCGGCATGAACGCGGTGCAGGGCGCGGCCATGGCCGGCGCCCGGCACGTCATCGCCGTCGACCCGGTCGACTGGAAGCGGGAGAAGGCCGCCGCCGAGTTCGGCGCCACGCACACCGCCGCGTCCATCGAGGAGGCCACGGCCCAGGTCGGCGAGCTCACCTGGGGCGCCAACGCCGACAAGGCCATCCTCACCACCGGCGTCGCCACCGGCGACCTCGTCGGCCCGATGATGGGCCTGGTCGCCAAGGGCGGCCGGGGCGTCGTCGTCGCGGTAGCGCCGATCGCCCAGGAGGACGTCAAGCTCAACCTGTTCGACCTGGCGATGCAGCGCAAGGAGCTGGTCGGCAGCATCTTCGGCAACGCCAACCCGCGCCGCGACATCCCGCGCCTGCTGCGCCTCTACGACGAGGGCAAGCTCAAGCTGGACGAGCTGGTCACCAACACCTACACCCTCGACCAGGTCAACCAGGGCTACCAGGACATGCGCGACGGCAAGAACATCCGCGGCATGATCAAGTACTGACCCGCCCCGGGCGCCGGCCGGACCCCCGCCCGGCGCCCGCCGCGGAACGTCCGACCGTCCGGGCATCATCTCCGGTGACACCGACACCGCACCGGGGGCCTGATGAACGACGACATGCGCGCCGGCCTGGCCGAGATCAAGGCCAAGCTGGAGCTGCTGCGGCGGACGGAGGCCGAGCACGGTTTCGGGGTGACCATCGAGGAACCCCTGGGGCTGGTGGACGTCCCGGAGCTCCCCGCCGGGGTGACGGAAGTCTTCCGGTTGTTCTCCCACCTGGCCGGTGACTACTTCCGCTTCCGGCAGCCCGAGGAGATCCGCAACCCGGACGCCTGGGCCAAGCGGCAGTGGATCGAGCACTGCCCGCTGGGCGATCCCCTGGTCATCGGCTGGGAACTGCACGGGATTCCGGCCGATCTCCGTGCGGAGATCGACGGCAGCGCCCCCGTCCGGCTGGACCTCAACGACGGCGGCGTCTACTACGTGGACCCCGACGACTACGTCTTCATGTACGAGCACGTCGACGTCGAAGAGATCGACAGCGAGGACTTCGCCGACGACATCGTGACCTTCTTCAACCACTGTGTCCTCGGCGAGCGCTACCCGCGACTGGTCGAAGGCGTGCTCGGACCCGGCGCGGTCACCGCGACCGACCGAAAGGGCCGTCATAAGGACCGGTGGATGCGCCTCCTCACGGCGAGCGGGCTGCTGGCCGCCTGAACCACCCCGGGTGCTCAGCCGATCTTGCTGTTGCGGTCCGCCCAGTAGGGGTCGCGGAGGGCGCGCTTCAGCGTCTTGCCGGAGGGGTTGCGGGGGATCTCCGCGATGCGGTCGAAGCCGCGCGGCGTCTTGTACGAGGCGAGGTGCTCCCGGCAGAACTCGCGCAACTCCTCGTCGGTGACGGCGTCGTCGCGCAGCACGACCGCCGCGTGCACCGCCTCGCCCCACTCGTCGGACGGGACGCCGAACACGGCCGCGTCCGCCACCGCCGGGTGCGCGGTCAGCACCGCCTCGATCTCGGCCGGGTAGATGTTCATCCCGCCCGAGATGATCATGTCGGTGCGCCGGTCGCAGATGTAGTAGAAGCCCTCTTCGTCGCGGTACGCGATGTCGCCGACGGTCAGCCACTCGCCGCGGCTGGCGTCGCGGTACTTCTCCCCGGCCTTGTAGTAGTCGTTGAAGACGGCCTTGCCGCGGACGTACAGGTCGCCGGGGACGTGCGGCTCCTCGACGGGCCGCCCCTCCTCGTCGAACAGCGCGATCTCGACGCCGGGGGCCGCCCGGCCGCAGCTGCCGGGCTTGCGGAGCTGGTCCTCGGGCCGCAGCACGGTGTCCACGCCGAGTTCGGTGGAGCCGTACACCTCGAACAGCGAGTCCGCGCCGATCTTCTCGACGTAGCGGCGCTTCAGCTCGAACGGCCACGGCGCCGCGTTGGCGATCATCCGTTGCAGCGAGGACAGGTCCCGGCGGGCGATCACCTCGTCCGGCAGGTCCAGCACGCGGCGAATGGGCGTCGGGGCGGAGAACGTGGTCGTCACCCGGTGGCGCTCGATGAGGTCCAGCCAGCGCTCGGGGTCGAAGTCGCGCATCACGACCACCGTCCCGCCCATGAGCTGGACGATCAGCATGAAGCTCAGCGGGCCGGAGTGGTAGAGCGGGCCGGTCGTGAGGTAGACGTCGCCGGGCTGGAAGCCGATCTCGCCCACCAGCCCGAGCACGATGGACTGGTCGATCTCGCCCCGCACGACGCCTTTGGGCTTGCCCGTCGTCCCCGACGTGTAGAACATCGAGCTGCCGGCCACCGGGTCGGCGCCGCGGGGGACGGGTTCGGCCGCCGGGCTCTTGGCGGCGAGCGCGTCGAAGGAGGACGCCCAGTCCGGCGCGTGCCCGCGGAAGGCGAGCCACCTGCGGACGCCGGGCGACCGCCAGGACGCCGGTTCCAGCTGCGGCGCCTGCTCGGCGTCGAACACGACCAGGGCGGCGTCGGCGTTCTCGATGACGTAGGACGCCTCGTCCGGGGTCAGCCGGTAGTTCAGCGGGACGCCGACCGCGCCGCACTTGCGGAGCGCGGCGATCAGCGCGACGACCTCGGTGCTGTTGCGGCCGCACCACACGACCTTGGTGCCCGCCCGGACGTCGTGGTCCAGCAGCAGGTTGGCGTACCGGTTCACGAGCGTGTTGAACTCGGCGTAGGTGACGCGCCGGCCGTCCTCGATGACCGCGGTCCTCGCGGGTTCGGCGGCGGCCAGCAGCGCCAGCGGGTCCCCGGGCGGTGCGGTCACGGTGCTCGACCTCCTTGGCCGCGCGGGCGGCCGGTTCGGGCGGCCGCCGGCGGCGGCCGCGGTCCCGTTGCACGGTCACATGGGGCGTTCCGCCAGGGTGCGCTCCAGCCGCTCCCGGGCGCGGGCCGCCTGCCGGGCGCGGTAGGCGATCGGCATGTAGCGGACACGCTCGGGCAGCAGCGGCGTGCTCCGCCCGATGAGCTGCCCGGCCGCCTTCAGCCGCCGCTCGTCCGACGCGGTCCACGACACCCCGAGCTTCCGGCGCGCCTCCGCCGGGAGGGTGCCGATTGTGATCAGCCTGCCGAGCCGTCCGCCGGCCGCGCTGAGCGGGGCGACCGCCGGCCGCAGCGGCCCCGGCACGTTCGGCGGGACCTGGCCCATCTGGGCGAGGACCTCGTGTGCCACCTTGTGCGGGACGAGGGTGTTCTCGACCATGTCGTGGAAGTAGTCCCAGTAGTCGGGGATGCTCTTCGGCAGCATGCGCTCGGGCACCCGCAGGATCCGGCCGAGCTGCATGAACTCGTCGAACGCCTGCTGCTCCTCGTCGGGCGTCATCGGCGCGGGCGCGAAGTACTTCGAGGCGGTGACGGCGGCGTAGAAGCCGGTGAGGTGGACCCAGGCCCACGGCTCGGCCGACAGCGCGTGGTGGCGGTTCCCGTCCTCGTCGACCGCGCTCAGCGGCTTGTGCATCTCGCGCAGCCGCCTGCCCTCCTCGATCGCGGTCTGCCCGCCGTACACCCAGGTCTGCACGGACGCGAAGCTGCGGGCGGCGCGGCCGAGCGGGTCGGTGCGGAAGGTGGACAGCCGGTCGACGACCGTTCCGATCGCGGGGTGCATCACCTGCAGGATGAACACGCCGTTCCCCGCGATGGCCGACGTGTAGAGCCCCATCGTGTCCCACAGCAGCGAGCCCGGCCCGAACGGGACCGGCTCGCGGGGGTTCTCCTGCTCGACGGACGGGCTCTGCGTCCCATCGGTCACCGTCATTGCGCGACCTCCTGCCGACACGGCTCTCCCTGTAAGGTAAACGCGAATAAGGAGTCGCTTACAAGTCGCGTTCGGAGGGAATCCGCCGATGAGCCGCTCACCTGGGCTTTCACCCCGGAAGATCCCGCGCCAGGAGCGCTCCCGGCAGACCGTGGAACGCATCTTGGAGGCGGCCACTCGCGTTCTGTCCGAGCGCGGCTACGACGGCGCCTCCACGAACCGGATCGCCAAGGCCGCCGGCCTCAGCAACGGGTCGCTCTACCAGTACTTCCCCAACAAGGACGCGATCGTCATCGCGGTGCTGGACCGCTTCGCCGACCGGCTCGCCGACCGCCTGGGCGCCGAGATCGAGGCCACGATGGGGCTGCCGTGGCAGGAGGCGGGCCGCGCGCTGCTCGACGTCCAGATCCGGCTGTTCGAGGAGAACGCGGACCTGCTGCGGATCATCGTGGAGCAGATCCCGCGGCTCGGGCCGCTCGACAAGCTCGCCGCGCTCCAGCGCCGGCTGACCGACCTCGTCCGGGTCTACCTGCTGGTCAACCGGGACGAGTTCCGCGACGACCTCGACGTCGAGGCGACGGTGTGGATCGTCGCCGAGACGGTCGGGCTGCTGTCGACCAAGTACGTCCTGGACCGGCCGCCCATCCCGCACGACCGGATGGTGGACGAGCTCGCGGAGCTCGTCATCGGCTACATCCGCGGCTGAGCGGGACACCCCGCCGGGGACCGGGCTGTGGTGACGATCACATCACCTTTCAGCAAGATCTACCGTCCCGACCCCTTATCCCCGACCGTGCGCAAGGCTAACGTTCGCCATGTCCGTCCTGTCCGCCCAAGTTCGTCACATATGTGGCGCTTTGACCGACCAGCGGTGCGTACCGTACGCGCTCGACCGCGTGCGGTCACCGGGAGCTCGTTCACAGGAGGCAGACCGATTCAGCGCCAAGAGTTCGGGGAGAATCCGACCGAGGTACGCGACACCGACCACTACACGCAGGAGTACGTCCAGGGCTTCGTCGAGAAGTGGGACGAACTCATCGACTGGAAGAGGCGCTACGAGAGCGAAGGCAGCTTCTTCATCGACCAGCTCAGGGAACGCGGCGTCCGCAAGGTGCTGGACGTCGCCACCGGGACCGGCTTCCACTCCGTCCGGCTCCTGCAGGAGGGCTTCGAGACCGTCAGCGTGGACGGCAGCCCCCAGATGCTCCGCAAGGCGTTCGAGAACGGCTTCACCTTCGGCGGCCACATCCTGCGCGTGGTGCACGCCGACTGGCGGTTCCTGAACCGCGACGTCCACGGTGAGTTCGACGCCATCATCTGCCTGGGCAACTCCTTCACCCACCTCTTCTCGGAACGCGACCGGCGTAAGGCCCTGGCCGAGTTCTACGCCATGCTCAAGCACGACGGCGTGCTGATCATCGACCAGCGCAACTACGACTCGATCCTCGACAACGGCTTCTCCAGCAAGCACTCCTACTACTACTGCGGGGAAGAGGTCACGGCCGAGCCCGAGTACGTCGACGAGGGGCTCGCGCGGTTCCGGTACCGGTTCCCCGACGACAGCGAGTACTGCCTCAACATGTATCCGCTGCGCAAGGACTACATGCGGCGGCTCATGCGCGAGGTCGGCTTCCAGCGCATCGACACGTACGGCGACTTCCAGGCCACGTACGATGACGACGACCCCGACTTCTTCATCCACGTGGCCGAGAAGAAATACCTGGAAGACGACGTGAACACGGGTTACTCCAGCGCGGTCAGCACCGCCCGCGACTACTACAACTCCAGTGACGCCGACGCGTTCTACCACTCCGTCTGGGGCGGGCAGCACATCCACGTCGGCATCTACGAGGACGGCGACACGATCGACGCCGCCAGCGCCCGGACGGTCGAGCGGATGGCCGCCGGCCTGGAGCTGACGCCGTACTCGCACGTCGTCGACCTCGGGTCGGGCTACGGCGGCTCCGCCCGCTACCTCGCCCGCACCTACGGCTGCCGCGTCACCTGCCTCAACCTCAGCGAGGTGGAGAACGAGCGCAACCGGGCGATGAACGAGGAGCAGGGGCTCGCCGACCTCATCGACGTGGTCGACGGGTCCTTCGAGACGCTCCCGTTCAACGACAACTCGTTCCACGTGGTGTGGTCCCAGGACGCGCTGCTGCACGGCGGCGACCGCATCCGGGCGCTGGAGGAGATCGCCCGCGTCCTCAAGCCGGGCGGCGACCTCGTCTTCACCGACCCCATGGCGGCCGACGACTGTACCCGCGACGTCCTGCGGCCCATCCTCGACCGCCTGCACCTCGACACCATGGGCTCTCCGAGCTTCTACCTCCGCGAGATCGCCCGGCTCGGCCTGACCCCGGCCTTCGAGGACCTCACCCAGCACCTCACCACGCACTACGGGCGGGTCCTGCGGGAGACCGAGGCGCGGGAGGCGGAGATCTCCCGGGAGATCAGCGCCGAGTACCTGGAGCGCATGAAGGCGGGCCTGGCCAACTGGGTCCGCGGCGGCGAGTCCGGCAACCTGAAGTGGGGCATCTTCCGCTGTAAGAACTGACGAAGCGCCGCACCGACCGGCGAGGCCGGGGGAGGTCCCCTCTCCCGGCCTCGCGGGCGCCCGGCGGAACTCAGTCCCAGCGGAAGACCTTCGCCGCGACCACCCCGGCGACCAGCGCCGTCACGGCGAGCGCCCCGAGGTGCGCCGGGTCCGGCGACACTCCCGTCCACGCGGCGCTCAACGACTCCACACCCGCCCCGTACGGCAGGTACCCGCCGAGCGTCGCCAACGCGTCCGGCAGATTGTCGCGCGGCCCGAACCCGCCGCCGAAGGCCATCGTCAGGAAGAACCCGACGAGCCCGATGGCGACCGCCGCGTTCGCGGACGGCGCGACCGCCGCGACCAGCATGCCGAGCGCGTACATCGTCATCGTCACCAGGCAGAACACCCCGGCCGCGGTGAACGCGGAGCGCGGCATCGACACGTCGAACGCCAGCCGCGCCACCAGCAGCGCGCCCACCACGCCGACCAGCACCTGCGCGAGGCTGGCGGCCACCTGGGCGGCCAGCACCATCAGCGGGTGGGCCGGCGTCACCGCCAGCCGCCGCAGCACGCCCGTCCTGCGGTACGTGGCGAGGACGGCCGGCATGTTCACCAGGCCGATCAGCGCCACCACCATCACCAGGACCATCGGGACGACGAAGGCGTCCATGGCGGGCAGCCCGCGGAAGCGCTCCGTCCCCGCGTCGCCGGCGCCGAGCCCGGACATCACCATGATCAGCATCGGCAGGCCGAGCGGGATGACCAGCCCGGCGGTGTCCCGGGCGATCAGCTTCGCCTCGGTCCATGTCAGCATGGCCCACGCCCGCGCGGGCGGCCGGTGCGCCGTCACAGGGACTCCTCCTCGGGCGGGCGCCCGGTCAGCGCGAGGAAGGCGTCTTCGAGGCTCGCCGTCCCGGTCGCGGGGACACCGGTCCGCTCCCCGGCCAGCGCGATCAGGCCGGCCGGGGTGTCCAGGGCGGTGAGCCGCCCCCGGTCGATGACCGCGACCCGGTCGCACAGGCGCTCGGCCTCGGGCATGAAGTGCGTGACGAGCAGCACCGTCACGCCCGTCTCGCGGATCTGCTCGATCAGCGCCCAGGTGGTCCGGCGAGCCCGCGGGTCGAGGCCGGTGGTCAGCTCGTCCAGCACCGCGATCCGGGGCGCGCCGACCAGCGCCAGCGCGATCGACAGCCGCTGCGCCTGGCCGCCGGAGAGGTCCTCGAACGCCGTGTCGCGCTTGCCGGTCAGCCCGAGCCCGTCCAGCAGCCGCTCGGGGTCGGCGCCGTCGGTGTAGAACGACCGGTACAGCGCGACCGCCTCGCCGACCCGGAGCTTGTCGGGCAGCCCGCCGCCCTGGAGCTGCGCCCCCATCACCTGCCTGAGCCGCGCGCGGTCCCGCAGCGGATCAAGGCCCAGCACCCTGATCCGGCCCGCGTCGGGCCGCCGCACCCCCTCGACGCACTCGACGAGGGTCGTCTTGCCGGCGCCGTTCGGGCCCACGATCCCGAAGATCTCCCCCTGCTCGACGGTGAAGGACACGCCGTCCAGGGCGACCGTCTCGCCGTACCGCTTGTGCAGCCCCTCGACCTCGAC
The DNA here is from genome assembly GCF_004348665.1 of Actinomadura sp. GC306. Taxonomy (GTDB): domain Bacteria; phylum Actinomycetota; class Actinomycetes; order Streptosporangiales; family Streptosporangiaceae; genus Spirillospora. Next base: position 11,633 of record NZ_SMKM01000013.1, on the reverse strand, counting down.
CACAGCCATCGCCACGCCCCTTTCGGCGGTAGACGCTAGGCGGCGGCCGTGCGCGCACGCGCGTGCCGGACGTCACGAACCGCACCCGTGACTTCCGGCACGGTCCGCGCCGGCGCGATGGCCGTAACCTCGGGACATGGCCAAGTCCCATCTCGCGGTCTGGGGCGCGGCGAGCGTCCTCGCCGTGTGCCTGCTGGTCGGGGCGCCGGTCGCGTTCTCCGCCGGGGACGCCACGATCGGGCCGGCCTGGCTGTGGTGGGTCTGCTACCTCGGGTTCCTCGGGCTGTTCACGGTGGCGCTCCTGGACGACGCCCCGCGCCGCACCGGCCGGTGGGCGGTGCTGCTCGCCCTCGCCGCGGCGGGCGCCGCGACCGTGCTGCTCGGCGCGCAGGCCGCCTGGCTCGCGATCCTGCTGGTGTTCGGCACCGCGATCGCGGCCTACCGGACGACGCTGCGCAACACGGCCGTCCTGCTCGTGTTCAACGGCCTCGTGGCCGGCGCCGCCCCCCTGCTGCGCGACGGCACCGTCATGGACGTGGTCCTCACCGCGGCCCTCTACACGATGCTCCAGGTCTGCACGGTGTGGGCGGTGCGCAGCGAGCGGCGCGAGGCCGCCGCTCGCGAACGCCTCGCCGTGGCCAACACCGAGCTGCGCGCCGCCACCGCGCTGCTGGCGGAGTCGAGCCGGTCCGCCGAGCGGCTGCGGATCTCGCGCGAGCTGCACGACCTCCTCGGCCACCAGCTCACGGCGCTCGTCCTCGAACTCGAAGTGGCCGCGCACCACAGCACGCCGCCCGCCGCCGCCCACGTGGCCCGCGCCCGCGGGCTGGCCAGGGACCTCCTCGGCGATGTGCGCACCGCCGTGGGGGAACTGCGCGCCCGCACCACGCCGCTGCACCACGCGCTCGCGGAGGTCGTCGCGGACCTGCCGCACCCGCGCATCCACCTCAGCGTCGCCGGCGGGATCGAGCCGGACGAGACGCGCACCGCCGTGCTGATCCGCTGCGTCCAGGAGGTCGTCACGAACACCGTCCGCCACGCCGAGGCCGAGAACCTCTGGATCGACGTCGGGCACGCCGGGAACGGCGAGATCGTCCTCACCGCACGCGACGACGGCCGGGGGGCGTCCGCGCTGCGCCTCGGCAACGGGCTGACCGGCGTCCGCGAACGCGTCGCCCAGCTCGACGGCGAGGTGTCGTTCGCCACCTCGCCGGGTTTCACCGTCAGCGCCAGGGTGCCGGCGCCGTGATCCGCGTATGCGTCACCGACGACCAGACGCTGGTGCGCCAGGGCATCCGGCACCTGCTGGAGCTGTCCGCCGAGGTGACCGTCACCGCCGAGGCCGCGGACGGCGACGAGGCGCTGGCCGTCCTGGAGTCCGACCCGCCGGACGTCCTCCTGCTGGACCTCCGGATGCCCGGCCGGGACGGCATCGCCACGCTGACCGCGATGCGGGAGCGCGGGATCGACGTCCCCACCCTCGTCCTCACCACGTTCGACGACGACGAGCTGGTGCTGCGCGCCCTGCGCGCCGGAGCCGCCGGCTACCTGCTCAAGGACGTCACCCTCGACCAGGTCGTCACCGCGATACGCACGCTCGCGGCGGGCGGCACGCTGGTGCAGCCGGGGCTGACCGAACGGCTGCTCCAGGCGATGCGGCGCATGCCGGACCCGGACGAGCCGCGGGACCTGCCGCCCCAGCCGCTCACCGGCCGGGAACGGGACGTGCTGCGCCTGCTGGCCGCCGGGTACGCCAATCGGGAGATCGCCGATGCCCTCCACCTGGCGGAGGGCACGGTGAAGAACCACGTGTCCAGCGTCCTGGCGAAGCTGGGCGTCCGGGACCGGACCAGGGCCGTGCTGAAGGCCCTGCATCACGGCCTCCTGGACCCCCCGCCGGAACGCTGAGCCGGTGTCAGAGCTTCAGAAGCTTGCTGTAAGGGGCCGGAATGCGGACCTTCCCCGTTCCGAAATCGACGAGGACCGCCTGGCCCTCCTCGACTTCGAGCACGCGGCCGAGGCCGTACTTGTCGTGCGTCACCCGGTCCTCGGGCTCGAACACCTTGGCCGGTGGCGCGGCGGGCGGGGGCTTGAAGGGACTGGTGGGCAGATGTCGCCGCCTGGCGGCTCCTGTGGGTTTCATCAATGACCAGTATGCGCCTCCCGGGGCCCGACAGGCAGCCCGACCCCACGATTCGGTCCGGATGTGTTTCACGAACGGTCCCCGTTTCGGACCGGGGGCTCTGGCACGATTGCCGCCATGAGCGACCGCGTCGGCCTTCGGGAGGCCGAGGACGAGCTGCTTCCGCCGGCCGACTGGGGCCGCCGCGAGCCCGCCGCTCCGGGCACCCGCGCCGCCCTGGTGTTCGGCCTGCTGGCCGCCGTGCTGGTCCTCGGCCGGACGTGGGTGGCGCCGCTCGCCGGCGCCGCCGCCCTTGACGCGTGGACCACGATCTTCGTCGCGGTGTGCGTGCAGGCGCTGCCGTTCCTGGTCTTCGGGGTCGCGCTGTCGGCCGCGATCACCTCGTTCGTCCCGGCGTCGCTGTGGCGGCGGGTGCTGCCGCGCCGGCCGGGTGCCGCGGTGCCCGCCGCCGGCGCGATGGGGGCCGTGCTGCCGGGCTGCGAGTGCGCGTCGGTGCCGGTCGCGGGCGGGCTGATGGCCCGCGGGGTGGCGCCCGCCGCGGCGCTGACCTTCCTGCTCGCCGCGCCCGCGATCAACCCGGTCGTGATGATCGCGACGGCGGTCGCGTTCCCGGGGCGGCCGGAGATGGTGGTGGGCCGGTTCGCCGCGTCGCTGATCGTCGCGGTGCTGGTCGGCTGGGTGTGGCTGCTGGTGGGCAAGGGCGAGTGGATCCGGATCCCGTCCCGGCCGGAGGCGCACGGGCGGGCGGGGCGCGTGGAGGCGTTCCGGCAGGCGATGCGGCACGACATCGTCCACGCCGGAGGGTTCCTTGTGGTCGGTGCGGCCGCGGCCGCCACGATCAACGTGGTCGTCCCCGCGGACTGGGTGAACGCCGCCGCCGGGGACGCCGTCGTCTCGGTGCTGCTGCTCGCGCTGCTGGCCGTGCTGATGTCGATCTGCTCGGAGGCCGACGCGTTCGTCGCGGCGAGCCTGTCGCAGTTCTCGACGACCGCGAAACTGACCTTCCTGGTCGTGGGCCCGATGGTGGACCTGAAACTCATCGCGCTCCAGGCGGGCTTCTTCGGCCGCCGCTTCGCGGTCCGGTTCGTGCCGCTGACGTTCTGCCTGGCGGTCGGCGTCAGCGTGCTGGTGGGAGGGCTGCTGTCGTGACCAGGGCCGCGCAGAACCTGCTGCTGGTGTTCCTCGGCGCCGCGGTGCTGTGGATCACGCTGGTCAGCGGCGAGTACGTCAACTACGTGCGGCCCGGCTTCCGGTTTCCGCTGGTGGCCGCGGCGGTGGCGCTGCTGGTGCTGGGCGGCGCCGGGCTGCGCCGCGAGTGGCGGGACGTCCCGGACCATGACGACGGGCATGACCACGGGCACGGGCACGGGCATGACCACTCGCGCGGGCCGCGGGTGGCGTGGCTGCTCGGCCTGCCCGTGCTGGCGATCTTCCTGGTGGCGCCGCCCGCGCTCGGCTCGTTCAGCGCGGCGCGCGACACCGGACGCGCCGCGCCGCCGCCCGCCCCGCCGGACGACGGCTTCCGGCCGCTGTCCGCCGCCGGGGGCCCGGTCGACATGTCGCTGGGCGAGTTCATCGGCCGCGCCCACGAGGCCCAGACCGGCGACCCCGCCGAGCTCCAGGGCGTCCCCGTGCGGCTGACCGGCTTCGTGACACCGGCCGGGACGGAACGGGGCGGCTGGCAGCTCACCCGGATGAAGATCGCGTGCTGCGCGGGCGACGCCGTCCCGTTCCCGGTGCGGGTGCGCGGCGTCCCGCAGCCGCCCGCCGACTCCTGGGTCCGGGTCACGGGCGTCTGGGAGCCGCCCCGCCAGACGGACCGCACCGTCGTCCAGACCCTCCGCGCCCACTCCCTCAAGAAGGTCGAGAAGCCGAAGAACCCTTACGAGTGAGCGGGTGGCCGAGGGTTCCGGTCACCGGGACTCCCGGTTTCCAGGACGTCCGGAGGCTTCTACCGTGCAGCCATCCGGGCGATCGGGACAGGCGCGGTCCGCACGAGTGGTCGCCTCCGCGGACGCTGAAGAGGTGCACATGGATCGGACCGCTGACTACGTCGTCGTGGGAGCCGGCAGCGCGGGCTGCGTGCTGGCCAAGCGCCTGGCCGAGTCGGGGGCGGACGTCGTCCTGGTCGAGGCGGGCGGGCCCGACCGGACCGCGCTCGTCCGCAAGCCGGGCCTGATCGCCATCTTCCACAACGTGCCGCAGCTGAAGAAGCGGCTCGACTGGGGCTTCTACAGCGCCCCGCAGGCGAACGCGCTCGACCGGAAGATCCCGCAGACCAGGGGCAAGGTGCTGGGCGGCTCCGGGTCGATCAACGGGATGCTGTTCGTGCGCGGCCACCGGAAGAACTTCGACGACTGGGCGGCGGAGGGCTGCACCGGCTGGAGCTACGACGACGTCCTGCCGAGCTTCCGGCGGATGGAGAACTGGGAGGACGGCTCGACCGGCCTGCGCGGCGCGGGCGGGCCGATCCAGGTGACCCGGCAGCGCGACCTCACGCCCGCGTCCGAGGCGTTCCTGGAGGCGATGGCCGACACGGCGGGCGTGAAGCGCAACGACGACTACAACGGCGAGGAGCAGGAGGGCGCGTCGATCTTCCAGCAGAGCGCCCACGACGGGCTGCGCTACAGCTCGTCCGTCGGGTACCTCGACGACCACGGCCTCGACAACCTGACCATCGTCACCAAGGCGACCGTGGGCCGCGTGGTGGTCGAGGACGGCCGCGCCACCGGCGTCGAGGTCGTCACCGGGAAGGGCCGCGGGACGATCCGCGCGACGCGCGAGGTCATCCTCGCGGCGGGCGCGTTCGGGTCGCCGCACCTGCTGATGCTGTCGGGGGTCGGGCCCGCGGCGCACCTCCGCGAGCACGGCATCGAGGTCCACGCCGACCTGCCCGTCGGCGACAACCTCCACGACCACATGTTCGTCCCGATGACGTTCGTCATGGGCACGGCCCGGCACCGCGGCACCGCCCCCTACTTCGCCTCGGGGCTGCTCAAGGAGTGGACCCGCGGCGGGACGTGGATGGCGCGCAGCGTGTTCGAGGCGGTCGGGTTCGTCCGCAGCCCGCAGGCGGGCGACATCCCCGACCTGCAGATCCACGCGCTGCCGTGGTCGTACCCGTTCCCGAACCAGGACGCGCCGACGCGGCACAAGGTCGACAAGCGCTCCGCCCTCACGATCATGCCGACGCTGATCTACCCGAAGAGCCGCGGGACGGTGCGGCTCGCGTCCGCGGACCCGGCCGCCGCGCCCGTCATCGACCCCGGCTACCTGTCCGAGCCCGACGACGCGCGGCTGCTGCTGGACGGCATCGAACTCGTCCGGGAGATCATGGCCAACAAGATCATCGCGGCGGACGTGACCGCCGAGCTGTCCCCCGGCCCGGACTTCCCCGACCGCGCGACGATGGCCAGGGAGCTGCCGAACCGGGCGACGACCGTCTACCACCCCGGGGGGAGCTGCCGGATGGGCACCGACGAGCGCGCCGTCGTCGACCCGGCGCTGCGCGTCCGCGGCATCGAGGGGCTCCGCGTCGCCGACGCCTCGATCATGCCGAGCATCACCGGCGGGAACACCGCGGCCCCGAGCATGATGATCGGCGAGCACGCCGCGTCGCTGATCCTCGGCGGCTGACCCGGTCGGCACGGCGGGTCAGTGCGGGAGACCGGAGTGCGGGAAACCGGCCACCCAGCGGCGCTGCCACGGCGTCTCGACGGCCCTCGGGTGGTGGTGCTCGCGCGCCCACGCGACCGCTTCGGACGGCGGCACGCCGGACAGGACGGCGAGGCAGGCGACGACGGTCCCGGTGCGCCCGACACCGCCCCCGCAGGCGACCTCGGCCGCCTCGCCCGCGCGGGCCCGCTCGTGCAGCGCGCGGATCTGCCGGACGGCCTCGTCCCGGTCGCGGGGCAGCCGGAAGTCGGGCCAGTCGAGCCACACCGACGGCCAGGTCAGCGCGGCTTCGTGCCGGCCGCGGAGCCGGCCGGAGCCGAGGTAGAGGCCGAATGCGGGGGCGGGGCCGGCGGGCATCGGGTGCCGCAGGCCGCGCGCCCGGACCCAGGTGCCGTCGGGGAGCCGGAGGGAGCCGTGGAGGGGAGCGGTCGTCACGACCGCGACTGTAGCCCCTCCCCCGGCTCCTTCTCCTCGGTCATCACGTGGAATTCCAGGCCGCCCTGCACCGCGCCGACCCGCACGTGGCTGCCGTGCCGCAGGTCGCCGGCGAGCAGCAGGTCGGACAGCTGGTCGTCCACCTCCCGCTGGATCGTGCGGCGCAGCGGGCGGGCGCCGAACTCGGGCTGGTAGCCGCGCTCGGCGATCCAGTCGACGGCCTCGGTGCTGAAGGTCACGTCGACGTCCTGCGCGCGGAGGCGGCGGCGCGTCTCGTCCAGCAGCAGGTCGGTGATCTGTCGGAGCTGCCCGGCCTCCAGCCGCTGGAACACGATGATCTCGTCGATCCGGTTGAGGAACTCGGGCCGGAACGCCTCGCGCAGCCGGCGGGTGATCCGCTCGCTGAGCGCGGCGGACTCGCCGCCGGCCGTGCCGAACCCGATGTCGGTCCGGCCGGTGATCAGCTCGGAGCCGAGGTTGCTGGTCATGATGACGACGGTGTTGCGGAAGTCGACGGTGCGGCCCTGCGCGTCGGTGAGGCGGCCGTCGTCCAGCAGCTGCAGCAGGACGTTGAAGACGTCCTGGTGCGCCTTCTCGATCTCGTCGAGCAGGATCACCGAGTACGGCTGCCGCCGGACGGCGTCGGTGAGCTGGCCGGCCTCCTCGTACCCGACGTATCCGGGCGGCGCGCCCATCAGCCGGCTCACCGTGTGCCGCTCCTGGAACTCGCTCATGTCGAAGCGGATGAGCCGGTCGCGGCTGCCGAACAGCGCCTCGGCGAGTGCCTTGGCCAGCTCGGTCTTCCCGACGCCGGTCGGGCCGAGGAACAGGAACCCGCCGATCGGGCGGTCCGGGTCGCCCATGCCCGCGCGGGACCTGCGGACGGCGCGCGCCACCGCCGCGACGGCGTCCTGCTGCCCGATCACGCGCTCGTGCAGGGTCTGCTCAAGGCGCGTCAGCCGCTCCCGCTCGGCCTGGGTCAACTGGGTCACCGGGACGCCGGAGATCCGCGACACTACCTCGGCGATCTCCTCCGTCGTCACCTCCGGGACGGTGGCGGGGCCGCCGTTGTCGCGCAGCGCCTCGATGTCCTTCTCCAGCCGGGCGACCTCGTCGCGCAGCTCGGACGCCCGCTCGTAGTCCTCGTCGGCGACGGCCTGGTCCTTCTCGCGGCGCCGCCGGTCGAGCCGGTCCTCCAGCTCGCGGCGGCCGCCGTCCCGCCCGGAGCGCAGCCGGACGCGGGCGCCCGCCTGGTCGATCAGGTCGATCGCCTTGTCCGGCAGGAAGCGGTCGGTCAGGTAGCGGCTCGCGAGGTCCACGGCCGCGACCAGCGCCTCGTCGGTGAACCGCACCCGGTGGTGCGCCTCGTACCGGTCGCGGAGCCCGCGCAGGATCTCGATGCTGTCGTCCACGGACGGCTCGGGCACCAGGATCGGCTGGAACCGGCGTTCGAGCGCGGCGTCCTTCTCGATGTGCCGGCGGTACTCGTCGATGGTCGTCGCGCCGACGACGTGCAGCTCACCGCGCGCCAGCGGCGGCTTCAGCATGTTGCCCGCCGACATCGCGCCCTCGCCGCCGCCCGCGCCCACCAGCGTGTGGATCTCGTCGATGAACACGACCAGCTCGTCGGCGTGCGCGCGGATCTCGTCGACGACCTTCTTCAGCCGCTCCTCGAAGTCGCCCCGGTAGCGGGTGCCGGCTACGACGCCGCCGAGGTCGAGCTGCACCAGCCGCTTGCCGCGCAGCGTCTCCGGGATGTCGTCGTCCACGATCCGCTGCGCGAGCCCCTCCGCGATCGCGGTCTTGCCGACGCCCGGGTCGCCGATCAGCACCGGGTTGTTCTTGGTGCGCCGGGACAGGACCTCGACGGTCTCCTCGATCTCGGCGTCGCGGCCGATCACCGGGTCGATCCGGCCCTCCCGGGCGAGCGCGGTCAGGTCGCGGCCGAACTCGTCCAGCGTCGGGGTGCCGCTCTGCTGCCCGCCGCCGGTCCCGCCGCCCGCGGGGTGCTGCCCGGCGCCGGCGGCCGACTGCAGCGTGTCCGGGGTGACGTGCTCGGCGTCCAGGATCCGGCCCGCGCCGGAGCCGCGGTCGAGCGCCAGCGCGAACAGCAGGTGCTCCGGCCCGATGTAGGACGAGCCGAGGGCCCGCGACACCTGGTGGCTGTCCAGCAGGGCGCGCTTGGCGGACGGCGTCAGCTCGGGCGGCACGTCCCGCGGCTCACCGCGCCGGACGTGCTCCTCGATCTCGCGCCGGATCTTGTCCGGGTCGGCGCCGGCGCGCTCCAGCCAGTGCCGGGTGCCCTGCTGCCGGGTCGCCGCCCACAGCAGGTGGTCGGTGTCGAGGTCGACGCTGCCCCACTGCGCCGCCTGCGTGGCCGCGTCCCGCACCAGCTCCCGCGCGGGCTCGCTCATCAGCCGCGCGATGCTGATCCGCTCCATCGGACGGCGGTGTGCCCGCGACCCGAAGAACCGCGCGAGCATCTCCTCGAACGGGTCCATGCCGCCCCCGGACCCGTACCACCCCGATGCCATCTCCAAGACCCCCCGGACGGAACGACAACGTCTGGCAATGGTCGAACCCCTGCCCGTGGCAGGATCCCGGAAACCCGGCTGCGAGGTGCGCGGAACGACGCGTTGCCCGGATCATCCGATCAGCGCCCCGCATGGGCGCGTACAGGCAAGTCGTGCAGGTGCGGGGGGTCGCCGGAGGCGTTCGTCCGCTCGTCCGGCGCGGTGTCGCCGCCCTCGCCGTTGAAGGCGGACGACCCGTCGGAAACGGATGCCCGGCGTGCGGCCGGGCGGGGGCGGACCCTAGATCAGGCCCTGGGCGAGCATGGCGTCGGCGACGCGCTCGAAGCCCGCGATGTTGGCGCCCACGACGTAGTCGCCGGGCGCGCCATAGCGCTCGGCCGTCTCGTAGCACTTCTCGTGGATGCCGGTCATGATCGAGGCGAGTTCCTCCTCGACCCGGGAGAACGTCCAGGCGGCGCGGCTCGCGTTCTGCCGCATCTCCAGCGCGCTGACCGCGACACCGCCGGCGTTGGCGGCCTTCCCGGGGCCGAACGCGACGTCGGCCTCCTGGAAGATGTGGACGGCCTCGGGCGTCGTCGGCATGTTCGCGCCCTCCGAGACGGCCTTCACGCCGTTGCGGACGAGGGTGCGCGCCGCGGCGGCGTCCAGCTCGTTCTGCGTCGCGGACGGCAGCGCGATGTCGGCGGGCACGTCCCACACGCAGCCGCCGGGGATGAACCGCGCCGAGGACCCGCGCAGGTCCGCGTAGTCGGAGACGCGGCCGCGGTCGACCTCCTTCACGTGCTTGAGGAGATCGAGGTCGAGGCCCTTCTCGTCCACCACGTAGCCGCTGGAGTCGGACACCGTGATGACGTTCGCGCCGAGCTGCTGGGCCTTCTCGACCGTGTAGATCGCGACGTTCCCGGAACCGGACACCACGATCTGCTGGCCGTCCAGGTCCTCGCCGCGCCGCCGCAGCATCTCGGCCGTGAACATGACGTTGCCGTAGCCGGTCGCCTCCGTCCGGCCCGCGGACCCGCCCCACATCTGGCCCTTGCCGGTCAGCATCCCCGCCTCCCAGCGGTTGGTGACGCGTCGGTACTGGCCGAACAGGTAGCCGATCTCGCGGGTGCCGACGCCGATGTCGCCGGCGGGGACGTCGGTGTGCTCGCCGACGTGCCGGTACAGCTCCGTCATGAACGACTGGCAGAACCGCATGACCTCCTCGTCGGAGCGGCCGTGCGGGTCGAAGTCGCTGCCTCCCTTGCCGCCGCCGATGCCCAGCCCGGTCAGCGCGTTCTTGAAGATCTGCTCGAAACCGAGGAACTTCACGATGCCGAGGTTCACGGTCGGGTGGAACCGCAGCCCGCCCTTGTACGGGCCGAGCGCCCCGTTGAACTCGACGCGGAAGCCGCGGTTGACATGGACACGGCCCTGGTCGTCCTGCCAGGGCACCCTGAAAATGATCTGACGTTCCGGCTCGACCAGGCGCTCGACCAGTTTGGCCGAGGCCAGGCCCGGCCGCGCGGCGAGCACCGGCCCGAGGGACTCCAGTACCTCGTGGACGGCCTGGTGGAACTCCGCCTCGCCCGGATCGCGCCGCAGCACCCTGTCGTAGGTCTCCTCTAGGGCAGACAGCATCTCGGGTGGGGCCGGCAGGCGGGGGGCCAACGGCATGTGATGATCCCTTCCTCGAAGACCCCTCCACTGTAGGACGTGCGCATCACCGCACGTGACAGCCCCTGCCACGGGTTCGGCGGCGTCCCCCGGCGGCGTCCCCCGGCGGCGGGCCGGGGGGCGTCGCCGGAACCGTCAGTCCTCGCGCAAACGGTCGGCGAGGACGGCGGCCTGGCTGTGGTCGACGTCCTTGGTCGCGGTCAACAGGGTCACCGGTCCGCCGCCGGCGATCTCCCTCAGCCTCTCCAGGGCGGCGGCGCGCTCCGGCTCGTCCAGCTCGGCCTCGTAGCGGCGGGCGAACTCGCCGAATCGGCCGGCCTCGTGGCCGTACCACTTGCGGAGCTCCGTTGACGGGGCGACGTCCTTCGCCCACTCGTCCAGCCGCGCCTTGTCCTTCGACAGGCCGCGCGGCCACACCCGGTCGACGAGGATCCGCTTGCCGTCGTCGGACGAGGCGTCGTCGTACACCCTGCGCAGTCGTACCTCCATGCTCCCTCCCATTCCCTCCCAACCCTCACGTACGCGGCGGTCCGCCGGGCTCCGGCGCGCGGTCGGCGGTGCGGCGCGCGAACTCGGCGGCGGCCGTGCGGCGGGCGAACTCGCCGGCGAGGGCCCGGCCGAGGACGTCGTCGTCGGGACGGTGCCTTTCGAGGTAGGCGAGGGCCTCGGCGAGCTCGCCGGTGGTGAGCTGGCGCACCGGCTTGCCCGCCCAGCGCGGGGGCGCCGGACGCGGTGCGGCGCGCGGTTCCGTGGTCACGGATAAAAGCCTTTCCTTTTCGGTTCCGGTAACGGGCGGCGCGGCGGCGGGTGCGGAATTCGACCGGCCAATAGAATCGCCGCGTGCATTGGTGGAGCCAGCAGGCATGTGACGCGGCCGCGGAGGCACAGGCCGCCGATCCGTCGCCGGGAAACCTCATGGCGGCCGCCCAGGTGCAGGCGATGGTCTCGGTCGCGGAGGCGCTGCACCGCATTGCCGCGGCTCTGGAGGACAAGGGCGACGGCGAGGGCGGCCCGCCGGCGCGGCCGGCGCGGCGGCGCGCGGACGCACCGGGAAAGCCCGCATTCGCCCGGCCGAAATAGCCCGGCCCCCGGCCGGCGGGGTCAGCAAAATACCGGTGCACCCGACGGGGGTGCACCGGTATTTCACGCGGTCTCAGACATCGCTGAACGATTTGCGTTCCGTCCTGCCG